>CAMXOP010000001.1 GCA_947245665.1 uncultured Clostridiaceae bacterium
GTTACTAATTCACATGCTGATGATGCATATACTTCATGAAATGTAAGTATTGCATTTTCTATAAAATCAGTACTTCTTCTATGATGGTCTATAATTACTATTTTATTTGTTTTTTCTATTAGTTCTGGTACTTCTACATAGCTCATTTTATGAGTATCTACTACTACTAGTAATGTTTCTGGATTTATAACTTCTAGGGCTTTATCTTTTCCTATTATTACATTTTTATATTCTTCATTGGATTTTGCAACTTCTATAAAACTATCTATGCTTACTCCAGTAGTTTCATTTACTATATATGCTTCTTTTCCAATTGTTTTTGCCATTCTATATATTCCAAATGCTGCTCCCATTGCATCTATGTCACTATTTGAATGTCCCATTACAACTACTTTTGCTGACTCTAACATTAGTTCTTCTAATGCTTGTGCTACTATTCTTGCTTTGACTTTTGTTCTCTTTTCTAGTTCTTGTGTTCTACCTCCAAAGAAAGTATATTTTTCATTTTTTCTTATAATCGCTTGATCTCCGCCTCTTCCTAATGCAATATCTATAGTTGCTTGCGCTGATTTATATTTTTTGTAACTTGATTCTCCTTCATTTGAAATCGCAATACTTAGGGTTGACCTTATTTTCCCTGGTATTGATACTTCTTTTATTTTATCTAATATCGTAAATTTTTCATTTTCTAATTCATTTAAATATTTTTGCTCTAATATAACTATAAATGTGTCTCTTTCAGATTTTACTATTAAACCTTTAAATTCACTTGCCCAATCATATAAACTTTTCTCTATAGTTGCTGTTATTATAGCTCTATCTTCTGTTGATACTCGCTGCATTATTTCTTCATAGTTATCTATCATTATTATTCCAACACATATTTGTGAATCATTATATTTATTTACAATATCTATATTTTCTGTTTCATCTATGAAATATAAGCTTGTCATATATTCATTTTCTTTTTTGTTGTCGTTACATTTAGTATATTCGCCTAAAATATTATAAGTTTTGTCTCCTATATTTATTTGTTTTTTTATTAATTCTTTTAGTTCTTTTTTATTTTCTTCACTACTATTTTCTATTTCTAATTTTAATTCTTTTATAATATTATTTAAGTATGTATTTATATCAATATTAGCAAATTCCTTAATGAATTTTGAACTTTTCCATATAATATTTCCATCTGTTTCTATTACTATTAATGGAAATGGTGAGTTAATTAATGTACTTTTTGCTGCATTATCTACTGCACCTGTTAAATCTTTTATGTGGTCTGAAAGCTCTACCTTTCTTTTATTATTTGTCCAATATGCATACATTACTATTAATACGAATGTCAATATTGCTGGCATAATAAAATGAGGTTCATAAAAGCATATTGCTATTAACAATATCCCTATTATTACTAAATATACTTTTGTTTTTGAAACTAACTTATCAAAAACCTTTACATTATTGTTTTTAGGCATAAAATTCTCCTTTTAATTTTGCTTTACATATACTATAATTTTACTATTTTTTGGGGCTTTTGTCAAATTTTAGAGATGTCCCAAAAATTTGTGACATATGAACTTTATTTATTATAGTTATAAAATATTTAGTTAGTCTTTTTTATTATACTAATATATTTTACTTAATAGATTTATCTATATATTCTATTAAAAATAGTGGTATATTTATGATTTTACCATCTTTGCTTAAATTATTCATTAATAATCTTACTAATAAATCTTTATTATATTCTTTCATTATATTTAGTCAAACTAATGTTATTAGTTGATTTATTTGATTTTACTTCTATAGCTATTATATTGTTTCTGTATTGAATTACAAAGCCTATTTCATGTATATCAAAAGTAAAATAATTTAGTACTGTATCGAAGATAATATTTAACATATTTATTGCTTCACTTAGTATATACCTAAATGTGTTAAAATTGGAACTACCTCTTCTTTTATTTTAGGGGTTATTCTAACAGTTGACATTTTAATGACCTTTTATCTCTATCTATATACATTTTATGCATATTGTACACATTTATCAATATTTATACAGACTCTTATATTTTTTATTCATAAGTTTTTTGTATTGTAACAAATTTTATTTATTTCTATATTTTCTTTTTTACTTTCTATAATATTTTTTCTATTATCTAAAAAAACCAACTCATTAATTTGAGTTGGTTTTTTGTTTTTTTATTCTGCTACTGCTTCTTCTGCATCTTCTTCGCTTTCTTCTGCTGGTAATTGGTCGTCTTCTGTGCTTATTCTTGTATTTTTGTATTTTGCAAGACCTGTTCCTGCTGGAATTAATTTACCTATAATTACATTTTCTTTTAGTCCTATTAATTCATCAACTTTTCCTTTTATTGCAGCTTCTGTTAGTACTCTTGTTGTTTCTTGGAATGATGCTGCTGATAAGAAACTATCTGTTGCTAGTGATGCTTTTGTTATTCCTAGTAACACACGTTTTCCAGTTGCTGGACGTTTTCCTTCTTCAATTGCTTTTTCGTTTATATCTTTAAATTCATACATGTCTACTAGTGAACCTGCAAATAGGTGTGTATCTCCATTGTCTTCTACTCTTACTTTTTTAAGCATTTGTCTACCTATTACTTCTATGTGTTTGTCGTTTATATCAACACCTTGGTTTCTATATACTTTTTGTACTTCTTGTACTAAGTAGTTGTAAACTCCTTCTGGTCCTTTAATTAGCAGTAATTCGTTTGGATTTATTGAACCTTCTGTTAGCGGTTGACCTGCAACTACTTGGTCTCCTTCTTTTACTTTTAGTTTTGAACCAAATGGTATTACATATGTTTTGCTATCATCACTTGATGCTACTACAAGTTCTTTCTTTTTCTTGTTTTCTTGTAGTTTTACTTTACCATCTATTTCTGTTATTATTGCAACACCCTTAGGTTTTCTTGCTTCAAATAACTCTTCAACCCTTGGAAGACCTTGTGTAATATCGGCAACACCAGCAACACCACCAGAGTGAATTGTTCTCATTGTAAGCTGTGTACCTGGCTCACCTATTGATTGAGCTGCTATGATACCAACTGCTTCACCAATGTCTGCTTCTTTTTGGCTTGATAGACCCATACCATAACATTTTGAACAAACTCCGTTTTTTGTTCTACATCCAAATACTGAGCGTACTCTTACTGTTTCTATTCCTGCAGCTACTATTTTATCTGCTATGTTAGCTGTAATCATAGTATCTGTAGTTACTATTATTTCTTTTGTTTCTGGATCTATGATGTCTTCTAATGGATATCTTCCTGTTATTCTTTCTTCTAAGCTTTCTATTACTTGGTTTCCATCTTTTATCGCTGTAAGCTCTATTCCATCATGTGTTCCACAGTCATGTTCTCTTACTATGATGTCTTGTGATACGTCTACTAATCTTCTTGTTAAGTATCCTGAATCGGCTGTTCTTAACGCTGTATCTGAAAGACCTTTACGAGCACCATGGGCAGAAATGAAGTATTCTAGAGCGTCTAGACCTTCTCTGAATGATGATTTGATTGGTATTTCGACTGTTCTACCTGTTGTACTTGCCATAAGTCCACGCATACCTGCTATTTGTTTTAATTGGTCTAAGTTACCACGCGCACCTGAGTCTGACATGACATATAGTGGGTTTAATTTATCAAAGTTATTTTTCATGGCTACACTGACATCACTTGTAGCTTTTTCCCATATTTTAATTACTGATTGGTATCTTTCCTCTTCTGTAATTAAACCACGTTTATATTGTTTTAATACATTTGCTACTTGTTGTCCTGCATCTTCTAATATTGTTTTCTTTTCTTCTGGAACCTTCGCATCTTCTATTGAAACTGTTATACCACTTGTTGTTGAATGTTTGAAACCTGATGATTTAATGTAATCTAATAATTCTGCTGTTCTTGATAGTCCATGTTTTTCTATACATTTTCCAACTATTTTTCCTAGCATTTTCTTGTTTGTTACAAAGTTTATTTCTGGCTCAAATTCATTTTCTGGATTTGTTCTATCTACAAAACCTAAGTCTTGTGGTATTTCTTTATTGAATATTATTCTACCAACTGTTGTTTCAACTTTCTTATGTCTTTCGTTTCCTTCTTCATCTATTTTGCTCATTCTTACGAATATTTTAGCATGCATTCCTACTTCTTTATTTTCGTAAGCCATTATTGCTTCTTCTGGAGATGAGAAGTAATTTCCTTCTCCTTTTTCTCCTTCTACTTCCATTGTTAAGTAGTAGTTTCCTAATATCATATCTTGTGATGGTACTGTTACTGGTTTACCATCTTGTGGTTTTAGTAAGTTGTTTACTGATAACATTAGGTATCTTGCTTCTGCTTGTGCTTCTGGTGATAATGGTAAGTGAATAGCCATTTGGTCACCATCGAAGTCAGCATTGAAAGCTGTACATACTAATGGGTGTAGTTTTATTGCTCTACCTTCTACTAATACTGGTTCAAATGCTTGAATACCAAGTCTATGTAGTGTTGGAGCACGGTTTAACATTACTGGGTGATCTTTTATAACTTCTTCTAATATATCCCATACTTCTGGGCGAAGTCTTTCTACCATTCTTTTTGCATTTTTAATATTATGTGCTAAACCTCTTCCTACTAATTCTTTCATTACAAAAGGTTTGAATAATTCTACTGCCATTTCTTTTGGAACACCACATTGGTATATTTGAAGTTCTGGTCCTACTACGATAACTGAACGTCCTGAGTAGTCAACACGTTTTCCTAATAAGTTTTGACGGAAACGTCCTTGTTTACCTTTTAGTAAGTCTGATAGAGATTTTAATGCTCTATTTCCAGCACCTGTTACTGGTCTTCCTCTTCTTGAGTTATCTATTAAGGCATCTACAGATTCTTGTAGCATTCTTTTTTCATTTCTTTTAATAATTTCTGGTGCTCCAAGTTCTATTAATCTTTTAAGTCTGTTATTTCTATTTATAACTCTTCTATATAAGTCGTTTAAGTCTGATGTAGCAAATCTACCACCATCTAATTGTACCATTGGTCTTAATTCTGGTGGAATTACTGGTACTACATTCATTATCATCCATTCAGGTCTATTTCCTGAAAGTCTGAAAGATTCTACTGTGTCTAATCTTTTTATTAATTTAGCTTTCTTTTGCTCACTAGCTTTTTCTAATTCTTTTTTTAAGCTAACTGATAATTTTTCTAAATCAACTTCTCTTAATAGTTTTTCTAAAGCTTCTGCTCCCATTTCTGCTTTGAAGCTTCCATATCCATATTTTTCTACTGCTTCATGGTATTCTTTTTCTGTTAGAACTTGGCATTTCATTAGTCCTGATGTTCCTTTGTCTGTTACTATATATGATGCAAAATAAATTATTTTTTCTAGGTTTCTTGGTGAAATGTCTAACATTAATGCTATTCTACTTGGTATTCCTTTGAAGTACCATATATGTGCAACTGGTGCTGCAAGTTCAATATGTCCCATTCTTTCACGTCTTACTTTAGATTTTGTTACTTCTACTCCACATCTATCGCAGACTATACCTTTATAACGAACTCTTTTGTATTTACCACAATGACATTCCCAGTCTTTTGTTGGACCAAATATTCTTTCACAGAATAGACCGTCTTTTTCTGGTTTTAGAGTTCTATAATTGATAGTTTCTGGTTTTTTAACTTCTCCCTTAGACCATTCTCTAATTTTTTCATCTGATGCTAATCCGATTTTTATTTTATCAAATATCTCTAATTCATCCACTATTTTTTAGCCCCTCTCTAATTTTAATATAAATGTTAGAATATTGTTATATTAAATATATTTTTTTGGCTTTCATTAAAATTCAAAAATAATCCACTGCTGTGCAATTCCTTTTTGTCTATTTTTTTATTTGTTTTGAAAATATTTAATTAGTTTGATTTCATGAGCAGACTTAGAGGCCTGCCCCTACATCTTTTTAATTTTACATATTTTTTATAGTTATATTTAATTTCTACATATCGTTTTATAGATTTTTCTTTTTGTTCTATCTATTTTATATGTAGGGGCAGGCCTCTAAGTCTGCCCTTTTCTAATTAAATTTCTATTCTAATCCATCATTTTCTAAGTTGTCTTCTGCTAAGTCTGTATCAAATAGGATTTCGTCTTCATCGTCTAATTCTGTGAATAGCTCATCTGCATCTGTATCTAGTAGTATCTCTTCGTTGTCTTCATCTATTTCTATATAGTTTTCATCTAGTTCATTTTGTTGTAATACGTCTTCTCCTATTTTTGCTTCTTCATAGTCTATTCCTTCATCGATGTGTTCTTTTATTTCTAGTTCTTCATCATTTTCTGAATATAAACGTACGTCTAATCCTAATGATTGTAGTTCTTTTATTAATACTTTGAATGATTCTGGTACTCCTGGTTCTGGTACATTTTCTCCTTTTACTATTGCTTCATATGTTTTTACACGTCCAATTACGTCATCTGATTTTACTGTTAACATTTCTTGTAATGTGTAAGCTGCACCATATGCCTCTAATGCCCAAACTTCCATTTCTCCAAAACGTTGTCCACCAAATTGTGCTTTACCTCCTAGTGGTTGTTGTGTTACTAGTGAGTATGGTCCTGTTGAACGTG
Organism: uncultured Clostridiaceae bacterium; assembly: GCA_947245665.1. Lineage (GTDB taxonomy): Bacteria > Bacillota > Clostridia > TANB77 > CAG-508 > UMGS1663. Next base: position 6,622 of record CAMXOP010000001.1, read on the forward strand.
CATGTATTTTGTCATCTACTAAGTGATGTAGTTTTAACATGTACATTACACCAACTGTTACTGGATTATCAAATTTTTCACCTGTACGTCCATCTATTAATATTGATTTTCCATCTTCTCTTAACCCTGCTTCACGTAGTAATTCTTTTATTTCTTCGTCTGATGCACCATCAAATACTGGTGTTGCAACTTTCCATCCTAGTGCTTTTGCTGCCATACCTAAATGAACTTCTAAAACTTGACCTAAATTCATACGTGATGGTATACCTTGTGGATTTAATACTATATCTACTGGTGTTCCATCTTCTAAGAATGGCATGTCTTCTACTGGAAGTATTCTTGAAATAACACCTTTGTTACCATGACGTCCAGCCATTTTATCTCCAACTGATATTTTTCTCTTTGTTGCTATATAACAACGTATTACTTGATTTACACCAGGTCCTAATTCATCTGAATTATCTCTAGTGAATATTTTTACATCTACTATTGTTCCTGCTTCTCCATGTGGTACTCTTAAAGATGTGTCTCTTACTTCTCTTGCTTTTTCTCCAAATATTGCACGAAGTAGTCTTTCTTCTGCTGTAAGCTCTGTTTCTCCTTTTGGTGTTACTTTACCTACTAGAATGTCTCCTGGTCTTACTTCTGCACCTATTCTTATTATTCCGTTTTCATCTAGGTCTTTTAATCCATCATCACCAACATTTGGTATATCACGTGTTATTTCTTCTGGACCTAATTTTGTATCACGGCATTCACAGTCATATTCTTCTATATGTATTGATGTGTATACATCTTCTTTTACTAGTCTTTCACTAATTAATACAGCATCTTCATAGTTGTAACCTTGCCAAGTTGTGAAAGCTATTAGTACGTTTCTTCCTAATGCCATTTCTCCATCTTTTGTAGATGGTCCATCTGCTAGGATATCACCTTCATTTACTTTTTCTCCTCTTGTTACAACTGGTCTTTGGTTTATACATGTACCTCCATTTGTTCTTTTGAACTTACGAAGTTTGTATGTATCTATTTCACCTTTTTTGTTTCTAACTTTAACTTCATCTGCAGTTACTTTTTCTACAACACCTTCATTTATTGCTGTAACTGTAATTCCAGAGTCTTTTGCTGCTCTATATTCTATTCCTGTACCTACTATTGGAGATTCTGGTATTAATAGTGGAACTGCTTGACGTTGCATGTTAGAACCCATTAATGAACGTTTAACATCATCATGCTCTAAGAATGGTATCATTGCTGCTGCTACAGATACTAATTCTTTTGGTGATACATCTACATAGTCTACATCTTCTTTGTCAACCTCTGTTATTTCTGTTTTGTTACGTACTTTTATTCTTTTATTTTCGAATCTTCCTTCTTCATCTAGTGGTTCAGAAGCTTGAGCTATTATGTAGTTATCTTCTTGGTCCGCTGACATATATTCAACTATATCTGTTACTTTTCCTGTTTCTTTATCAACTTTTCTATATGGTGTTTCAATAAATCCATATTCATTTATAATTGCAAAAGATGATAAAGCTGAAATTAAACCGATATTTGGTCCTTCAGGAGATTCTACAGGGCATAGTCTTCCATAGTGTGTATAGTGTATATCACGAACCTCAAAACCTGCTCTTTCTCTTGATAAACCACCTGGTCCTAATGCTGATATTCTTCTTTTATGTGTAAGCTCTGATAATGGGTTTGTTTGATCCATGAATTGTGATAATTGTGAGCTTCCAAAGAATTCTCTAATTGATGATGTAATAGGCTTTGTATTTATTAATGTTTGTGGTGTTACTATATCTAAGTCTTGTATTGTCATTCTTTCACGAACAACTCTTTCAAGTCTTGTTAAACCAATTCTGAATTGATTTTGTAATAGTTCTCCAACACATCTTATACGTCTATTTCCTAAATGGTCTATATCATCTATTGTTCCTATTCCATGATCTAGGTTTAATACATAGTTGATTGAAGCTATAATATCTTCGTTTGTTATATGTTTAGGTACTAACTCTTCTTTTCTTTCAACTAGTACTTTGTGTAAATCTTTTTTGTCAGTCGTCTCTAATATAGATTTTAATACTTCATAATTTACTTCTTCTTTAAAATGTAAATCACTTATATCAACATCTGTTACAAAGCTGTGGATATTTACTGTTCCATTTCCTATTATTCTTACTTTTTTGTCATTTACTTTTATATCTACTATATTTAGACCTGTATTTTGTATTTCTTCTGCAACTTCTTTTGATATTGTATTATCCTTTTCTACTAATACTTCTCCTGTAGATGGGTCTATAATATCTTCAAATGCTACTTTTCCTTCTATTCTTGTTGCTAAACTTAATTTTTGGTTGAATTTGAATCTACCAACCTTTGCTAAGTCATATCTTCTTTCATCGAAGAATAAACCATTGAATAAATTTCTAGCAGCATCGACTGTTGGAAGTTCTCCTGGTCTTAATTTTTTGTATATTTCTATTAATGCATCATCTTGTGTTTTAATAGTATCTTTGGCTATTGTAGCTGTTATTTTTGCTTCTTCTCCAAATAAAGCTAGTATTTGCTCATCTGTTGTTAAACCAATTGCTCTTAATAAACATGTAACTGGTATTTTTCTTGTTCTATCTACCCTTGCCCAGAATACGTCGTTTCCATCTGTTTCATATTCTATCCATGCTCCACGAATTGGCATAACTGTTGATGTAAATACTTTTTTACCTGTTTTATCAAATTCATATGCATAATAACAACCTGGTGAACGTACTAACTGACTTACTACAACTCTTTCTGCACCATTAATAATGAAAGTTCCACTTTCAGTCATTAGTGGGAAATCTCCAAGGTAAATTTCTTGTTCTTTAATTTCACCTGTTTCACGGTTAATTAAACGTACTTTTACATGTAACCTTGTAGAATAAGTTGCGTCTCTTTCTTTAGCTTCTTCAACTGTGTATTTAGTTTTATCTTCCATGTAGTAATCGAAAAATTCAAGAACTAAGTTACCAGAATAATCAACTATTGGTGAAATATCTTTTAATACTTCTCCCAATCCTTCCTCTACGAACCAATCGTAAGAATCTCTTTGAACCTTAATAAGGTTTGGCATTTCTACGAAATCGCCAATTTTTGCAAACGTTTTACGTGTGCTTTTTTCGTGTTTGATATCTTTTACCAAAACAATCACTCCTAAATAAGATTTAAGCAGAAAATAAATATCAGGGGACACCTTATCCCTTATGAATTAGTATTTAAATGGTTATAGTGTTCTCCTAATTTATACCTTTGTGAATTAAAATATATATTATAAAAAGAAGTCCTTCTTGAAATTAATTTTACCCCTATAAAACCTCCCCCTCCTGCTCATTAAAAGCTTGGTTTTACAGCATAAAATTAGTCCAATTCCTCTTCTTCTTAAATTACGTAAACAGTAAAATGGGCAAATAGCCCTATACTATTTTAGTATACCTCAAAATCATACAGCTTGTCAAGTTTTTTCACAAAAAAAGTCAATAAGGACGGCAATATCATTAAGTTAAGAAAAATAGTAAGTACATTCTTTAAATACTTACTATTTTTCTTAACTTAATGATATTGCCGTCCCTATTGTATTATTAATTTTTTTCTCTTTTAAATACATATTTACTGGTATCTGTTATTTCTAATGTTGATTTTCCTGTTGTTGTTATTTCTTCTGTTGGTAAATCTAAGTTTATATTTGTTTTGAATTTTTTTCCTTTTGTCTTAATTATTAAATCAAATTTTACTCCAAATTTTATTTCTTCATCTGTTATTCCCATATTTTTAAGCATCGTTCCATCTATTATTACTTCTTGATTATCTAAATTGTATGTCCCTAAATTAGTATTTCCAAAGGCTATTGCTATAATTCCTCCTTGATTATTAATTTCTAATGTGGTTGTATTGCTTTTATTCGCTCCTATATATTTTAATGAATTTTCTTCTAATATATATTCACTAGAATATGTAAATTTTTTATTTTCTGTTGTATTTGGTATATATATTTTTACTTCCCCTTTTTGCGGTTGTTTTGTTATTTGTATATTGGATATTTCTATTTCGTCTATAACTGCTGTTTCTTTATAATTTTCATTTTTCTTTATTTCAATATATATACCATTATTTTGTATTATTCTATTTTCTTTATTTTCTATTGATATTCCATTATCTTCACTTACTACCATACTACCAATTACTATTTTTGAAAGTTTAAAGGGCATACTTTTTTCTCCTTCTACACTATATTTTATAGATATGGCTATTGCTGTTAGTATTAATAGTAAAACGATACCTGCTGCTATTGCTGTTTTTATTTTATCTTTTCTACTATCTTCCATTTATATCCTCCTACATTTCTTTCTTTTTCTTAACTGTTTGAAAAATTCTTGTAAAATACTTTCGCATTCATTTTTTAGAATTCCAGTTTCATATTCTACTTTATGGTTGAATGGATAATCTTCTAATACATTTAATATACTTCCACATGCTCCTGTTTTATAGTCCATTGTTCCTATATATATTTTTCCTAATCTAGCTTGAATAATTGCTCCTGCACACATTGTACATGGTTCTAATGTAACATACATTTCACAATCGGATAATCTCCATGCACTTATTTTTTTACTTGCTTTCTGAATTGCTATTATTTCTGCATGTTTTGTTGCACATTTTTTTCCTTCTTTTAAATTATGGGCTCTTGCTATTATTTTTCCATCTTTTACAATAATTGCACCTACTGGAACTTCTAGCTTTTTATATGCTTTTTTTGCTTCTTTTAGTGCTTCTTTCATAAATATTTCTTTCATTTTGACTCCTAATTTTTATTTATTGCTTTATTATATTATCATTTTTTTATTTTATTTTCAACATTTATTATAATTTATGTTTGTTAATAATTTATCTGTTAAAGTTTATTCATTTAAGTAGTTTAATATTATCATAGGTACTTAAATTATAATATTTATTAAGGTTCACTAAAGTACGACCTCTACTAACAAAAGTAGATTCTCTACATTGATAGGTACTGCTTCCCCCCTACAATTTTAACTAATATATAGTAGTTCCCTATTATAAAATAAAGAACATGGAAAGTTCCATGTTCTTTATTTTATATTATTTTAGAATCTTCTTTTTGATAAAGATAATTCCTGTAATTAGTATTGCACTTGCTAAAATAACTGTTGCTGCTATTATATAGTTTATTCCTCCATTACCATATGGTGGTAATATTTTTACTATTTGTGCTACATCTGTATCTACTTCTGAACTATCTGAAATAGGGTTTTGATTACCTACTATTGAGTATGCATTTCTTCTTCCTACATCATTACTTTTTCTTACTATTTCTACTATGTTTCTATATGTTAAGTCATCTGTTTCATTTTCTGAAGTTATTAATTGTGTTAATATTAATTCGTCAGAAACACTACTTGTTCCAGAGCCATAAATTACTGGCACTAATTTAGTTTTTGATATATTTGATTTTTCTGTAGTTGTTATTACTGTATTGTATTTTGCTGTTTCATTTGCATATATCATATTTACTGGACCATTTAGTAGTTCTTCTTGAGAAATTACTTGCCATGCTTCATTGTCTGCTGCGTAGAATTGTAGGTTATTTGCTACGTAATCTACTAATTGATTTGCTGTTGTTGTTACTACAGTGTTTTTATCTGCTACATTTCCTGTATAGTAGAAACTATTTTCTTTATAGTCTACTTCTCCAACATTTGTTACTGTTAGTTTGTATGAAATTTTAATTGTTGCTCCATGCATTAATTCTTCATCCATACTTAATTGTATTAGTCCATATTGTACATCATATGAGTTTTTCTCTCTTATTTTTGCCATTGGATCTGATTGTAATTTGTATACATCATATTTGTATTCATATGGTTTATGGTTTCTCCATAATACATTTGTAGCTTTTTGTGTTGCATCAAATAGTGTTGAGCCATCTGCTAATGTTAATTTAACATTTGTTACTTCCTTGTTCATTGAAAGTTGTGCTTGTGGCCTTTGTTCTAGTCCTAAACTTACATTTTGAATTCTGTATGAAGTTGGATTGCTTTCTACTTGACCTGGTGTCGCATTTCTATCATATTCAAGTTCAACATTAATTACACCTGTTTCTGCTGTCATTTGTGTTTTTGTCATTAATTCATTTAGTTTAGCATTTAATTCTGCTGTGTTTAATGGTAGTTTTTCATGTGATGCTAGTACTTCTGCAATATAATTCATTATATCATTATCTGAGTAATCTATTACATCTTCTCTACTATTTAATGTTGCACTTTGTCTTCCATATTGTTTATTTGCATTATCATCTTTCATAATATCTTTTGCATCTGATACATTTGCATTTGCTGATGACGCTGTTATATCATGTAAATACCCTTGTTGATTATTTGCTGGTATTGTTGCATTTGCTGTTTCATTATTTGAACTATCTGCTTTAAATGTTTGTATTCTAGTTAGTTCTTCTCCTAATATTTCTTGACCATTTTGCCATGTAGATGCTTTTCTCCATACATATTCTTTATTTTGAGTTATTCCTTCTTGATATGTTGTTGATTTATAGTCTTGACCATTATATGATTTATTATTTTGCCCTGTTTGACCAAATGCATTTGTTACCTCTGTTTGCATATTTGGTAGTACTGTTTTTACAGTGTCTCCATATATAAACCTTACTATATAATTTCCTGGCATATAACTTTTGAATATATATTTTCCTTCTGTTTGGTCTTTGTCTGCTGGGATTAGTGGGTTACCACTTTCCCCTAATATATTAATTACTGGTGTATATACATCGTTTTCATTAATATAGTTTTGACCTGATGAAAATTGTTTCCATACATATTCTGTTCCATTAGACATTAGTTCTACTAATTGTACTGTTACACCATTTATAGCTTTTTCCTTATCTTGTTTTATACCATCTCCAACAGTTGTTGTTTGGTTTCTATTTTCTTCTGTTCTTTCGTCTTCCCAAACAATACCATCTATTGTTCTAAATAGTAATTGTCCATTCTCTCTGTATAGTATTAATCTAATATTTGGTGCTTTATCTGTATCATCTTCGAAGTTATTGTAATTGATGTTTCCATCTTTTGGCACATCATTTTGATTTATATTTCCTGGTACAGAGTCTACATCAAATAGACCAGCTACTTTACTTGATCCTGATACTTTACCTACATTTGGTATATTAGTTCCATTTCTATAATATGTTTTAAATCCATTTATTTCTGCAATATTTTCTTTACCTACACCTATTGCTGCTGCACTTTCTATTTTTTCGTCTAAACGTATCCAGTTTTCACCGTTTATATCGTCTTTCTTAACTCTAAATGTTAGGTATACATATGCTGTTTGCCCAGAAGTTAATTTTATTCCTTCTAAACCTCTTACATATACTGCATCATAACCATTTAAATTTGTTTCATTTGAACTTCCATATCTACTATTATTATATGCTTTTATTTCATGAAGTCCTTGGTTATTTCCATGTTTTATTTCAATATATGAACGTTCATTTATATATTCATAATCGTCATCGTAGTAATCTACAATTTCCATTACTTCTCCTAATATAGATTGTGATTGGTTACGAACTGTTAGTTTGTATGTTACATATACATTTAATTCATCTTCTTTTGTCTTTCCATATGCTGCTCCATTATTATCATAATTTGATACTTTGTATTGGTAGTCTTCTCCAAATAGTTCTCTTGAATATTTAGTATTGTAATAAGCATCTGAAAGTCTTACACCAATATCCCATGTACCATCATCGTTTTCATCTGCAAAACTTCTTGTGTCATATGTATATGTATGAGTTTTTCCATTAATCTCTATTGAAGCTTTTTCAACATCTTTTCTTAATGCTAAGTCAAATGTTTCTCTTTGTGTTAAACCAAAGTCAATATTTAAATGTTCTGGATATAATGCATGATAGAATACTCCATTTATCATTTTTGACACTGTGTTTTCCACAAATTGATCATATATTGGGTATAATGTCCTTGATGTGTCTTGTCCTGTGTATGATGACATTCTACAATCTTCTATAAATTGTAATTTACTCTTTGTTGTATTATTATTTCCAAATCTATTTAAAGTTTCGTTATATGCTGTTACATAACTCTTAGTTGCTACTGCTCTTTCTATTAAGTAATCATATATTTCTTTAATACCATATGGTGTTTCACTACTTGTTTTGTTTATGATGTATGCTGTATTTGTTTGTCCTACACTATAATATAATGCTCTTCTTACTTTATAGTTTCCTGGTGCTGAATTAATTTCTGCGAAGTGGTTATTATATCCTTCTCTTTCAGTTTTTATTTCTGTAGCATTTGAATATCCACCTGCTAAGTTAATTCCTGTATACTCAGTTGCTTGATAAATTTGTCCATCATATACAAATTCTATATAGTATTTTGATTGTGCATTTACGTCATTAAATTCATAATATCCATTTGCATCTGTTACAGTTGGGTTTAATAGTGTATCTCCGTTTGCTTTTTTTGTTACTATACTTCCATCTTCATAGTGTAATATTACTTCTACACCTGGCATCATATTTTCATTATTATCTTTTATACCATTTACTAATGATTCTTTTCCTGATTTATCATCTTTCCATACATGACCAGCTAATTTAATTTGTAAGTTTCTTGTTGTTTTTGGTGGTTCATTTGGTTTATTTGGTTTTCCTGGATTATCTGGATTACTTGGTTTTCCATTTTCTGGAATTGGTATTTCTAATAAATCACGTTTTATTATTCTGTTTCCTTCTGCTGACATTAATATTTGGTATGAAGGATTGTATGTTACTACTTTTCCTGTTATTTCACAACTTTTACATCTTCTATCTCTTCCGTGGACGAGAATGATAATGTGTTTCATGATGATGACTAAATGATGTTTTATATTTAGTTGCATTATAATATGTAATTGTTGCTGATGCTTCCATCCATTCAAAATCTATATGCAATTTTTCTATTTTTTCGTCAGATGTTGATACATATTTTATATAGAATTCTTGATTTGGATCTGGATATGCTTGTGGATATATGTCTAACAAATTATATCTTCCTCTATCTGTCACTCCTTGCTCTCCTTGTGCCATAGTTCCTTTCATTGTTCTTCCTGTTGGTACAAAGTAATTTGTTAAAGTTTCTGTTTCTTCACCTGTAACTGGATCTACTAATATAATTGATTTTATATCTATTCTTTTTGTATTTTCTCCTATTACATACATGTCTGATATTCCACCAAATACTAAATTATAATCTCCATTTATATAATCTATTTTGAATGGTCCTATTGTATATTCCTTTTTAGTATAATCTATATTTTTTTGGACTTTATCTTGTTCTGTTCTATCACCTATTTTCATTGTTCCATTATTAGCAACAATTTTATTCATAAATTCTTGATAGTATCCTGCCTGTATCGCTAAAACTTCTGCTGTAACACCATTTAGTGTTGCTTTAGGTGCATGCCTATTATCACTTAATGTTGGTGTATCCCATACTGCTTCTTGTTTAATTCCTGACCATTCATTCCAACCTATATCTTCTGTACCTGGCCAAGTTAGTACAAATGCTTCGTAAAAATTAGCCTTTCTTTCGCTTGTTTTAAAATAATATGGATATGACTCTAAATGTCCAGGTTCTTTTGCACATCCATGTGCTGATTTTGGGTTTTCGTTTGCTCTATTTTTTACTTCTTCATAAGAAACACCCTGTCCACTTAACCTAGCTCCTTTTGATGCACAATATATTTGATGTGATACTGAGTCTGCAATTACTCTCCAATAATGTCCATCTCCATAGTCAAATTGAATAAGGTTTTGTGTAGTTGCCACAAATGAACTTCTTGATGGATTTGTTACTTCTTCTATTTCACTTTCATCTGGATTAGTTGCACTTGGATTGTCAACATTTGAGCCGCTTCCTCCTTGGCTACCTCCTCCTTGATTTCCTCCACCTGAAGTATTATCATTTTCTTCCCAGTTATCATTTATCCATTCTTTTACTTCTTCAAATTCAGTTCTATTTTTTATTGCTATTCTACAAGCTGAATAATATGTATATGGTGAATTTTTAAGTTCTGATGATAAATTAACATAGTCTGTATATGTAAGATTTCCAATAATATTATCATCAATATTTTTAATTTCATCAACATCATTATCTTGATATATGTCATAGTAAAAATTTAATTGTGTCATTATCGCTCTAGGATTATATGCATCATTTTCATTTGCTTCTGCCCATGCCTTCATTGTATCTAAAGATGTATAACCTAATATTTCTCTTAGCATTTCTCTTTCTATTGCATCTGGTTCATAATCTTTTAATCTTCTAACATCTAATACTACTAATTCACTTATATCATCTCTATCATAAGCTCTTTTACATCTTTTTATAAATTCCATAGTATCTTCAGTATATGCATATGCTGTATCATCTACTTTAGAAATTTCTGCTGTTTGCATTAGTATTTTAGGTAGTGATTTTACAAATGCAAATGTAACTATTGCTGCTATTATAAGTAATATTATATTTATTATTCTTTTGGTTTTGTTATTCATTTCATCATCACTCCCCTTTCTATATCTTTCTTAAAACTTTCTTTCTTATATAGTAAATACTTACACCTATTGTTATACATATTAATGTTGATATAACTACTGTATATAATATTGCATCACCTGTTTTTACACTTATTACAACATCTGCTGCTGACATATCGTCTTCACCATTTACTCTATTTGCTGGTGTTGAATCTATATCTTGAATTCCCTCTTCATTATATACTTCATATAGTTCTGCATTATTATTTACTATTCCTACATTACTATCTGTCATTTTTTTAGTTAGTGTTAGTGTAACTTCTTTACTTTCTCCTGATTCTAATTTAGTATTTGCTAAACTAGAATTGTATATGTCTCCATTAGTTGATTCATACCAATCTCTATTTAATTCTGAATTGAATTTCATATCTTTTGGAATATAATCTACTATTTTTTTAACGTAGTTTCCAATTGCTCCTTCATTTGTAACAACTATTTTGTATTCTACTATAACTGTTGCATTTGATAAGTTTTTTGCTGGAATTTCTACTTTTGCAAGTTTTGCGTCTTTATGATTATATGTTTTTACTGTATTTCCATAAGTAAGTGTTATGCTAGATATGTATTTATCTAATCTTAAATCTGACTTTTCAGATTCACATAGACCTATATCTATATTTCTTACATTAGAATTTGATATTTTAATTGTATCTGAAATTGCAACTGTTGTTTCTTTTCCATCTATATCCATAGTTACATTTATTACATCTGAATTAGTACTTTGACTTATTCCTGCTTTTTTATATTCTGTTAGATCATATTTATATGAATTGTATATAAATACAACTAAATAATCGCCTTCTTCCACTTGAGTAAATATGTATTCCCCTGTTGATGAAGTTTGTGTTTGTTTAACAACTTCATTTGTTGATTTTTTTAACAAACGTACTTCCATTCCTGAAATTAGTTGTTCTCCATTATTTCTTTCTCCATCTTTGTTACTATCTACCCATGCAATTCCTGAAATTACTTTATTTGAGTTTGGATTACTTGGATTTTCTGGGTCTTCTGGATCTGGTTTATTATATTTATGTGCTTCTTCATTGTATTCTATTGTAGCTTTTACAATATTTGATTGTTTTTCTTCAAATCCTGGTCCATATATCTTAGCATAGTTTTCTATTTCTTTGCTTGTTTCGCCTTCTTCCATTAATTTAGCTCTCATTGTAACTCTAATTATAATTGTTTGACCTGCTTTAAATGTTCTATTTATAGTTAATACATCTTCTGTATAATCTTTTAAGTTTGTAGTTTCATTTCCTATTATAGTTTCTACTTTTATAACTTTCATTCCATCTGGAACTTTATTCTCAAATGTGAAATCACTACAATATACATCACTTGTATTTGTTATTTTATATTCAAATGTAATGTCTTCATTTTCTTTTACATATGGATTATCTAAATTATTTTGTGTTATTTCAAAATCTAATTTACTTATTTTATTTTTTATGATATTTCCATAATGTTTATTTTCTCCATTAACTGTTGCAGTTATTTCTGGAGTTATCTCACCTGTTTCATCTACAACTTGTGTTAGTATATTACAGCCTATCTCAGCACCTAAGTAGAACTCATCTATTGTGAATTTTACTATATTATTTGCTCTGTTTATATCAACTTTTGCTTCTATTTTTTCACCTTCTGCAAAAGTGAAGTTTTCAACATTTGCACTTTTTATCATTAATTCATCAGGTACTTTTACTGTTACTACTACATTTTTTATTGAACCATATCTATTTATTTGAATTAATCTTGCTGAATAAGTTAATTCATCCTTTTTATTTAATATATTATCTGGTGTTTTATCAGCTCCTACAATAATTGATATGTCGCCTTCTGCTAATTTTAATTTATATTCATTAGATGCTACCTCTTCTTGCATATCCTCTGCTATTGCTCTTACTTTACTATTTAATATAACTTCTGGTAATTCAGCATCATCTTCTAAATCTAGGTTTTCTCTTGATATTAGTACATCATCTATTTTTAACTCATATTCAATTTCTTTAGTTTCACCTGCTTTAACAGTTCCTACTTGTATTGTTTTTTCTGTTTCTTCACTATCTCTATATCCTGTATAAAAATCTTCTTGTACAAATTCTGTATGTTTTGTTAAGTATGATATTGCTATATCTTGTACTGGGTTATCTTTATGTTCTATTAATGATGTATCTCTAGTTAATAATATTTCTCCTTCTTCATTTTCATAAAAATATAAGGTATCTCTTGGTGCTGTTATATTTAATTTAACATTTTCTATATCTGATGTTCCTGTATTTTTTACTGTAGCTATAAATTTAACATATTGACCTGCTCTTACTGTAGAGTTCTCTTTTGAATAACTATTTAATGCTACTTCTAAAGATGGTGCTACTCCCGTTTCTAATGTTACTTTTCTTGATTTTGCTTTATCTTTTATTGTTTGCTCTTCTTGTACATTATCAAAATATACTGTATATAATGAATTTACTACTTGTGAATATCCTAAGTTCTCTGGTATTTGTGCATTATATGTAAATTTAATCATATCTCCTACATTCATTGTATAGTTGTTTAATACTATTAAGTATGATTTTACTTTACTAAAGTCTGTTATTTCTGTATTCCATCCATTTTCAGTATTTTGTAAGTCTGCTGTTGCATTTCCTTTTTCTGAATAGTATATAGTTACATTTTCAAGTCCATTTGTATTTATTCCACTTACCATTGGCGCATCAAATGTATTTTTTAAGTCTTGATTTGTTTCTGTATCTGTTGTTCCTGAAGTTAATGTTCTTCCTAATATTTGAATATTATTTATTATATTATTATAATTGTTAATTACTTGTATTTCTGCTATAGCATTTTTCGCATTTGTTGCTACTTCTAATGTTGATTGTTCGTCATTTGTTAATGCCATTAAATTTTTACCTTCTGAAAAATTAGAAATTTTATTTACTGTAACTATTCCTGTTGGTGCTATAAAATTAACTTTTTGTATTGTCTCTATTTGCTCATTTCCTGTTATAACTGTCATTTTTAATTCAGATTCTTTATTTGGTGTTAAATTGTTTGCTGTTATATCTGCTGTTATAACTATATTTGCTCCTTTATATGATGAACCTATACTATATTTTGTTTGTTCACCACTTAGTTCTATTACTATTTGTTTATTTCCATTTTGACTTTGTACTAGGTTTGCTGATATTATTGTTAATTCATCATCAAATAATAATTGTACATTTTTTACATTCACGTTTTCTATATATTCTGGTAAGTCTATTATTATTTTTGGGTTTTCATATAATTTGTTATTTAATGAATCTGTTTTTAATATAGCTCTTATTTCTATATTTTCGTTTGTTACTACTGTTGATAAGTTTGTATCACTTATTTGTATTTCTGCTTGATGTGTTGGCTCTATTAAATTTGTTTGACCTTGTACCTCTTTATTTACTATTACTGTTTCATTATTTACTATTTGTATATTTGCTTCTAAGTTCATATTTTCAAAACTTTGTAATTGTTCTTTTGTGTAAGATATTTCTGGTTTTACTGCTTTTTCACATTCAAATGTTAATTCTCCTGCTATTATTGGCTTACTTGTTTTTATTGTTATTGTTTCTGTATTTAATTCTAATGTTATTTGTTCGTCTTGTGTATTTTTATCTATTGTTCCTATTAAGTTTTCGCCAGAATAGATTTTTATGAATCCTTCTTCTCCAAAAAACTTGTTAAATTCTGTTTTGGTTATTTTTATATTTTTGTAATAAGTATTAATTACATCTGTTCCTTTATCAAACTTATCTGCTCCCATTGAAATAGTAATTTCATCTATTAGATCTGGTAAATCTATGTTTGCATTTACCTTTTGATTGTATATTGTTTCTATTTTTTCTGTTGCTTTAATGTTTGCATACATATATGCCTTACTTAAGTTTTCAGTTGTTGTTATTCTTAAATCTGCAATTTCTCCTATTTTATCTTTTAAAACAACTTCATTTTTATAATTTGATGTTAATACTTGTTCATTGCAAGAATATACTTTTATATTTGAATTGATATCTATATTAACGTTTGTTCCTTCTTCATTCATACCTTCTAGTACTTGTTCTGGATATATATAAGTTACTATATATCCACCTTCTTGTGCATTTAACCAATATATTTGATTCTCACTATTTATATTATTTTGAATGTCTATTGTTAATTTATTAGTATTTTCATCATAATTATAATTATCTTTTCCAAATTCTATATTACTATTTTTGCTATATACATTAATGTTTCTTGGATTTATATTATTTATTTTTGGTACTGAAATTTCTATTACATTTTCTTTTATTGGTAACATATTTTCATTTACAAAAGATTTTACTAACATTTGCATTATTAAACCTTTTTGACCATTTACATTAAATGGAACGTATTTTGTTATTTCTCCTGTTGTAGTACTTTGTATATTTGCTGTCCATTTTACTCCTAGTTTTATTTCTTTTTCTATTTTACGTTCTTTTCCATTTTCATTTACATATGTACCTGTCAATTTAATATTATTTATTTTATCAAATTTTGAAGTATTAACTTGCATACTATGTTCAAATTCAATTGGTATTTCAAATTTTATATCTTCTCCTGCATCTATTTGATTTAAATATAATTTATTGTTTTCAACACCTAAAACTTTTTCTTGTGAGTTTGTTGTATTTTTAACTTTAAAGTTAGCATCAGCAAATTCAACCATAGCATTTTTTAAATATCCTGAATTTTTTACAGATATATCAGCTACGATTTTATTTTCTTCTCCTATTTTTGTAATTGCTTCATGTGCTTTATTTTCTTGTTGTCCAAAATAAACATCAAATTCTACGTTTGCATTATTTGTTTTATTATTTTGTTCATTTAATTCCGAACTTGCTGCAATTACTCCTCCTATTTGAATTCCTAGTGTACTCATGTTAGTTATTAACATCATGAATACTACTAAGCTTGCAATTATTTTGTTACCTTTTTTGTACATAGAAATGTCCTCCTAATTTCTTTATTTTTTATATATTTGCCTATATTTTATTATACCTCATTTTCCATTGTTTTTCAACTTTTTTAGGGTATTTTTTAAACTTTTTATGTAGATTTATGTTTTTTATTATTTAGTATATTTCATTTTTAGACATAATTCTCCTTAATTATGTATTTTATTATATTTTTGCATATTTTTAGAGTTTTTTCAATGCTCATTATTTTATTATTTTTTTATATTTCTAAATATAGTTACGGATACTTATTTATCAGAAAATATATTAAATTTTTATTACAAATATTTTTTTATATTTTTAGGGAAGTCATCTAGGATATTAGTGGGTTTACTAAGAATATAATTTTGTAAAATTTATTTTTTCTTATATGAATTTTCCACTTTAAAAATTTTATCCTTGTTTTTTATATTTTTTGTAACAAAATTTAATGTTGCTGAATAGTATTAGGTATGAAGTTAATTTTTGAGGTGATTTTATGGATGAAGAAATGTTAAAAAATCTTTCCAATATGCTTGGAAACACTCGGTAATTCCGATAATTTAAAAAATATTGTATCTAATTTTACCTCAAATAATAGTAATAATTCTAATAATAATGTTAATGATAATTTTGATTTTTCTAATATAGATATGGCTACCATCATGAAAATAAAAAATGTTATGAGTAAAATGAACTCGAAGAAGGATGACCCTAGGTCTAATTTACTTTTATCATTAAAGCCTTATTTAAAACCTTCCAGAAAAGAGAAATTAGATCAGTATATGAAATTTATGAATATTTCTTCTATGATGGAAGTTTTTAATTCAATGGGTGGTGAGAATATAAAATGATGCCAGGTTTTCCATTTTTTGGTCCCCCTAATTATATAAGAAATGTAAATTCCCCTATTCGGTTCACCTAAAGTGAGGCCCATGCAGCAAGTTAATTGGCACTATATAACGAGAAATGGTAATTTCTCTTCATATAGTAGGCCTAAACCTAGTACAAACATGCATAAAAATTCTAGTTTTTCAAATGATAAATTTAAAGACTCTAATATGAATTATGAAAAAAATAACAATAATTTTCATAATAATATAAATACAAATTTTTCTCATTCAGATTTTAATGAAGATACTTTTAAAATAAATAAAAATGAAAATAATAATTCTGAAGATTATGATCAATTTTTTGAAATATTTGGAATAAAATTATATTTCGATGATTTACTAATTTTAGCTTTGTTATTCTTTTTATATAAAGAAGAAGTTAAAGATAATTATTTATATATTGTTTTATTTCTGTTGCTTTTTAATTAGAAGTTGAAACCTAAATTGGGGATAGAAAGTAAATTAAATTTCTACATTCCTTTGAGACAGAGGGGAGAAATCCCCCTGTCTTAGAGTTTGTATTTTTATTCAACAATTATATTGTTGTTTTCATCTACATAAGCATAATTCTTTATTGTTTCTTCTGCTTCAGTATTTTCTTTTTCTTTTATTATATTTGCTATACGTAGTTGTGGGCTTTCTATTATGTTTGCTGCTATTATTGCTTTTTTATTTCCTTTTGCACCTGCATGTGCTAAGCCTCTTAGGTTTCCTAATACTACAATATTTTCTTCTGCTACTACTTCTGCCCCTCCATTTACATCTCCTAGTATTACTAAGCTTCCTTCATATTCAAGTTTTTGACCTGAACGTAACGAACTTTTATAGAACTTTGTTTTTGAATCTTTTATTTCTTTATTGAATGTCTTTTTTATACCATATAACCCTAAGGCTTTTGGTGTTTCAAATTCTATTCTTACATTTATTTGTTTTTTTATTATATCTTGTATTTCATCCATTTCTGCATTTTTTAATACTTTACCAACTACTTCTATTGGTGTATTTTCTTCTTTGTATAGTTTTTTTAATTCTGGTAATTTGTTTTTTAGTTCTTTTTTTATTTGTTCTTGAGTTGCTGTATCTTTTATTTTTATGATAATTTTATCTTTTTTTAAATTTATTGATATATTTGATATTCTCATTATTTTTACTTCCTTTCTCTTTTTATTGAAGGTTTTTATGTTTGTTTTGGTTACTGCTTTTTTCCGCTTTAGAACGTTTTCTAATTTAGCTAGATTATTTTTGTTTTTTATTGTTTCTGATTAGGAAATGTCCCAAATGCTACCTTCTTTTCTGATTAAGAAATGTCCCTAATGCTACCCAATGATACTTTCTTCTTTAATTTTGTATTTGTACAGTTGGTTTTGCCATCATGTCTTCTGTTACTTTATTTGCATTCATTCCAAAATATTCTGCTATTATATTTCTTGCTACTTCACAGTTATAACTTCCGCTTCCTCCATTTTCTATCATTACTATAACTGCAATTTCTGGATTATCAAATGGTGCAAATCCTACAAACCATGCATTTGTTTTCCCTTCTATTCCTGTTTGCGCTGAACCTGTTTTTCCCCCTATTTCTATATTGAAGTCTTTAAAATACGAATATGCTGTTCCTCCAGATTCACTGGTAACTCCTCTCATTCCTTCTAATATAGCATTTAAGTTTGTTTTGTTGAAGTCTAATTCTATTGGCTTATCTTTTTCTATTCCTAATCTATTTTTTACGAATTCTTTTATTTCTTCATCTGATATGTTATTTCCATTAACATCCATTATACCTTTTATTATTGTAACATCTATATTGTTTCCTCCGTTAGCTATTATACTTATATATTTTGCCATTTCTATTGGTGTGAAACTATTATCATGCTGACCTATAGCTGCTTGAAGTGTGTTTCCTCCTGTAAATGTTTCTCCTTTAGATTTTGATGTTTCTTTACTAGATACTGTTCCTTCTACTTCTCCTAAAAGTTCTACTCCTGTTTTACTTCCTAATCCTAATGCTTTTGCATACCTAGATAACGTATCTATTCCTAATCTATTACCACATTCGTAAAAGAAGTAGTTGCATGAATGCTTTATTGCATCTGTAACATTTAGGTATCCATGCCCTCTTCCATATGACCTATATATCCAGCATTTTGGTTGATAGTCTGATGAATACCTATATACGCCAACATCATTTACCTTTTCTGTTGTTTTTATTGCCCCTGTTTCTAACGCTGCTAATGCTGTTACCATTTTAAAGGTTGAGCCTGGTGCATATACTGATGCTATTGTTCTATTTAAAAATGGTGAATTTGCTTCTTCTGATATATATTCATTATATTTTGCTGTACTTATTCCATCTACAAATAGTTGTGGTTCGAAGTCTGGGTAACTTGCCATCGCTAATACTTCCCCACTTTTTACATTCATTACTACAACTGCTCCTGCATCTGCTGAATATGCTGTTCCATATCCTCCACTTCGAATTTTTGATATATTATCTTTTAATGCTTTTTCTGTTACTTGTTGCAGATTTGCATCTATTGTTAATATTACATTATTTCCTGCAGTTGCTTCTTCTACTATATATTCTCCTGTTATACTTCCATCAACTGCCATATCTATTTGCTTTGTTCCATTTTTACCTTTTAAATATGGTTCGAAAATGTACTCTATTCCTGTTTTTCCTATTCTATCGTTTAATGAATACTCTGTATTATTCTTTAGCTCATTTTCGTCTATTCTTCCAACATATCCTAATATATGCGAAGCAAGACTTCCTGAAATATAGTTTCTTACTGCCCCTGTTTTTATTGTTAAACCTGGAAAGTCACTGTTTCTTTCATTAAATATTGCTACACTTTTTTCTCCTATATTACTAGAAATTTGTACTGTTTTTGTGCTACTATATCCATTTTTTGATATTGTATATCTTAAGGTCATTATTTTTATTGCTTCTTGTACATTTTCGTTGTTTATTTTGTATTTATTTTTTAGTATATAAAAACATTCTTCTGCTGTTTTTTCTTTATCTATATTATTTTGCTCTTTCCATCTTATTTGTGCATTTTCATCTATTGTAAATTCAAAAGGTTCTACTTTTATAGGTAGATCATTTACATATGTATCTGAATTTTCTTCTAATACATTTACTATTTTTAATAGTGCATTATTTAGCGTTGTATTATCTATTTTTGTTTTATATAATTCTAAAGAATAGCCAGATTTTGTTGTTGCAAGTTTATTGCCAGACTGATCTAATATATCTCCTCTTGCTGCTTGTAAAGTACTTTCTCTTGATAAACGTGTATTTGATTGTTCTCTATATTCTTTTCCCTTTACTATTTGAAGGTTAAAAAGTTGAACTAATAGAATTATTCCTATAATATATACACCTGCTGATATTATATTAAAACGTAATTTATCTTTTTCAGTTCTTGTTCTTTTCAACTTTTCACCTCCTAAATTATTTTTTATTTATCATTTTTTAGAAATATCTTGTTAATATTTTCTGACCTTTAAATATATCTTCTATTTTATACCCAACTATTTGTACTCCTGGATATATTATTATTGTAATTATTGCATTATATATAATTTCTATTACTAAAATTTTTATAAAGTATAAAACTTCAACATTTATATTTAATATCATCATACTTAATATATAGCTTCCTACTTCAAATATTAATGTACTTGCCATTACCATAAGCATTATTGTTAGCCTACTATCTTTTGAAAAGTTTTTGTCAAAGTATGATCCTAATATAGCTATTACTGTTAGCATTATTGCGTATGTTCCTAAGTTTTTACCTAATATCATATCTAAAAATAATCCTAAAAATAAATTATATGCTATTCCTATTTTTACTCCTAAAAATAAACTTATAAATAACCCTAATATTATAAACAAATTTGGCTTTATTCCAGCAATAGTAAACCAACTAAAAAAGTTAGCTTGTAAAAAGTATGTAATTAAAAAGGTTATAAATATTCCTATTATTACTATTGCTTTTCTCATATTTTGTTCCTTTATTTAAATTTTTAATATATATAAATGCATATGGTAAATTGTTTTAAACTTTATTGTTCTTTAATACTTTTCTTTAAAGAGTGGTCGACTACTAGTCATCACTACATTTAACTGTAAATTTATACTCTTCTTTTTCACTATTCACTATCTCTCATGTCGCCGTAAGTGTGACTACTACAATTTTTTTCTATTTCTTACAATGCATTTGTCACTACTTTGTAATTACTAGTACTGTTTCTATTTTTGCAAAGTTTACTGCTGTATCTATTATTGCATATCTATCTGTAATATTTTTTGTTGTTATTACTTTATTTATTGTTCCTACTAAAATTCCTTTTGGATATATTCCACCTAGTCCTGATGTTTCTATAGTATCTCCTTGCATTATTGTGGCTTCTGTAGGTATAAATGTAGCTTTTAATAACGTATCACCTTCTAGTGTTCCTCTTGCAATTATTGAATCTCTTGAAGATGTAAGTATACAACTTATACTACTTGATGTATCTACTATTGTTTGCACTTTTGCTGTTGTTGATGTTACTGATATTATATGCCCAACTAAACCTTTTTCGGAAATTACAGGCATATTAACTTCTACACCATCTTTTGTTCCAACATTTATAGTTATGGTATCATTATAATTACTTATATCCCTATTTATTACATATGCTGGAACTGTTGTGTATTCTGTATATTTATCTTTCAAGTTAACATACTCTTTTAATGTTGTATTTTCTGATTTTATAATTTCTAATTCTCTTAATGATTTTTGCAAATCACTATTTTCCTGTTTTAGCTTTTCATTCTCTTCTTTTAAATTATTAATATTTGTAAAAAAGGTGTTATTGCCAGATATCCAGTTTTTTAAATATGTTAATCCATTTTGAATTGGCATAACAAAAAAGTTGGCTACTCCTTGAGCATACGATAAATTATTAATTTTTATATTTGAAATTGTTACAATAATTATAAGAACTATTATTGTTATTATAATTCCCATTATTCCTTTTTTCTTTTTGTTATACATTGTTTAACTCCTTTTTTATTTGTGATTTGTAGTTATATGTTGTATTGTTATTTAATTTTTTTGAAGATTGAACAAGCTATGCTCACCCATACATTTACCTTTTTCTATTTCTTTATTAAATTTTATTCCTCTAATTGTTAACTTCTAAATTATATCAACGTCTTCTTCTTGAATTTATTAATACTGATTTTAGCCTTTCTAAATCTTCAATTGTTTTTTCTGTTCCTTTTACTACACAGTCTAATGGATCTTCTGCTATATAAACTGGCATTCCTGTTTTATAGCTTAATAACTTGTCCAAGTTTTGTATTAATGCTCCTCCTCCTGCTAATACTATTCCTTTTTCCATAATATCTGATGCAAGTTCTGGTGGCGTTTTTTCTAAAGTTTGTTTTACACTTTCTACAATTTCATTTACAGATTCAGCCATTGCTTCTAATATTTGTGATGAATATATTTCTATATTTTTTGGTAATCCTGTTGATAAGTCTCTCCCTCTTATTGTCATTGGTGTATCTGTCATAAGTGGTGTTGCACATCCTACTGTTATTTTTATTTCTTCTGCTGTTGTTTCTCCTATTGCTAAGTTCATCTCTCTTTTTATATAGTTTGATATATCTTCATCTAATTCATCTCCTGCTATTCTTAATGATGTACTTACTACTATACCCCCTAATGATATTACTGCTACTTCTGTTGTTCCTCCGCCTATATCTACTATTATATTTCCACTTGGTTCTGCCACATCTAAACTAGCTCCTATTGCTGCTGCCATTGGCTCTTCTATTAAATATACTTCTCTAGCTCCTGCTTGCAATACTGATTCTTCTACTGCTCTTTCTTCTACTTCTGTAATTCCTGATGGTACACCTACTACAACTCTAGGTCTTACTACATTATACCTTTGGCATACTTTAGATATTAAATTTTTAAGCATTAGTTGTGTTGCTGTAAAATCTGCTATGACTCCATCTTTTAAAGGCCTTACTGCTTTTATTTGCTCTGGTGTTCTTCCTAGCATTTCTTTTGCTTCATGACCGAGTTGCAAGTATTTGACCTGTTTTTCTATCTATAGCTACAACAGATGGTTCTTTTAGCACTATTCCTTTTCCTCGTAATGTAACTAATGTATTAGCTGTTCCTAAATCAATTCCTATATCCTTATTTTTTAATCCAAATAATTTCATTTTTACATCCTTCCTTAAATTCTAATAGCCAATAGGGACGGAGATTTTTGACTGATTTTCAATTAATATCTTTCTATTTATTAAAAGCAGTCAAAAATCTCCGTCCCTATTGACTGCTTATTGACACAAAAAAGGGTAGATATACTTTTTTGTTATAATCCATCCCTTTATATTTTAACTTTTGTACTTTGATAATATACTTGTATATGTTCCATCTCCTATTACTATATGATCTAATAGTTGTATTCCTAATAGTTTTGCACTTTCATTTATCCTTTTTGTTATTTCTATATCTGACATACTTGGTGTTGCGTCTCCACTAGGATGATTATGTATAATTATTATCTTTGGCATTTCCATTTTTACAGCTTCTTTTAATATATCTTTTGGTTCTACATTTATTGAGGATGTCCCTCCTATTGCTATATCTATTATCTTTTGAATTATATTTTTAGTATTTAATATTAATACTTTTAATATTTCTCTTTTTTCATATCTTAATTCTTCTATAAATATATTTGCAATGTCTTTTGGTGACTTTATAATTACTTTTTCTATATCTATTGGTCTGGATATTCTTTTTGCAATTTCACAAACAGCCTTTAATTGAATAGCTTTTACTCTTCCTATTCCTTTTATTTTTGTTAATTCTTCTATTGATATTTGTTCTAAAAACCTTAAACTATTATTTTTATTTGTATTATTTATAGAAAGTATTTTTTGTGCTAAATCTACTGCTGTTTCCTGTTTTGTTCCTGTTTTTATTATTATTGCTAATAATTCTGAATTTGATAGAGTTTTTTCTCCATATAATTCTAATCTTTCATAAGGTCTTTCTGATATTGGTAATTGGTTTAAATTTATTGACATGTATCTTCCTTTCTATTTAACCCCCAATATATTATTCCTCTTTTTATTAGTATTAAACTTTTCTATATATAATAATTGCTATTATTAGCCCTATTATACTAGCAATATTTATTTTAAACATTAGTCCAAATGTAATTTGAACAATACTTAAGTTTAATTCTACTGGAGATGTTAAACCAAAGCTTTGACCATATGATAACCACCATAAAAAATCAACTCTTCCAGCAAGCTCTCCTAATAAGCCCCCTATTACTAATCCTGATAATATAAATAATATTAATATCCAAATATTTTTATCTCTTGTTGCCATTTTTGCTCCTACCTTTCTTGAATTTCCCTAAGGAATTTTTGTCATATGTTTCATTGTTCTTATTATATATGCAAATCCATTTTTTTTCAAGTAAAAGGTTGTAAAATTTATAATTTGCCTCTTTTATTTTTTCTTTATATATGTTATATTAGATGGTACTCATTTAAGTATGAATACATATAATGTGTTAGAAGTTAGATTTTTTCTAATATTCTACTTTAAAATTACCAAATATTGTCCGTTTATTTTTACATATATACATGGTATAATTAATGTATAATTAAGTATTAGGAGGATTTATAATGCGTTTTGAAAAACTTAATGAAAATAAAATAAGAATTACACTTACTAATCAAGATTTAATTAAAAAGAATATTGATTTTCATTCTTTTATGGCCAATCCAATTGAATCTCAATCTTTATTTTTTGATATGTTAAATGAGGCAGAAAAGGAAATAGGTTTTATTACCAAAAATTACAATATTAAATTAGAAGCCATGCAAATAGCTTCTGGAGATTTTATTTTAACAGTAACTAGAAGTGCTCCACAGAATGAAAAAACTATTGATACTAAGAAGAAGATACATGCCAGAAGAAAAAAACTTGACCTAAATAGTAATAGAGCTATTTATTGTTTTAATAATTTTGATGATTTCTGTCATTTCTCAAACTTTTTGAACAATAGTAATATTAAAATTAGTAATATTGCTAAAAATATATCTTTATATGAATATAAGAAACAATATTATTTAACCTTTTCTAATATAAACTTACGTTGTACTGATTTAAAAAAGATATTCTCTGCTATTACTGAATTTGCTACATATATTGGTAATGATGATTTACTTAAAAGAAAATTAATTGAAAATGGTAATGTTATTATGAAAAATAATGCAATCAAAATAGCTATACAATATTTTTCATAAAGTACATTATTAATTCTAATATTATTAATATAAAATAAAATTTAAATATAGAAGTTGAAAGTTAGATATTTGGTATATACTTTTAAAGTAATTCCTAAATCTAACTTCCAACTTCTAATTTTCATTTTCTAAATTAATATAAATAATTTTGTGGGTTTTG
Organism: uncultured Clostridiaceae bacterium; assembly: GCA_947245665.1. GTDB lineage: Bacteria > Bacillota > Clostridia > TANB77 > CAG-508 > UMGS1663. The sequence goes on from CAMXOP010000001.1 coordinate 31,685, forward strand.
TGCTACTCCATTTACTCTTATTTCTAAATGTAAGTGATTTCCTTGTGAATTTCCTGTATTTCCTACTGTTGCTATTGTTTGACCTTGTGATACATGTTGGCCTTGGCTTACTAATAAGCTTGTGCAGTGTCCATATAATGTTTGAACTCCATTTCCATGTGATATTATTACATGATTTCCATATCCTCCGCCATATCCATATTGTGCATATGTTACTGTTCCTGAAGCTGCTGCTACTATTTTTGTTCCTTTTGGTGCTCCTATATCTATTCCTTTATGACTTCTTCCCCACCTTGCACCAAATCTTGAAGTTAAAGTTCCTGATACAGGTCTTATTAATGATATTCCTAAGTTTACTACTTTTCCTGATGTATTAACTCCTTTTGCTGCAATTGTTGTTGATGATTGAACTTGTTTTACTACTTTTTTCTCATATAAGTCTGCTACTGTTTTTTCTACTGTTGCAAATTCTTTTAATTCTGTTTCATATTTTTCTATTATTCCTAGTTTATCTTTATTATTACTATTTTTTTGTTTTAATTGTTCTACTATTTGCTCTGCCTCCGAAAACGTAGAGACATATGATTTTTCTTGATTATCCACTGTTACTGCATAATATTTATAATATTGTGTACCTTGTGATATTACTTTTTCAAAAACCTCTTCATCATTTGGTACAATATCTCTTTTTAAAAGACATAATTTATATTGTGGTAATTCACTTATATCTACAAATGCAACATTTTCTCCATTACCTTTTTCAATATAACTGTTTATTTTTTCTTGTAGTTTGCTTTTATTCTCACTGTAACCTATCATTTCACCATTTAGTGTTACACTATAAATTGGTTTATAAAAGGATGAAACTATCCCTACTATTAAAAACATTGATATTACAATTATTATTGTAAATTTGGTACATTTTCTTAAGTTTATTATTACCTTTTTTAAACTACTAATTTTAAACAACTCCCTTATTTTTTTACTTATATTATATTATACTAAATTTTATTTTTTTTCAATACTTATTTTATTATTTTTTATTTCTTTTTCTATTTTCCGTAAGATAAAATAAAAGAACGTGTTTATAATTTTTAGTTTTTTATTTATTCTATATTTACTTGTATTCTTTATTTTGGGCCCTTGTTTAATTCTTTTTTATTATTAAAAAATTCATTTTCTAAATTTTATTTAAATAGGCTCATTTCTTTTTTCTCTTCTATTTGCTTCACTTCTCTAATATAAAAACAAATGACACGGTCTTCCGTGCCACTATAGTACAAAATTTTAATTATTATTTTTGTATACAATAAATTATAGCCCATTTATTTTTATTGTAATTCATTTTTTACATTTTGAATTTCTGTAACTGTTGCTGGTGCTGCTGGTTTATAATAACCCTTTGTTTGAGCTACTTTAAATAATTCATATTGAAAACTTTCATCATTATTTCTTATTTGTTGTATTGCTTGTCTTAACCCCATATTTTCAGTTTCTGAAATTACTCCTTGATATGTTGTAAGACTTGATTTTACACTACTTAAAATATCATTTACCATAGTCTTCTCGTCCATTTTTTCTCCTCCTTTTTAATATTGAAAACATTTACTTTTTTGAGGTATCTATCCTTTTTTAGATATTTGTATAAAGAGCTTCTTAAAAGGTACATATATCCCAAAAGGAAACGTCCCTAATGGGAACTAATCATTTAAAAATGACATTAATTTTTGTTTTGTATTTAGTGCATCTTGCGCTGACTTTGTAAACATTTGCTTTATTTGTGGATCTACTGCTTGTGATGCATAAGTATTTAATTTTTGATATGATGTCTCATGTGCTCCTATTAAATGTCTTAAGTTTTGTAATTCTATTTGTGTTAAGCTTGCCATATTATTCCTTCCTTTCTTTGACATTTTATTTTTATTATAAACATTTTTTCTGCTTTTATACAAATTAAAAGTAAAACAAGAGACAATTGTCTCTTGCTAGTAAGTTATTATATATATATCAATTTATTTGCATGAATTATTAACATACTGTTGATATTAAGATATTATTTCTAGTCCTGCATATTTTGCCATTAGTCGTTTATGGCCTACTTTATCAAAGTTTATATCCACTTTTACATCTTCTCCCTCTTGTTCTACATAATTTATTGTTCCTTCTCCAAATTTTTTGTGGTATATTCTTTGACCTGATTTATATTTTGTTATATCTAATTCATCTTTTGGTTTATTTAAATTATTTAAGAAACTTTCTGCAGTTCTAAATGCATATGATTTTTTTGTGTCCACTTTTTTTGTACTTTCTGTGGATAACCCTGATATATTCCCTGCTGATTCCTTATAATTTCCAGCTGACTGGTCAAACTTATATGTTTTTACTTTTCCTGCATAGTTATTGCCATAGCTCCATCCATAATTTGAATCTTCAAATTCTTGTTTTTTATTATTGATCTCTTGATAACCTTCTAATAGTTCTTTTGGTATTTCACTTATAAACCTAGAAATAGCATTATAACTTGTTGAGCCAAATATTGTTCTATGTTTTGCACATGATAAATATAAGTGTTCTTTTGCTCTTGTTATTCCTACATAGAATAAACGTCTTTCTTCTTCTAGTTCTCGTGGTTCTCCTATAGTCTTATATCCTGGGAATATTCCTTCTTCCATACCTACTAGAAATACTGCTGGGTATTCTAGTCCTTTGGCACTATGTAGTGTCATTAATGTTACCATATCGTCATTTTCTTCTAAGTTATCAATATCACTAGATAATGTTATTCCTTCTAAGAAATTATTTAATGTATTTTCTGCTTCTTGTTCTTCAAATTCTATAGCTACAGTCATAAGTTCTTCTAAGTTCTGAAGTCTTGTTTCTGCTTCTATTGTATTTTCTAGTTCTAATGATTTTATATATCCTGATTTTCTTAGTACACTAGTTAATAGTTCTGATATTTTTAATTCTTCTTTTTGATTTTTTAATTCTTCTATTAATGTTATAAATTCTCTTGAATTTGAAAACACCCTATTTAGACCATATTTATCAGCTTCTTTTATTATTTCATACATTGATATTCCTGTTTTTTCTGATATTTCAGCTATATTATCTAAACTTGTCTTTCCTATTCCTCTTTTTGGTTCATTTATTATTCTTCTTAGCGATAGATTATCTGATGTATTTGCTATTAATCTTAAATAACAAAGTGCATCTTTTATTTCCTTTCTTTCATAGAATTTAAGTCCTCCTATTACTTTATATGGTATTCCCTCTCTATTTAAAATATCTTCTATTGCTCTTGATTGTGTATTCATTCTATATAATACACTAAAGTCTGAATATTTATAATATTCTTCTGTTTTTAAGTAATTTATTTGTTCTATTATGTACCTTGCTTCATCATATTCATCTTCTCCTTGATAAATACATGGTATACTTCCTTCTTCATTTTCTGTCCATAATTTTTTGTCATATTTATTTTCATTATTTTTTATTACTGCATTTGCTGCTTTTAGTATATTTCCTGTACATCTATAGTTTTGTTCTAATTTAATTATTGTAGTTCCTGGGAAATCTTTTTCAAAGTTTAGTATATTTGAAATATCTGCCCCACGGAAACTATAAATTCCTTGATCATTATCTCCTACAACTGTTATATTTCCATATCTTGATGCTAATATACTAACTAGTGTAAATTGTGCTTTATTTGTATCTTGATATTCATCTACTAATACATATTTAAACTTATTTGTATAGTATTCTAATATATCTTCATTTTCTGTTAATATTTTTATTGTATAATTTATAATATCATCAAAGTCTATTGCATTATTTTCTTTTAATCGTTTTTGATATAATTCATAAATTTCTGCTATTTTAGATTTTCTATAGTCGCTTGCATATTTTATACTATATGCTTTTGGTTCTAACATTTCATTTTTTCCATTACTTATTTCTGACAGAACACTTCTATCTGTAAATAATTTGTCATCTACATTTAATGTTTTTAAACATTCTTTTATTAGTGTTCTTTGATCTGATGTATCAAAAATAATGAATGATGAATCAAATCCTATTCTATCTATAAATTTCCTTAAAATACGTACACAAATAGAATGGAAAGTTCCCATCCACAAGTCTTTTGCTGCTTCTCCTACTATATTCTCTATTCTTTGTTTCATTTCATTTGCAGCTTTATTTGTAAATGTAATGGCTAATATATTCCATGGTAGTACATTTCTTTCACTCATTAGATATGCAATTTTATGTGTTAATACTTTTGTTTTTCCACTTCCCGCTCCTGCTATTACAAGACAAGGTCCTTCTGTCTGTAATACTGCTTCTTTTTGCTTATCGTTTAATCCTTCTATTAATTCTTGCATTTATTAATTCCTCTTTTCTATTACATTTTAGTTTTTTTCTATTAAATTTAGAGAATAAGAAGACACTAACATGGCTTACTTTATAGAATATAAAAAATACATCTATAACATTCAAATTAAAGATGTGTTTTTTGTGGTTATTTTCCTTTTCTTAAAATTATAACTATTTCTATAATTAGGAAAAATACAAAGATAGTAATTCCTTGTAATTCATAAAATAATATGTATATAATTTTAGTAATTGTGTTTCTACCATACGCCTCACTTATTTTATTGGAGACAAACCACATCTGCTTATTCTCACTTTTTATATTTTCTAGTCTATACTATTTTTTTCCTATTGTCTAGCGAACATTTATAAAAAATTAAAAAATTTGTTTGCTAACAACAAATTGCTATTTGGCCATAAAATTATTAAATAGTACAATTTGTATCTAAAATTTTTTCTAAACATTTCTCTATTTCATTTATACAGTTATTATATATGTCTGTATCATATCCCCATGGATCTTTTATATCCATATCTTGTCCATTATTATCTATTCTTGCATATTCTTTCATTGTATATATTTTTCCTTTTAAGTTTGGGTACATATACATTACAGCTTCTTTATGCGATTTAGTTGCACATAAAATAATATCCATTTCTTCTATTTTGGAATTTCTTATATTTGTAGCTCTATGGTTAGATATATCTACATCATAATTTTTTGCTACATATATAGCATTATAAGTAGCATAATCTCCATCTTCTGCATATATTCCACATGAATATACTTCTATATCTAACTTTCTTTCTAAAGCTTTTTTCCTTAACATTCCATCTGCCATAGCACTTCTACATATATTTCCTGTACAAACAAACATAACTTTCACTATTTATTACCTCCCATTATAAACTTAGTATAAGCTATATTTGTTATTTTATCAATAGGTAACATATATAAACATGGCGAAAGCCACTAGGAGCCACTGGGGACGGAGATTTTCGGCTACTTTTAAGATAAAATATTTTATCTTAAAAGTAGCCGAAAATCTCCGTCCCCAGTGGCTCTCAGTGGTTCAAAATCTCTGTCCCCATTTGGTTTCTTCTTTATTTTCTTTGGATTTGTTTTTATTATTCTTCTCCTTTTAGACGTTCGGCTCTATCTGCTGCTATTAAGTTGTCTATCATCTCATCTATATTTCCATTTAAAAAGTCTTCAAATTGGTATACGTTCATTCCTATTCTGTGGTCTGTTATACGTCCTTGTGGGTAGTTGTATGTACGTATTTTCTCACTTCTGTCTCCTGACCCTACCTGGCTTTTTCTTTCATTTGCTATTTGACTATCTCGTTTTTGTTTTTCTATTTCGTATAGTCTTGAACGTAGTAATCTCATTGCATATTCTCTATTTTGTACTTGTGAACGCTCTGTTTGGCATTCTGCTACTATTCCTGTTGGTACATGTATTAACCTTACTGCTGATGATGTTTTGTTTACGTGTTGTCCACCTGCACCTGATGCTCTATATACTTCTAATTTTATATCTGCTGGGTTTATATCTATTTCTACATCTGCTACTTCTGGAAGTACTGCTACTGTTGCTGTTGATGTGTGTATTCTTCCACTACTTTCTGTGTCTGGTACACGTTGAACTCTGTGTACTCCGCTTTCAAATTTTAGCCTACTATATGCGCCTTTTCCTGTAATCATAAATGATATTTCTTTATAGCCCCCTAGCCCCGTTTCATTTTCATTTACTACTTCTAATTTCCAATGTTTTTTTTCTGCATACATTGTATACATTCTAAATAGGGTTCCTGCAAATAAAGCAGCTTCTTCTCCTCCTGCTCCACCACGTATTTCACATATAACGTTTTTGTCATCATCTGGGTCTTTTGGTATTAGTAGTATTTTTAGTTCTTCTTCTAGTTTTGGCATAAGCTCTTTATTAGCTAACATTTCTTCTTCTGCTAGTTCTTTCATTTCTGGGTCGTTCATCATTTCTTTTGCTTCTTCAAAAGCTTCTTTTGCTTTTTTATATTCTCTATATTTTTGTACTATTGGTTCTATTTCTGCGTGTTCCTTCATGTACTCTCTCCACTCATTAGTTCTAGAAATTACTTCTGGATCACTTATTTTTTCAGTTAATTCTTCATATCTCTTCTCTACAGTTTCTAACTTATCAAACATAAAAATTCTCCTTTTTCTATTTTACTTTGGTATTATACTATATTTTTTTGATTTATTCAAGAGAAAACCACCCTTTCTATTTAGAAAAAGCGGTTTTTTTATATTATATTCTTATTCCATTTTCATATTTATCATTTGTAAATTATAGTGAACCACTTCTCTCGAAACCTGTCTATTTCCTTTGTTTTGAACTATTAAAAAATTCTTAATAGTTGAATTTTCTTGTAACTCATTTAATCTCCTATACTTATTACTTTATAGTTCAATATTTTTATATTCCAACTTCAATTTTTCTAATATTTCTTTTTCTCTATTTGTACAAGTAAATATTATTATTTGATTATTTTTAAATTCTTCACTTATGTATTTTAATATGTTGCATAGCCTTGTTTCATCGTAGTATGCAAATGCTTCATCTAGTATTATTGGCATAGTTTCTTCTGATAGTTCTTTTATTGCTCCTAGTCTTAATGATATGTATAGTTGGTCTATTGTGCCTATGCTTAGCTTTTCACTTGAAATGTATTCTCCATTTTCCTTTTCTACTATTATACCTTCTTCATCATTTATTCTAACATTTTTATATTTTCCTTCTGATATTTGTTCTATATTTTTTGATAAGTTTTTCGTAAATTTTGGTGTAACATTTTCTTTCATTTTTGTGTATGCAACTTCTAGTACTTGTTTTGCTAATTCTATTGCACTATTTTCTTTTAATAGTTTTTGTTCTTTTTCGTTTAATTCCTCTAATTCTTCTTCCATACTTGCTAATTTTTCTAGTTTTGGCAGAATGTTATTTTTATCTAGTTCTAATGAATGAATTTCTAATTTATTTTTATTAATGCTATTTTGTATATTTTCTAACTCATAAGATATATTATTTACATTTATTTCTTCTTGTTTGTATTTATTTTTTATTTCATTTTTTTGATTTTCTATTTTTACTTTTAATATATTTTTTGCATTTTCTATTACTTCTTCTTGTTCATTACTGTTTTTTGTTAGCATTTCTATTTGCGTATCTATTTTATCTATACTTGTTTTAAGTTCTTGTTTTTGCTCTTTTACTTTGTTTATTTGTTTTTCTATTTTTGCATTTTCTTCTTCTATTTTTTGCTTAAGTTTTACATTTGAAATTATTAAAAATAGTAATAATGCTACTGAAATTATTGCTGATATTGCTAATGCTAATATGTTTTTTCTTAATACTATAGCTATTATTATAAATATAACCATTAGTGTTGCAAGTACTATATTCTTCGCTTTATTTGAATTTTGTTTTGCAGTTTTTTTATTTTCATTTGGTATCTCAATTTTGTTTATTTCTTCTTTTAATTTTCTTTTATTTTGGTTTAAATTTTCTATTTTTTGATTGTTTTCATTTAGTATGCTTTCATTTAAAATAATTTTTTGTTTTTCTATTTTTTCTTTTTCTTCTATTACTTTTAGTTCTTTTAATATTTTTAGTTTTTCTTCTTCTTTAATTATTTTTTCTTCTAAATTTTGTTTTAATTCTTCTATTTCATATTGTTTTTCTTTATATTCTTCTAATTCTCCTATTTCATCTTGAAGTTTAAACTTTTCTTCTTTTACAATATTTATTGGTCTTCCTTGACTTCTTAATGTTCCTATTTCTTCTATTTGCCTTTTATTTATTTTTTCTATTGCCTTTTTATATGAAACATTATCTTCACCTGTTCCTGCTAGGTTTGCTAGTTTTTGAAGTAACGTATTTTGTTCTTGTTTTCCTAGTTTTACTTCTTGTTGCATTGATACTAGAGTTGATAAGAATGTTCCTTCATCTATTTTTGTTTGTTCTGTAAAAAATTGGTTGCCATTAGTTCTATCTATTGTAAACTCCTTTGAAATATCATTTAATTCTTCATCATATATTTTTGGATTTTTCTTATTGAAATCTCTAAATACTTCATATTTTTTTCCATTATCTAATGTATATGTTAATTTCCCTGAAAATTCTTCACTTTTCCATGGTTTATATCTATCATAATCTGAAAACTCTTTTCCTCTTTTATTTTTAGAAATTCCATATAAATTATCCACAATAAATTTAAGAAGTGTGGATTTCCCCGCTTCATTTTTCCCATATATTATGTTTATATTTTCTGAAAGTTCTATTTCTCTGTTTTCTATATTCCCAAATGCATTTATTTGTAATTTGTTTATTTTCATTTTTTTGCCTTTCTTTATTTTATAAATATTATTTGACTTATTTGTGTTTATATATTATAATAATTATAGAAATAAGGAGCCACAAAATGTGGTTGCTAAATGTATGAATTATAAAAGCACATCTCTACGGGCAAGGCAGAGATGTGTTTTAACGTTATTTGCTTAACATTATACTAAGTACAATTATTAAGGCAAATGCTATAATAGTTACTACCACTAGGGCAGAAAAAAGTATTAATTGTAAGTATAAATTTTCTATCATATGCACCACCTCCATTCTATGTAATGTTGGTGGCAACCACATTCTGCTTCTCCAAATTTCAAGTTTTATTATATATTGTAAAATTGAAAAAGTCAATGTCTTTTCAAACATTTGTTTAAATTTGAAATGGTAAAATAACAGGACATTTCATTTAATGTCCTGTTATTTTTTTATTTTATATCTTTGTAATGAATAGTATATGACCACATATCACACCCTTTTTCCCCCATACCACCAGTACACTCTGTATTACAAGTGCTGCAACTTCTACCAACTAATTTAATCAAAATTTCTTTTTCACCTTTAATTTGGTAGTCCTTATCTGCTTTCTTTTTATAATAATCTATAACATCTTTATATGTTTCTGTGGTATAAATCCTCTGTTCAAATCGTTGTCTTCTGGTTAAAATAGGATGGTTATTAATTTTATAACCCATTTTATCATATTTAATACCTTCTTCGTTTAATCTATAGCTTCCAACCCCTTCTGGATGATCGTAGTCAGATATTAAAAATTCTTTACATTCACTATCATATGCGATAAGATAGCGGAACTTATTATATCCCAATTCTTTAATACGTGGCAATCTTTCATTTAAACAACCGGATTTTAACTGCTTTTGCATATTTGCATATTCTTCCTCAGTTACATGGCATACTATTACTGGAATTGCATACCGATATGTGTGTTCGATGTAATCATACAATGACATGTTAAGCTCTTTGTCTACATCTTCATACATAACAATTATACTATTCATATTTTTCCTCCTCGTATCAATTGACGTTTGTTATTAGTTACTTGGTAATTACTATTGGAGATATATAATTATAAATTTTAATGAATTTTATCATATTTTTATGTTGTTTTCAAGTGTTTTGGGTGATTTATGTTGATTTTTGAGTTTTCTTATTTTTTTGATTAGTATTCTTTTCCGCTATTTAGGACAGTTCCCAATGCTACCTAACGCTACTTTTACGATAACGCTTCTATTCCTATTTCTATTGCCTTTTCTATTGTTTCTTTATCTATGTTTTTATCTTCTAGTTTATTTAACATTTCGCTTGCAAATATTCCTTTTAGGGTTGAATTATTTGCTATTTTGTTTAGGTCGTAGCCTATCTTTGTTCTGTCTTTTAATTTTATTATGTTTTTTGTTTCTATTTGTTTATATAGTTTATATGTATTTATTTCAAAGTTTCTGTTTCCTATTAATATTATTTTATATAGGTCTTTCTCTTTTAATTCTAAGCCTTCTATTTTTTCTAATAATTCCTCTGGCTCATTTATTTCTGTAATATCTATCTCTATTTCTTTAAATTCTTTATCATCTAATTTTATAAATTCTAATTCTAATTTTCCTTTTTCTATATTGCCTACTATCATTCCATGTTCCCCTAATTCATCGAAACCTAGGGAAATAGTTGAACCAGGATATATTATATTTTTATTTTCATTAGTTAAATTCATTTTATGTATATGTCCTAAAGCTACATAATCAAATCCTAATTTTCTTAGTTTACTACTAGACATTGTATTATATACTCGTTGGTCATCATATCCTCCATCTAAACTTGCATGTGTTATTAAAATGTTTAGTTTTTCTTTATTTTCTATATATATCTCTTCTATTTTTGATTCTTTTAAATAAAAATCTTCAAAACCATAACCATATAAATCAAAATCTTCCATTTCTATTTTTTCTATTTTTGAAGTAAATATTTTTACATTTTGATTCCAATTATATTTTGTATAATATGAGTTTTTTAAATATGGATCATGATTCCCTGGTGTTATATATATTTTCGTATTTGGAATTTGTTTAAAGTAATTATTTATAAATTCTATTGTAGTTTGCCTTACATACTCATGATCATATAAATCTCCTGCTATAAACAAATATGGTATTTTATTTTCTTTAATATATTCTATTACTTTTTTGAATACTTTTCTTTGGTCTAATCTTCTTACTTCTCCTAAATTTGCTCTATCACTTAATAATGTAAATGGCGTATCAAAGTGCATATCTGCTATATGTACAAATTTCATTTATTTTCCTCCATAACTTTTATATTGACTGTAATATAAATTGTATTTTCTCTTTTTTCTTCACTTATTATATAAACAAAAAATTCAAAAGTCAATAGTGTTAAGAACATTTGTTTTTATTATGAATAGAAAAAAGGGCGTAATTTGGTAAATTCTCACTGGTATTCCTTACCGATTAAGCCCCTACATTATTAACTTTAAATGGCGTATTTTCCTATTATGTTTTTATACTAATCTATTATTCATTTTATCTAAATATATTAGTATAAGCAAACAATTATCGCTTCTATATTTTTTATTCCATTGGACCAAATAGTTCATCAAATTTTGCTTCTAATTCTTTTTGTAAATCTTCTGTAAATTTTTCTTCCTTTATTGGCTCTTGATTTGGTATTTCTAAGTCAAAATCTGAAAAATCAAATAAATCATCATCTAATTTTTTTGTATCTCTTTCTTCTTTTACTGGTTCTTCTATATTTTCCATAAAATCGAAACTTTCTGTCTCTACCTGTTCTTTATTATCCTGTTTTTCTTCTTTTATTTCTTTCTTATTATGTACTGGCTCATCATCAAATAAATCATCCAATGATTCTACTTTTAAACTTTCTTGTTTTGCATTTTGTTTGTCTGGTACATATGGATTATATGGATTATATTTTCTCCACTCTCCTCTTGAACCTATATCAAAATTGTTATGATCTAATGTGTCTTGTTGTAATTCTTTGTATAATTTATGCTCTTGGAAATAGTAATATTTTTCTGCTTTTACTGGTTTTATACCTTTTTCATATATAATACATAAATCATTATCCATTCTTCTTAACTCATCTGGTGTCATTAATGCTCTTGCCATTATTTGCTCTGATTGGCTAAAACCTTGTTTGTGGTAGTGTTTATCTTTATTTACTGAATTACTATCTCTTGATATTGTTTTTTCTCCTAATGCTTTTGAAAAATATTCTACTGTTTTAAATGAATTACTTCCTAAGAATACGTGTGTGTCACAATTACCCATTATTGTTTCATAACTTTTTTCATATACTGCTTCTAATTGGTCTAAGTTTTGAAGTATAACACTAAATTGTATTCCTCTACTTCTTGATGTTGATATTTTTTTATCAAAGTCTGGTATTCTTCCTATGTTTGCAAACTCGTCTAATATGAAGAATACAGGTACTTTTAACCTTCCCCCATTTAAATCTGCAAAGTTATATAATTGTTGTATCATTTGTGAGAAGAATATTGTTAGTAAAAAGTCATATGCTGTATGTGTATCTGATGATATTACATATACTGCTGTTTTTTTACTTCCTATATCTTCAAAATTTATTGTATCTGTTGATGTTACTTCTGCTATTTCTTTTGAGTCGAATTTTCCTAGTTTTGATTGTAATGAACTTAATATTGACCCATATGTTTTCTCTGGTGCTATTTCTATTGATTTATAGTACATTCTTGCTGGATGGTCATATGGTAGTTGATTTATTAATTCTGTAAGTAAATTACTTCCACCATTATTATTTGCTGCTCTTACCATTTCTGAACAACTTGCTAAGTTCTGTTCTTCTTCTGGTCTGGTTGCTATTAAATAATATATTAATGCTTTTAATAACATTTCTGCCATATCGTCCCAGTATGGATCACTTTTTCCTTCTACTGCTTGCCCTTTTACTACTGTATTTGCTATAACGTCTACATCTAATTCACTTGCAACGTGCATTAATGGGTTATATCCATCACTATTATTGGGATTTACTAAGTTTAATACTTTTATATCATATCCATGTTTCTTTAGGTAACCTGCTGTTTTATCATATAATTCACCTTTTGGATCTGTAAATACATATGATCCTAACATTTGTGCTGCATTTGGTATTGAATATGATGCTGATTTACCAGAACCTGAACCGTCCTACTATTAATGTGTTTACATTTCCTCTTTTATCTACTGGTAAATAATTGTCTTTTGCAAGTATTATTCCTTTATTTGGACTTAATATTTTATATTGTTCACCTTTTATACTCCAATCACTTGAGCCATGTTCTATATCATGATATTTTCCCTTCGGCCTTGTTCTCCAAAAACCTCTTATTGAAAATGCTATAAATGCTATTGTGTATGGTATTAAACATTTTAAGAATATTGATATTGCACCTTTTGTTGCAAACATTCTAAAAAATGCTGTAAAACTTACTATTTCATCTATAAAATTCATTACAAAATTTGTTAAAAAGTCTTCACTTTCACCATATGGAGCAGTTGACCATGCAACTGCTATAGGCGCAACAAGTAGTATGGCTAAAACTAGCCATACTACTGATATTATTATTAAAAACTTTTTTCCTTGTTTTACTGAATTTTTGAACTTATCTATTTTACTCATAGTGTTCCACCTTTTCTTTTGTTTTTATTATGCTCCTCTTTCTTGTCCTTTTTTATTATTATTTATTATTTGTTTTCTTTCTTCGAAGTCTATTGTATTTCCTTTTTCTTCTTTCAATTTTCTATTTCTTTTTAATATTTCAAATGCTTTTTCTTCAAATTTTATTATATTTCCACTAGCTGTTTTTAAGGTATTATTTTCTCTTAGTTCACTATCTTCAGCCTTTATATTCATGTCTTCATTAAATATAGAGTTTTTTGATGCTCCTTGTACTACTTTTAGACCTTTTCTTTCTTTTTCTTTCTCAAATGATATGCATACCATATCAAAATTACCTTTTGAACCTTCAGTTGTTGGTTTCATTTTTTAATTCTCCTTTCTAGACATCCTCTTTCCTTTCACGTATTTCAAACGCAAAGTAAGACTTATATGGTTTTAATTTACACTTTCCTTTTAATTCATTTGTATTCTTGTCCAAATATACTACTGGCTTTATTTCTTCTGCTGTTTCTGGATCTATTATTGATATTGGCCTTTGTAAATTTGGTGTATATTTAAACTCTTTATATACTTCTTCTTTTTCAGAGTATAGAGTATCAAACTTTACTGGTACAGGTTTTTTAGATATACGCACTTTATTGTCTTCTAAAATTCCCATATTAACTACTACTTTATCTCCTGCAAAAGATAAAATAATTAATTGTTCTTCGTAATTTGGCTCATCTATAAAGAATGTTTTTTTCTTTAAATTTCCTTTTAATTCTTCTGCTGATACAAGTCTCTCTACTGTGAATTTTGGATATTCATTTAAAAATTCTTTAGCTGTTTTATTTACTCTGTATATTACTGTATTTACACCTTGTGGATCTGTAACGCTAAAGTGTTTTCCTTGTATACTCTCCATATTTATTTACCCCTTTTCTATGAACCAAAATATCATAGTTTGTCTTTAGTTTGTTAACTATACATAATTATACTACGTATTTTTATTATTGTCAACTAATATGTAGTCTGAAGTTAGTTTCTTGGTTCAAATTTTGATATTTCTTTTAATTTTTCATATATCTGTGTTTCTTCTTGTGATAATTCTTTTGGAACTATAATTTTTACTTCTGCTATTAAATCTCCTCTTCCACCTTTTCCATCTTTATAACCTTTTCCAGGTATTCTAAGTTTCTCACCTGTTTCAATTCCTCTTGGTATATATATATTTGCACTGTCATCTATTGTGTTTATTTGTGCCCTTGTTCCTAAAGCTGCTTCCCATGGCGCTAATAATAAATCTGTATAAATATCATAACCTTGTAGTTTATATTTTTTTGTATTTTTTATATTTATTTTTATAAATAAGTCTCCATTTTTTGCCCCATTTTGCCCTGGTTTACCACCACCTAATAGTCGTATTTTTTCTCCATTTCGTATTCCTGCAGGTATTTTTACAGAAAATGTTTTCATTTTTCCTTCAACTGTTCTTAATGATATTTTTTTATCTAATCCATAATATGCTTCTTCTATTGATATTTCTATTTCTGTTTCTATATTTTCACCTTTAATTGGTATCTTTTTATTTTGCTTAGTATTGTCTTTATGAATATCTGTAGTATGACCAAATAATACTCCTAAAAAGTCTGCCTTTTCTTCTCTTTCTTTTTTATCTTTTTGCTTATCTATTTTTCTTCCTACATGCGAGTACCATATTCTATCATATTTTCTTTTTTGACTATTGTTTGATAATACTCTATATGCTTCATTTATATCTTTGAATCTTTCTTCTGAGAAGTTACTAGTATTTACATCTGGATGATATTTTTTTGCTTGTTCTCTAAAAGCTATTTTTATTTCATCTATACTTACTTTATTATTTTTGAAAATTTCTTCGTTATTTTTACTTGTAATATGAACATCTGGATGGTACTTTTTTGCTTGTTTTCGATAAGCGATTTTTTTGGTATCTAATGTAACTTTATTTGTTTCTAACCCTAGTATTTTATAATAATCTTTAAAAATCATTTAACATCCTCCCAAGTTCATGGTGAAAATATTATATCATATAGTTTTAAATAACAAAAGGGAAATGATGAATTTTTTACAAAAATTTATATTTATTAAATAAGTTACAACATAGTCAAGTTTTAAAATAGTTAATTTTAAACTCATTTTTGGCTACAATATAAATGAGGTGTTAATATGATCTATTTAAATGTTAAAGACATATTAGCTAAGAAAAATAAATCTAAATATTGGTTAGTACAACAAATGGAAAGTGATTTTCAGTCTGTTACAGATATGATTAATAATAAGACTATAAGTATACGATTTGAAACTATCGAGAAACTTTGTAGAATTTTAGAATGTACTCCTAATGATATTTTTATTTTAGAAGATTAATATGTCTATTACCTTATTAAAAAAGTAGTTGAGGATGTCTTATTTTTAGACATCCTCGACTTTATTAATCTCTATCAAATATTAATTTTATTCCCCATAATCCCGCAACTCCTACTAGAGTATATATTATTCTTGAAACTATGGAAAATCCACCAAAAATAGCTTCTACTAAATTGAAACCAAAAATTCCTATTAATCCCCAGTTAATTGCACCAATAATAATTAAAACTAGTGCAATAGCATCTATTATTTTCATAGCACTTTTCCTTTCTTTTTTAATTATTATTTTCTTTTTTTGCTTTTTTATACATTTTAATCTAGCATATCTTTTTTCTTAAGCCATATCATTGCTATTATTCCTAAAATTATTGAAAATGCCACTACTGCATAAAATGCCCATGGACTACTAGTAAATTGCATTGGTACTGGTATATTCATTCCCCAATAACTTGCTATCATAGTTGGTATTGCTAGTATAATTGTTATTGATGTTAAAAATTTCATAACTCCATTTAAATTATTTGATATTATTGAGGCATATGCATCCATTGTTCCATTTAATATGTCACTATATATTTTTGACATTTCTATTGCTTGTTTATTTTCTATAATTGCATCTTCTAATATATCTTCATCTTCATCATATAGTTTTATTATTTTGCCTCTTAATGTTTTTTCCATTACAACTTCATTTGATTTTAATGAGGTTGTAAAATATACTAAACTTTTTTCTAAACTTAGCATTTTTAATAGTTCTTTATTTTTTAATGAAGTTTTTAATACATTTTCTGCAATTTCTGTTTCTTTATTAATTTTCTTTAAGTATTTCAAATATAATTCTGCGTTTTTATAAAATATTTGTAAAATCATTCTACTTTTTTTATATGTAATAATATTATTTTTTGCTTTTTCTAATTCTGATACTACCCTATTTGTTTTTAAACTTACAGTTATAAAGTAATCATCTCTTACTACTATCATTCCAAGTGGCATTGTTGAATATACTTGTTCATTATTTTCTTTTTCTATAACTGGTACATCTATTATAAATAATGTTGTGTTATCATCTTCTTCTGTATCAATTCTGGCTTTTTCTTCATAATCTAAACAATAACGTATGAATTCTTCTTGTATTTTTAACTTTTTACATACTAATTTTATTTCTTCTTCTGTCGGGGCAATCATGTTTATCCAATTTCCTTTTTTAAATTCTTTTGTTTCTTCAGTTTTATTTGCTTTTATATCTGTTTTATACATTTTTACCATTTTAATCACCCCTTATTTTTTCAATATTTATATTATAACACATTTTATCTATTTTGTGCAATATTATGTAAAAATACTTTTTATGTATATTAATAAAAGGCGATACTATATCGCCTTTTAAATATTTATTTTAATTGTTTTACATTATTTATAAATATAATATTTTCTATTATATCTAATATTGCATATATAATCATTATTATTCCTATAGTAGTAACAACTACACTTGAATCTAATATTATATATAATCCACATACAAACATTATTATTGCTAATATTAAACTATAAATCCATATATTAGTTTTTACAGCTTTTAGTTTTAATGCTGAACTTGCTCTTACTACACTACTATATATTATCCAAATTCCTATTATTATACCAAATATTGTACTTATTGTGTTACTATAAACTATTACTACTAAACCAATTACTGCTGACATTATCCCAAATATTAATTCATAATTATAAAGGTCACTTTTTCCTTTTTCTTTAATATAATTTATTATTTTTATAACTCCTATTGTTATAAATATTGCTCCTATTATATAAGAAATCATTGCCATTATCTCATTTGGTTTCAATACTAATATTATTCCAAGAGCTGCAAATATTAAAGATTCTATTATTGACATCCAACCTGATTTTTTTAATAAATTTTTTAAGTATTCCATTTCATATCCTCCTTTGTAAGATAATTTTAATTATAGTTTAGTACTATTTTACTTAGATGTCAATATTTATTTATTATTGTTTTATTAAGATTTTTTATTATTTTCTATTGGCGAAACTAACTAATATACTTTTGATAATAATATAAAATACAAAAAAATACCTATTCAACTTAAAATTTAAATAGGTATTTTGGTGCACCACCGGGGGGTCGAACCCCGGACCTTCTGATTAAGAGTCAGCTGCTCTACCAACTGAGCTAGTGGTGCTTATAATTTATTTTGAGACTTTTTTATTATATTACCTTTTTATATGTTTGTCAATTACTTTTTATAATTTTGAGGTTAGATTTTTATACTAAATTGTAAGAATTAAATCTTTTTCTTTAGTATATTTATATCTCTAACCTCTATTTTTATTGTTCTAAGTCATATTTTATATTTGCATTTGTTTGTTTTATTTTTTGTGTTCCTCTTTTTACAATTCTTTCTAAACTACTATATGTATCTGTAGATATTAGTGATTTTGATACTATTATTCCATTTTGCTTCAATATTTTATATGTTTCACTTTTTGCCCCTTCTATTCCATTTTGTTCTATTATTTCAGTTCCTTCAGGTAATGTATTATCATTTATATAATTTGTTTTATAATCAATTGTTTCTAATACTTTTGTTTGAATTTCTACTTCATAGTCATTTTCTTCTTGTATTCCATATATTTGGACTTTTACTATTCCATTTTCTACTTTACTTATTACTTTTATAGGATAATTTCTAGTATTTTTAAAGCAGAAGTCTATTGTACCCCAAGATACAGTTGCATCTCTTCCTTCTTGTACATAAGATGTCAAAAATCTATGATTACTTCTATTTATTATTTCTAGATTAGCATATAATACAGTATTATATAGCGTTGAAGATAGCTGACAAATTCCTCCTCCTATTCCTGGTACTACTTTTCCCCCTGAATATATTGTTGCTTCTTTATAGCCTTTTGCTATTGTTCTTTCTCCAACTATTTTATTATATGAAAATACTTCTCCTGGCAATATTATTGTTCCATTTATCTTTTCTGAGGCTAAAATTAAGTTTGTACTCCTATTTTTATTACTTGCGTCATATCTAGTAGTAAATTCTGATATTTTATTAGGAAATGCTTCCTCTCCTAATGTTTGTACTGTTTTTGTTGGTATTGTTATTTTTAATGGTATTATATATTCTTCTTTTTCTTCTTCAATTATTTTTTTAGCTTCCTCTATACTAACGCCAAAGTCTACTCCATTTATATGTGCATATACTTTAGTAGGATTTTTTTCTATATATGCATCTTTTGCTTCTTTATATATTTCCTTATGTATTTTTTCTATATCTATTTTTTCTGCTTGTATTTCTTTTATTGGTATATTTATTTCTTTTTTATTTATTTCTTTTATTTTTGACTTTATTAAATTTTTAAATTGTTCATTTTGTATAGCAACTCCTGATTGTCCTTTTTTTATTATAAGTTCTTGTTTTTCTATATAATAACTAGTTTGTACTACAGCTCCTGGCAACTTTTTACTTATTTCATTTATTTTTTTATCTATTTTTTGTTCATTATATTTAATATCTATATCTATACTTTTTTGAAATAATAATGTAAATAATATACTGTAATTATCT
>CAMXOP010000002.1 GCA_947245665.1 uncultured Clostridiaceae bacterium
ATATTTTACTTTATCAATATCTAATTCATTCTTATATAATGTTATTTCTTTAAATTGATCGAAATTCCAATTATTTGGCATCTTTTGTCCGACGTTACATGAATATCCATATGACATATCTGCCACAAAGCTACTTATTGCATATCCTTTTTCAGATACTCTTTGGCAAACTAATCTTGGACCATATATACCAACTTTATATCTTGAACCTATGAAATTATTTATTCCCTTAAAATATGGAATTATATATCTATCAATTTGATCTTCATATACATCTAAATCAACTGCAAAATAAATTACTGTTCCTTTTGGTAATTTTTCTTGTAATGCAGCATTAACTGCATTAATTGCTGCATTATTTCCTTTTTCTAATGTAAAATCATTTATATTACGATTACTTTCTTGATATATTACAAAAGCTTTTAATCCATTATCTAATATAGTCTGTAATTCTCCTACTTGTAATTTTTTAGGTTTTTCTTCACTTATATATCCTGTTAAATATCTTCCTACAACCTCAAACCCATCTTCTTTTAACATTTTTGCTCTACTTTTTGTTATTTCGAAACAAGTATCGCAGGCATTTGCACTTCTTGAAGTATCTCCACAACTTATAGCTAATGCTGACCATGTTTGTTTTCCACAATATCCATCAGCATCCAAACACATTAATGATTGGAAACCTTCAACAGCTTTTTTCACACCATTTCCATATCCACCATCAAAACCATTTGGGTCAAATCCATTTACATATAACAAATATTGTAATAGATATATCATACTTTTGTTGCTACTACCTGGTAAAAGTGTTGGGCAGTTATTCATTGTATTACTTCCCCAAACTCCATCGGCACTTACATTTATTTCTACCTGTATAGCAATTATTAATGCTTTATTAGTTTGCCTTTCATATATTCCATTTGTAGTTATATATGTATCGAAATAATTTCCATATTTATTGTTTAAGTCTCTTTGTATTGTTCTAATATTCGAATCACCAGATAATATTAATGTAAATGCATCTGTAGTTAAAATTGAAGCTAATATTTTAGCATCTACTATTCCATTTTGATTACTTAGTCCTATTTGTTCTTGTAATGTTTTAACTGCGGTCTTAGTTCCTTCTGTAAATACGTTTGAAAAAGATTGTGGTTCTATACCTCTACAATAAAATCCACCATTAATAATATAATTAATATTAGCATTTTGATTTTGAGTTTCTATAGATAAACCATTTGGAAACATACTGTTAAATAAATTCATCGTGCCTACTCCTAAGATTCCATCCATACTTGTTCCTAATTCATGTTGTAACCCTCTTATTAATCCTGCAACTGTTCCTCCACCTGTATATCCATCTTCATCTAAATTAACCCAACCTGAAATTGTTCCATATGTATTATTTAACCATCTTTGTACTTCTCTAACTGCTTCATCTGCCATTAAAATCCCTTCTTTCTTTCTTTATTTATAATTAAAAAATTGATATGTACACTTTCAATTTTTAATTAGCTTAAAATAATCTATTAATTTTATTTGTTAGCTTTTTCATTTTCTTTTTCTATATTATTCTCAACTACTCTTGTAAACTTCTTTTCAGTAATTTCCAATCCTTTTATCAGAAAATCAGGTACGTTTATTCCTAATTCTACCAAGTTTTCTATAATGCTTCTTGCTTCATTTATTGATAAGCATCCTAATGTAAACCATCCAAAAAACATTACAAATTCTATATTTACATTAAATTTATTACATATTTCTATTACAATATAAGATATAATAAATGTAGTTACTATAATTAGCCAATAACATACTTTTTTCAATATTCCTTTTACTCCTTCTTTTGAGCTTTCTGTTTTCTTCTTTTTTGCCTTTATTACACCTGTTATATAGTCTATAACATTTAATATTAAGTACGCTGCAAATAATCCTCCCTGTATTCCGAATACTGATGTCAAAAATGTTATTGTAACAGAAACAAACGAATTAATCTTACTAAATATCTGAATAATTAAATCTCTCATAGTAACCTCCTTTGATGTTTAAATAATATCACATTTTTTTAATAATTTTCAGAAAGTCGCCCAAAATATAAAATCTTTTTTTTTTTTATAAAATATTACATTTCTTTCCTCTTTTCACCTTTTTTAAAATTATTATGATAATATATTTTTAGCTTAAAGATAAATGCATAAAATTTTTTAAAGAAAGGAGAGTGTTTTTATGGGAGGAGTATTAACAGAATTTATGATTCAAAAAGGAGGTAATGCGTCTATCAAAAATAGACGTACTGGTGCAACACTTGGTACTCTATATAATAGAGAAGCATGCCTATATTACTATGATGATGGAGATGGAACTCTTGGTTATTTAGCTTCTGATGGTTCATTTAAAGAATATGTACAAGCTAATATGGGTCTACTTAATTTAAAACTTTGTACTGATTATCCTTATGCAGTTGAAAATATTAATGGTGTACCATATTACATATTTAAGATTAGAAAAGCATCTACTGTTTATAATGCACTTGGTGAAGTATGGGGTTCTGTAGCTGCTGGAATGTATGTAGCAACTACTAATGCTGAAATGGGTCAAACACATAAGACTTGGAAAGAAATAAACTATGTAAAAAGTACTAGTGGACAATGGGTTCCTATAAATAGTGCTGGAAAAAGTCATGGATATGTACCTACAGGTATAGAAACTGCATCTGGCTACCAAAATATTTCTTTTTATGGTTCTTGGTAAACTAATTAAGAATTTCTCTTATGCAAAAAAGATTAAAGAAGAAATCTCTCTTCTTTAATCTTTTTCTATTAATATAGTCTTATTTTATAAGACTTGATTTTCCAAAAAAAGTATGTACTCCTCCCCAGTCTGCTGGTGAAAGTTCTAAGTGAACTGGTGTATTTATTATCCAATAATCATAATCATGTAATATTTCATGAGCTTCAAAACATTTTTCCAAATTATGTTCGTTCATTCCCTCTTTTAAGGTATCATATGTGTTTTGTAAATCTTTCTTTGTTTCTTTATCTTTTATTTCATTTTTAATTTTTTCTAATTTTTCTAGCACATATAAAAATCTTCCACCGTTATCTACTTTAGTACCTGTAAATGGATCCGTAAATACTCCATAACTTGTAAAATCTTCCCAGTATGGACTATTTTTATCTTTTACTAATCTTACTGCATCTAAAAGTTCATTTTCTAATCTTGAATGAATATCTCTAATATTTTTTTGAATATCTTGTTTTTTTTCTTCTGATAATCCTGATAAGGCTTTTTCTTGCGCTTTGTAACATTTTTCTTGCGTTGGCAATTCTAGATCACTTTTATGTAAGTAATATTTCTGTTCTGTAAATGTTAGTATTTCTTGATATATTTTTTCACTAATATGGTATGTCTTTTTTATATCCTTTGTCTGTATGCATACTATTCCTGCACCACTATTTATACCTCCTACTCCTTGCATTTTAAAAATACATTCAAAATCTCCAATTAATTTAATTTCCCAATAAGCTCCATCAAAATTGCTAATTTGTGTTTTATCTTTTTCTTCCCAGATTGTATCAAAAAATAAGTTAATAAATTCTTCCATTTTGTTTTTTTCATTTATTTTATAAATTGTTGGATTTGTGCTATCTGACATATTGTTTGTTAATATTATTTCTTTTATATTTTTAGGTATATATTCAGAAATTTCATTTGTTTTTGAAATAGATAAATTTTCTTCTTTTATCTTATCTACACTATCTATACTAGTTTCTTTTGGTTTATCTATCATTACTTTTGTAATTATTATTCCAACTAAAATTAATAATATTATTAGTATTATTATAAAAACTTTTTTCATTTAATTATCCCTCCTTTATATTTAATTTTCAGAAATATTCTTTAGAACTGTATATATAACATTCTTTACAGTCGGCTTCGTTTTATCTTGAAAACCAAAATATTCTTGTATTCGCTCCCTTTTGCACATTTTGAACATATATTCATTTGCTTTATTAATATTACTTTTTATATTATACACACCTAAGTTATTCTCTTTAGCTATGGTTGGATATATTTCTTCTGCCAAGTTGTATATTATGTGTTTTTTCCCTCCTTTGTTATATATTAATTGTATGGCATCTATAAGATATTGTGTTCCTGTGTGTGATAGATTGTAATTCAAATAATGTAGTTCTTTTATAATACTCATTCTTATGCTTTCTTCTTTACTTTGCTCTTGTTTACTTTTGATTAATTCATTAATTTTATCTATTATGTCTGAAATAGAACTAACTTTATTGATAAAACTATATACATAATCGCTTTCTCTTAATTTACAAATCATATCTGTTTCACCAGACACAACTATAATAGAATCTTTATATTTCCCCATTTTTTCTTTTTCTATTTCTTCTAGTATGTATAATCCATCATATATGGGCATCTTTAAATCAAGTAATATTATATCAACTGAATGATTCTTAATTATATCTAAAGCTTCTTGTCCATCTGTTGCAATATAGCTAACTTTCATATCCTCGCTATTACTTCCATTTATTATATTCATTAATACTTTTGCATAATATATGTTATCATCTGCTATTAATATATTTACCATTTATACCACCTCTTACTATATTAGATACTTTAAGTTTGTAAAATAGTTTCATTTTTTTATTTTTTTTACTTTTATATTTACTTTTTCCACTTTTTTCTACTTTTTCACGCTTAATTATGCCCATAATCACTTTTTTTTACATTTTTTTCCACTTTGCTTGCATTAAATAAATTATTATGCTATAATCTGATTTGTAGTTTATTTTTAGAGGGAGAATATAAATATATGTAACCCGTTAACCTTTTTTTATAATAAGGAGGAAATTTTTATGAATATTTTGAAAAAAACAAAGAAACGGAACTTTTTGATTGCAGCTTTGGTTGGGGTATTATTTTTAACCCCTAATACAATTTGTCATGCTGCTTCTGGTAATGAAATTCAAGAAGCGAGTGAAGACACTATTGATGTTGTTCCAATTGAAGATGTTGGTATTTCTCATGAAGAAGCTATTGAAATTTTTGGACTTACTGAAGAAGAAGCTGAAGGGGTATCATTCTATTCAGTACGAAATGCAGGTTCAATTGATGTAGGCAAACCTTTCAATTCTACTTTTTCATTTACTGGTACAAATACTGGTGCATATCGCACGATGAATGGTAATAAACTTATGTACAAAATAACTTGGACACCTCTATCTGGCGATGGCGGAGAAGTATTAAGATTTTACTTATATCCATATGGAGGTAATGCCATTTCACAGGGATACCTATCTTTAGGATCTCCTGGCTCTGGGAATAGTCGAAGTTGGCAGTCTTCATGGTTAAATATTCAATATGGACTTGACTATCATTTTTACTACGAGTCCTACATTGGATGGGTAGAAAATTCTCAAGCAAGATGCCAAGTGCAGATGTATATTGCTGTAGAAAATTAAAGTAGTTTTTGTTATTTTTCTCCTTCTAAAATAAGGTCATAGCATTGCTATGACCTTTTATTTAATACTATAGTAATTTCTTTATTATTCATAAACAATTTTAAAGTAAGTTTATCAGTTAGTTCTTTATTAGTAATTTCAAATATACATTTTTTTGTTATCTCTCCAGTAGCAGTATCCCATATGCTTTCTTGTTCTTTTACTGGTGAAACACCAAATTTATGTCCAAATTCATTCTCAATAATAATATTATCAATCAGGGTATCTTCTGGACCTATTGAACTTATAATTTCTTCTATTTTATCTTTTCTATCTTTTTCTTTAATTTTATATTCTGTTTTTATTTTTAGATTGACTATCATTTCAGATTCACTAGCAGTAGCATTTTCTACTATTACTTTACTGTTGTTATTTTTATATGTTGCATTGTAAAATACTGTATCTCTTTTATAAAATTCTTTAAGTAAATCAACTTTTATATTCCATTTGTCATTTTTATCTATATTATAATTATTATTTCTATTGTAAAAATGAAATCCTTCAAAGTCAAAATTCAGTTTTTCTGATTTTGGATATTCTGTTGAATACATTTTATATATAAATCTAATATTATTTTCTGTTTTGCTTAATATCTCTATTCCATGTCCACTATTAGTGTATGAATTGTTCATATTTTTTTCACTATATTCAATATTATTTTCTCCACAATATTTTTCATATATCTCCTTATTATCACAAAAAATTATATTTTTATTTTCATCTGTTATTATCATTTTATTTATCTCAACTGCATCTATCTTATCTAGTATTTCTTCTGATTCAATATTGAAAGTTATATATAAATTAAAGTCATCCATTAAAATATTTTCAATTTTAAAGTTTATTCCATCTTTATTTATATATTCCATCTCTGTATTATATAAGTAGCCCTCTTCTGCTACTTTTATTATTCCTTCTCCTGTTGTTTCTGGATTAAATATACTATATATCCAATTATAAATATCTTTAGCAAATACAGCACTTAATGTTATAACAAGTCCTGCAAATAGAGTTACAATTGTTTTTATAATAGCTATGAAAAAAGTGCTTAATTCAAATTTCTTTTTATTGTCAAATGCTGTTAATATTGCTTGTTCATATCCATAAGGTTCATATATTTTATTTTTAATTGTTTTTTCAATCATTATATCTAAATTATCCAACTTGTTTTCCTCCTTCATATTTATTCTTTATTTTCTCTTTTGCTCTTGAGAGCCTTGTTTTTATAGTATTTTCATTTATTTTTAAGATGTTAGATATTTCTTTTGTAGTGTATTTTTCTGAATAGTACAATATAATAATTATTCTTTCTTCATATTTTAATTCTTTTATCATTTCATAAAAATCTAATGTATCTTCTTTTAACTTTATGTCTTCACAACTTTTGATTTCATCTTTGTAAAATTCAATATCATAATTGTCATATACTTCCTTGCTATTTATTTTCTTATTATATAATTTATTAGAGTTATTTATTAGTATTTTTATAATCCATGATTTAAATTTAGTAATATCTTTTAATTTTCGTATATGCCTATATGCATCTATCATTGTTTCTTGAATAATGTCTTGTATATCATCTTCATTAGTAGTTCTCATTTTTGCTATTTTGTATAAGTCATTTCTTATATTTAATATAATTTGTGTAAATGCTTCCTTATCTCCTTTCTTTGCTTTTATTATTAGTTCTTCCAATTTTAATTCCCCCTTTACTAATATGTACATATTTGTTGTCTACTTATAAGAGTATATTTTCTTATAAAATAGTTTCACTTTTTATAAATTTCGAAAAATCTTTATATACTATAACATATATAAATACTAATTGGTGGTTTTCGACAGGCTTTTACAAATTTTTACATCTATTTTTGCTATAATAAATAAAAAGGGGATGATTTTATGGATTCAAAAATTTCATTACAGCTCTTAAAAGAAAGAGCAAAACTTGAAAAACTTATTCTTGAAAAAGCACCCTATGAAATAATTTGTAAAAAAAGTCAAGAACTTGATAACTTAGTACTGATAAAGTTTAAAGCTCTAAATAAAAAATATGAAAGTTCTAGTTAATCTATCTTTAAAGTACCAAACTATAATAAAATTGATTATAAATTCTGAATGATGGCTTTTCGATTTATAAAAATTCTACTCTATATTTAATTTTGATATTTTTCTTTATATTTATTGACTTTATTTCTTATTTTTGATAAATTGGCGTTAATACAAAAGATATAAAATAATATCAAAAGGGGTGAATTATAATGAATAAAATTGAATTAGTAAACGCTATTTCTGAAAAAACTATGCTAACAAAAAAAGTTGCTGAATTATCTTTAAATGCTATAATAGAAACTATATCTGAAGAATTAAAAAAAGGTAATAAAATTCAACTTATTGGATTTGGTTCTTTCGAAGTAAGAAAAAGAGCAGCTAGAAAAGGTAGAAATCCTCAAACTAACGAAGAAATTACAATTCCTGCAACAATAGCTCCAGCTTTTAAACCAGGAAAAGCTTTAAAAGATAATATTAATAAATAAAAATAAAAGCCAAACATGATTATATAAAACTATAATTCATATTTGGTTTTATTTTTTAAAAACTTTCTTTAATATCTTTTATGCACTTTTTACATATCATTTTTTCCTTAAATTCATATAATACCTTTTTTTTATTACAAAAACTGCATACTGTATCAATATTTTCTATAATAATTTTATCTCCTTCTACATATATTTGCAATGGAGTTCCTTGAAATATTCTTTTTTCATCTCGTACTTCTTTTGGTATAGTAATTCTTCCAAGATCATCTACTTTTCTAGTAATTCCTGTATTTCCCATGTATTGCTTGTAATTTTCATTTTTACTTTTCATTTTGTTTTTTACTTTCATTTTTTTCCTTTCCTTTTTATATTTTAAAATTTATATTTTTCTTTTGGTTTGTTAGCTACATTCTAAAAGATGTGTAATAACATATTTTTCTTTTGAGTATAAAATGATATTATATAGTGCATATTAGTGAAAAAGGTGTTTATTATGCAATTAAATGATGATGATGTTAAATTAATATTAAGTAAAAATATAAAATCAGCTAGAATAGCATCAAATTATACTCAAGAAGTGCTTGCAGAAAAGGCTAATTTATCTGTAAACTTTATAAAAGATATAGAAGCAAGTAGGTCTGGAGTTAGTTTAGCAACTTTAATAAATCTTTGCAAAGTTCTGAAAACATCTCCTAATCAACTTTTAAAAGATTTCTTTAAAGATTCTGTTAATAACTCTGAAGATATTGTGCAACAGCTTAACTTTTTGAGTACTTTTGAAAGAAATGCTATTTTAACGCTAATTAATTATTTTAGCACAAATGATTTTAATAATATAGTATCTAACTAATCTATTTATATATAGGTTAGTTTTTTTATATTTTTTAGGTACTTTTCAGTTACTTTTTTCCACTTTTTTCCACTTTTGTTATCTTACCATATAAAAAATGTAAATACAAGATATAATAATAAAATTGTTTATTAAATTTCCTTTTTGATTATTTCATTTCCTTTTAAATTATATTTTATTTTGCTATTTTATAAGAGGTGATTGAAAAATGAAGAAGTCAAATATAGAAATAGGTAAAAATTTAAAAAGTGCTAGAATAGCTGCTGGATATACTCAAGAAGAAGTAGCTGAAAAAATAGATCGTTCTGATAGACATATTGGACAATTAGAAACAAATCGAACTTTAGGAAGTGTTGATTTATTACTTGAGCTTTGCAATATTTATAATATTACTCTAAATGATATTTTTAGCGATTATCTAAAGTTTGATTTTGATAAAGATAATAAGAACATTCCTACTATTATCGGTTATCATCAATTAAACGAAGAATATCGTTCTATTGTTGATAATCTTATCCAACATTTAAATATTCTACAAAGAAATAAAAATAAATAAAAAAAATAAAGCATTGGAACTTAATCCTTAATGCTTTATTTTTATTTATTTATAAAATACTAAAAGTTTCGTATTTACACCTGTTCCACTTTCTTTAAAACTATTTTGTAGCAAAGAATATATACTACCTTCTACTTCTTTAAACCATTTAGCAAATTCTATATTCTTTTTAGTTTGTTTATCTAAAATCATACTACTAGCTACTGTTATTAATATTCCATCTTCTTTTAAAAATTGATATGCATGCTTAATATGTTCTTCTTGCTCTGAAAATGGTGGATTCATTAAAATAATATCCATTTGTTTATCTGTATTAAAATCTAAAAAGTCTATATTTAATGGATCATATCCTTTTTTTCTTAAAAATTCACAATGCAATGGATTTTTTTCTATACAAGTTATATTAGCATTAGGAAATTCCTCTTTTACAATATCAAGTATATGCCCCTGTCCGACACGAAGGTTCTAGAAATTCTATATTATCATATTTATAATTTTGTACTAAACCTAACATCTCATATATTATTTCCTTAGGAGTATGGTAAAAGTCTGTTGATTTCTTCCAATCAATTACTTCTTTTGTTTCTATTGCATTTTTTAACATATTGCTTATATCATATTCAAATTTATGTGCCTTTAATTTTCTATCCCACTTTGCTCCCATTGCTACAAGAGCTTTATTTACTCTCTCATATAGTGTCCTTTCCAGCTGATACTCTGGTAAGAAAAATAATTTTCCTTCAATATGTCCTTTTTCTAATATTTTAATTACATCATCTTCTAATTCTATTTTCTTATTATTTGACATCTTTTCCTCCTAGTTTAAAAAGCATCTTAGTTTTTTTACTAAAATGCTTTTTATTTCTTTTTATAATATATTTTTATATAAATTTAAGTAATTCTTTTATTGCACCATCAAAGTCACCTATTAGACTTCCAAAATTCTCTGTTGCTGTTATTGTTTTTGATTTTACTTCTGCATTATATAATATCTTTAAATTTGTTTGATGATTTCTAATATTTTGATAGACTTTGATATCATTTATACAAGCAAAGATGATCGATTTATTATTGTCAAATGATGTTAAAAAATAAAATAAATATTTATATTCTTCCCATATAGTCTGAACAAAATTTCTTATTTCTGGAATCATATAAATTTCTCTTTTATCATTTTCATATCCTGCAAATGTAAGATATAATTTCCCTCTTGCATCTTTCCTTGCTTTCTTTAATATTTCTAAATTTTTTCTTATTCTTGTAAAATCTTTATTAATAACTTCTCTTTTGCTTACCGAATATACAAGCATATCTACTGTTTTTACCTGTTGTATATTTTCAATTGAATCATATATATTATACACTTTTATTCCTCCAATATTTTTAATATCTCTTTCAATTTATTTTTAAATATCTCTTTTGTAATAACTTTTACTTCTTTATGTCCTTTTAAGAAAATTTTTATATCATTCTCTGTATAGAGGTTTTTATTTGACCAATTCTCTAATTTTATGTTTGAATATTCTTCTATTTTAATAATTATTAAATATTCGTTTGTTGTATAAATTCCTAAATATTCTGTTATATTTTTATTTTCACTATTTCCTTGTAAAAAACAATTATATATATCCTCTATTTCAATTTCAAATTCTTCTGTTACATATTTTGATTTTTTATAATTTATAATCATCATTTTTCCTTTCTTGTAAAAGTCTATGCTGGACTACTTACTTTAGCTTTTTTATATTCTAATCAATGTCCTTTTTCAATTTTCTTTATAAACATAATGCTCATTACTAAGCTTATAAACATTATTTTTACTTTCTAATAATTTCTGAATAATAGTTTTATTAGCATCTTGAATCGTTATTTCTAAATTTATTATTCTTTCAATTAGATTAATAGTGTCTTTTATTTTCTTCAAGTCATACATATAAATATATTCAAACATTTCTCTTTTTTCCATTAATAGAATATTGTTTTCTTCAAGG
The DNA here is from genome assembly GCA_947245665.1 of uncultured Clostridiaceae bacterium. GTDB lineage: Bacteria > Bacillota > Clostridia > TANB77 > CAG-508 > UMGS1663. The sequence goes on from CAMXOP010000002.1 coordinate 11,463, forward strand.
TAGTATGTAGGTATTTCTTGCATATTTAGTACTTGTTTTAGTACATTCTTTTCATTTTCATTTAAATCATTATAATCTAGCATTTTTACTCCTCCTACTAAGCTACTTTTTTATTATATATATAATAATCTTCTAAATCTTTTTTATCTCTAATTGCTTTATATTTTGCATATCCATCTTTTAATATCTTATTGGATCTTTCTGTTTCAATATCTACAATTAAACTATTTAGCATATTAAAATTGTAAAATTTTTTTAATATGTTGTTATTATATTCATAACTCTTTCCTTGATAATTTTTTATTACATTATATTTACTTCTAGTTCTATAATTTTTATGATCACTTATTCTAATTGTAGAACAAGCTCCATTATCAATTTTTAGATATATACTTTTACTATTCTTAGAAATTTTCATTTTTACTTTAAAACCTTTTTTATATAATTTATTTGCTATTTTATTAGCTATTTTCTTTTCTTTATAAATTTTAAACATTTATTTTCCTTCTTTCTTTTTACATTTTTTATGGAGCAGCCTATTGGCCACTCCATATTTTAAGCTACTTTTTTAAGTTTTACTTTTCTTTCTTGTTTTTTATTAAAAATATCTAACTTTTTAACATATTCAAGACTTTTTCTTAATGCTTTTAAATCTTCATCTGACATATAATAACTTTTATTTTTATTTTTATTCATCTTTTTTCACCTCTTATTATGCAGTATTTAATACAAACTCATCATTTTCTTTGTCAAATATTTCTTCTAAACTACTTGGAATCTCACAGTCTTTTATTGATATGTTTAACCTCACTCTATCTTCTCCATATTTTTTTATTAGACTAGATAATAGGTTTTCCGAAGTATGAAGTATTGTGTGTGAATCCATTACTACATATACATTATTAATATTTCTTATACTATCTAATTTTCTAGCTTCAATCTTTGAGATTACATTAGGAACTCCGAATTACTATGTTTTCTTTATATGTATTAGCAATTTTATAAGCAAGTACCATCTCTGAAGCAACTATAATATCTCTTTTTTCTTTTAAATTATTCATAAGCTGTATTTTATTATCTTCTGGAAATAAAATCATAATATTGTTATCTGCTTTTGTTCCCTCGTTTTCTTGACTACTGCTAAACCAAATATCACTAGTATCTATACTATACATTGTATCTAAATGAATTCTTAAAGCTACAATTTTACAATTATCTAGTACAGGAATAAATATTCCTTTGTGTGATTTAAAATTCCATCTAAACTTTTTATCTTTAAAAAAACCTGGTGTTCCATTAAAATCAATTCCTTCTGTTTGTAGTTTTCTACATATTTCTATTTTTTGATTTTCTTGTGTTGGTATTGTTTTAAATCCTATTTTTTCGATTTGTTCCATTGAAAAACCACATTTTAAGAGTTTCATTGTATGCTCTGAGCTAAGAGATAATTTTTCTAAAAAAGCTTGATAAGCAATATCTAACTCTTCCTTATTTTTTCTTACATTTGTAATAATTGAAGTCATCAAGTTGTTGCTTATATCAGCTTCATTATTAATTAATCTTTGATATGCTTCTCTGTTTGAGATATACTTATTTTTTGCATATAATCCTATTGAATATCCTCTAGCTTCACATTTTTTGCAAATATAGCTATTATTACTTATATTTAATCTCATAGTTCCTTTCTCTGAACAAAATGGACATTTTACATATATTATATCTTTTTTAGAATAAATCTCTTTTAGCCCTAGTTTGTTTTTTACATTTATAATGCTAGTTCTATTCAAAATTTCCTGTTGATTCAATTTATTTTTCCACCTTTACTATTAGTTTCATACCAGTTCTTTCTTCACCATCAAGTTCTACTTTCGTAAAGGATGGAACACATACTATATCAATTCCTGTTGGTGTTAAAAATCCTCTTGCAATTACAATTGCCTTTATTGCTTGGTTTATTGACCCTGCACCGATAGCTCTTAGTTCTGACTTTCCTCTTTCATTTATTTGACCAGCTATTGCTCCTGCAATAGCATTTGGATTTGATTTTGCTGATATTTTTAAAATTTCTTCGTTCATTTTTATTTCCTTCTTTCTTTTCTATTTTTATATATGGCAATCCACAATAGTTAATTTCCATTCTGGATTTGCTGTTTTTATAAATTTTTCTTCATAATTTTTCTCAAATTCTGCTTCTTGTTCAGGTGTTGCATCAGATATAGCCCACCATCCCATTTTTCCTGGTTCATGCCATTCTCCATCTGGTGTAAGGACAGCATAAGTAGAAAATTGAGTAAAACTTTTTTTATATTCTTCTTCTGTCGGATATTTTCTTTTTAAATATTCTTCTGAATAATATGATTCTTTTAAATACTCATCATAAGGTTTTAATTGTTTTTCCATTTCATTTTTTATTAAATCCCATCTTATATCTTTTACTAACGCTGAATCAACATACTTATAATAAGCATTTTTTTCATCTTTTGATATTACAATTTCTTTCTTTTCTTCTCCGATTTTCATTAAATGTATGTATCCTTATATTATCTGCCTGACTAATGTCTATATCTTCCTGATATTTATATTTTGGTACTATTAGCATATCAGACCATCTGCCGACCTACACCATACCAATCCCACTTGGACTTTGGATTATATGTAGAATATATGCCTCCATCTATATATTTTTCAACTTCTATTCCTTCATAAAATGGCTCTAGTAAATCTTCAACTGTTGTATTTTCATCTGTAAAAACAGCTACTGAAAAATGACTCATATTTTCTCCTCCTTAAAAATAGAGCAAGCTCAAACTTGCCCCATTACTTTTTATATTTTAAAATCTCATTATGCACTTATTTTCTCTTGTTTATATTTGCTATTTTTTATTAATTCTATAAATTCATCTGCTGTTTCTTTAATTTTGTTAGATAAGCTCATAAATTCCTTTATATTATTTTCTGCCCAACTAGTTATATATCCAAAACTACAAAGTGATGTATCAAATCCAAAGTGGTCAGCAACTAAAAATGCTACACTTTCAACAAATATTTCACTTTTATTTCTTTCTGTCTTATATGCAAAATCATCATATAAGCAATGACAAAGTTCATGTATTAACACTGATGTTTTATCATCTTGTGATAAACTTTCTTTTAATATAATTTTTTTATTTACTTTATCATAATATCCCTTTCCCATACCATTAATTTCTTCTGTTATTATTGGTACTGGAGATATTTCTAACAAAATATCATACAATTCTTTTGTAGTATCGTCTTCTAGTACATCATCTAATATTGGAATTCTTTTATCAGCTTTCTTTATATAGGTATCTCCTATGTCATATACAGCAACTCTTTTATATGAAATTCCTTCAATGATTTCTATTGTCCCACTATTATTTCGTTCTTTTTCTTCTTTCCCATTTACATTTTGTTGCCCTTCTATTGCCTTTTGTTTTTTATATTTTACTGGTCTGTAAATGAAAATAGTTTTAGGATTCTTTTTTACACCTCTTCCTAGTTTGTTCCAATCACAAAAGCCTTTTACAATTGTTGCATTTGGATTTTGTACATATACTAGTATTGTATTCCTAAAACTGTAATTGTTTTTTATTTTATTTACCATACTTAAAAATTTGGGATAATCTCCTCGCTTTATAATTTTTTTTACACCTTCTAATAATTTAGTATAATTTACTTTATTCTTAGGCATATTTTTCACCTCTTTTTATTATTCTTTAAATCTAATCTCATTTTTTCTCTATTATCTTTCAATTTTTCATTCCAATTTTTTAAATAATGTCTTATTGTATATAATTCTATACATACTTTATCTCGATTTTTATTTAGTAATACTATTCTACCTGGAATATCATAAAGTGTTAGTTGTATATATGTTATATACGCACATATAATATCAGTTTCTTCTGCATATGCATACATTTTTTCCTTATAGTCTATTCCTTTTTCTTTTAAATATTTTGCTACACCTAATAACATTACTCCATTAGAACATTCTGCATCATAAATAGTTGTAAATTCTCTATTTCTTATTTCTTCTAAATTTAGACTAGAAGCCATAACTCTTGCAATACTCATTGGTGTAAAATATCTATTGTCTAGTAATCTATAATTTCCTCCTACAGCTTCAAATATTTCTCCTAAAATATCTGATATTTCATTTTCTTCATACAATGAAACTATTTTATGCATTATTATTTTAAGTGTATTTAATTCTGATTTTTCATATTTTTCCATAATCTTCTTATATTTATTTGTTGCGGTACGATCAAATGTATCGTTCATTAACAGTGTAAGTATAAATATAATATCTTTTAATATATCTATATTTCGATATTTACCATTAGTAAATTCTAATAGTCCAATAATTTCTTTATATTCCATTTTGATATCTTCTTTCATGTATTTTCTCCTATATTATTTTTTATAATTTATTTTTGTATTTTTTTGCATTTTTTCTTCCCATTTTCCTAAAAAAAACTCTGGTGTATAAAATATTCTTCTTGTTTGTAAACTTAGTGTATCTCCTCAAATAACTAGACCTGGCATACCGATATAATGATATTTGTATATATGTCATACAAAAACATATAAAATCAATATCTTGTCCCCAATAAAAAGCTTTTTTGTATATTCTATATTTTTATCCATTAAAACATTTCCAAAAGATAGTAATAGTATTCCACTACCGCAAGCACAATCATATATAACATCAAATTCTTGTTTTTTCTTAGATAAATTATTTTGTGTTAATAATGCAGTAAGTATTCCTACTTCTTTTGGTGAAAAAAATTGCTTATTTCCTTTTTTTATTGCTCCTATTTGGTAATATATTTCTCCTAATACATCTTTTATTTTTGGCTCTTGCATATATAAATTTTGTAATTCGTCCTTTAATTTAGGAAAAATATCCAACTCACATCTTTCATATTTTTTTATTGTCTTAAAATACATTTGTTCATCTATTTCTTCGTAATAGAATTTGTTTTTTATCGCAATTGCATATATGGTTACAAAGTCTTTAAATACATCTATTATGTCATATTTGCCATTACTAAAGTTTAATAGACTTACAAAATTTTTGTATTTTTTATTAATTCCTTGTTTCATTATTTTTCTCCAATCTAAAAAAATAAGAAGAAGATAAAATAAATATCTTCCTTCTTTACTTTTTTATATCTTGTATCTTACTAATCTTATTGTTGCTTTTATTGTTTAATTAATATTTAAAATCCAAACTTCACCTGTTTTTATAAAATTGCTATTATTATTTAAAGTTTGTCTTATTTTTTCTCTTACAAAGTTGTTATTCTCTGCCTTTTTAGATTCTTTTAAAATATTATAGATTTGTTCTATACTAGCTTTATTATTCAAAAATTCTAATGTTGCTTGTATTAGATCCCTCCATGTTATTTTAGTTAAATTCATAATATTTTCTTTTACTGTATTAGTTTCTTTTGTATTGAATAACCATATTTTATTTTTTTTAAACACTAAAATATGTTCATGCTTAATTGCAATAAAAGAATTATTACTATATGATTTGTTATCTGACATACAATTATGTTGAACTTTTATTATATGACTTTCCAAATCTCCAAACCATTTCATATCTTTTATAATGCTATAATACTTTCCATTTTTCCTTACATCTCCTAACAAAATTACGTGTCTTCCTCCATTTACTAAACTATGATATATTTTTTCATTTACCATATCTAATTTCTTTATAAATTCTTCATAGCCCATATTATTAGATAAATCGTTAGGTGAATAGTTATTTCGCTGCTGTTCATATTTAATAATATCCCAGTAAGGTGGGTGTGAAAAAACACAATCTGAACCTGAAGGTATCTCATCTACTAAAGCATCCCATCCATTGTTTAAATCTAGATGTAAACTGTTATTAATTTTTAATTCTTTTGCTACATCTTTACCAGTTCCACCACCTGAAAACACTTCAATAAATTTTTTTGGTTTAGATTTTGGATAAAAGTGTTCAATTAAATCTTTAATAACATATCCAGAGCAATTGCCACGATACTTGAAATCACCATAATTTCCTCTTTCTTTATAACTTATTACACTTTGCATTGTTTCCTCCTACAAATGTGAATATTGTCCACATTTTTTGCATCTCATATATCTCTTTTGTCCTATTTTTTTGTCTTCTTCGCTTGCTTTTTCTAAAACAAATACTCCATTTCCAAAGCAATCACATAAATCCCCTGAGATTCTAGACATATCATACCCATACTTTTCAATTTTTTCTTTATCACCATACCAAATCTCATTTGCAAGTTCCTTTTCTGTCATAGGTATCTTACTATTTTCATCTTTATATACTAGATTACAAAATTCTTCGATTTCTTCATCTAATTCTTGATATTCAATATCAGCTGGTATATTAAACATTTCTAATACTTCCTTTAAAGCTGCATTATCATTTATTTCTAGATTTTCTAATATCCCTCCATCTATTAATCTCTTACATTCTTCATAAAATGAATACTCATATCCTCCATCTGTTTTATCTATCTTTAAGTAGTTTCCACTTTTTAATTTATAATTTTTAGACATTCTTTTTTCTCCTTTTATTTAGATTTTCCACTCATAATTGAATTCTTGCGAATATTCTTTTAATTTTTCTACATTAATTTGACAAAAATCAATCGTTTCACCTTTCTGTGCATATTGGTTAACTGGAACTTTACTATAAACTTGTTCTATTATTCCTAGTTTTAATAAAAAGTCTGTCATACCACTATTTTCAGAATAGTTTTTTATTGTAGTTGTTTCTGGAAAATACATATAATCATTCATATTAACAGTACAAACTGTTTCTCCTTCATCTATATCATTTACAATCATAATAGACATACATTGTGGATTATATAGATAGTTTCCTACCCTAAAACTACATCCTTTTTTCCCTTTATATTCAAATGTTTTACATTTCATAATTAAAAATCTCCTATCTTTATTTATATAATTAAAATAAGAAAGTATATATTACTCTCTTATTTCTTTTCTTTATTTTTTATTTTAGAATGGTAAATCATCATTAGATGGGATTTCAAAACCACTACCTTCAGCTGTTCCGAAAGGATCACTTGAAAAGGGATCTGAGTTCTCATTTTCTCTTTTTCCTTCTGCAAAGTATGCTTCTTCTGCTACTACATCAGTTATATAATGTTTTTGTCCTTGGTCATCATCCCAAGTTCTTGTTTGTATTCTTCCTATAATTCCTACTTGTTGACCTTTTTTAAAGTATTTACTACAAAATTCACCTAATTTACTCCAAGCTACAATACTTATAAAGTCTGCCTGTCTTTCTTCTCCTTCTTTTACAAATCTTCTGTTTACAGCTAAATTGAAATTTGCTACTAATGTATTACTACTTTGAGTATATCTTACCTCTGGATCTTTTGTTAATCTACCCATTAATATTACTTTATTCATTTTCATCTTTCCTTTCTAATTTTAATTTTTCTATCACAATAGAATATATTGGTGCTTCTATTTCATCATCTTCTCTATACATCTCTACACAATTAGTTTCTTCAAATGGATTTTCTATATTAGATATTTCTTCTGAAAGTACCGCATTATTTTCTTTTAAGCCTATGCGAACTCTTTCATTTGCTTTTTTTATAGCTTCTTCTTGATCTTCATATAGTCCAAAAAATTCTATTCCTTCCATTATATCTTCATTAAAATTATGATGTATAAATTCATATACTAAATAACTTTCCATTGTTTTGTCCTTTCTTTTTATTTACTCTATAGAATTATATGTTTCATTATTTCTTTAATTGTATTTGCCTTATTTGATATTTTTCCTAATGATGGAACTTTATTATTTAAAGTTTTGAATTTAATATAATAATAAAATGCTTTCTTATTTCCTTTGATTTCATATGCTAAATTATATATTCCTTTTTCTTCTTTATGGTAAATTTCACAATTTTCATATATAATTATGTTATTTATTTTATTTATTATATCTTTGATTTTATTTTCATCTTCATTAGGATTTATAAAAAACATTGCTTCATATTTTTTGTTCACTTTTATTACCTCCATCTACTTTTTAAGCTACTAACATTTGCTCTATAAAATCTTGTTGCTCATATTCTGTTTCTTCAACAGGAATATTAAATAGACAAGACAAAAACTCTATTATATTTCCTCTATTCCAACTTCTATAAGAATACGCTTGAAGCCTTAATTTTAATGGTATTCCTATTGTTAATTCAACTTTCGAATTACTTTTTTTAAATTCATACTTGCACAACTTCCCATTTTCAATTGTCTTAAGAAATACTTCCATCCAATAATTCAAATATAAATTATCTTCTTCTTCCTGCTCTGTTTTTTTCCCATAAATATATATTTTTTTGGTAATATCCTTGATTTGCAATATATTGTAAATTCATCTGCTACTAGATATTCATCTGCATTTACTTTTACTTTACATGTATTGCTTAGAAACATATTGGGATATTCTAAAAATCTTTTAGAGTTTTGTAGTCTCTTTATTGCTCTTTTGTCTTTCACATCATATTCTTGTATCATGCTATCCTTCCTCCCTTTATATTTAATGTTTCCTTATAGCACTGTTCATATAGATCGTTATAATAATCATAATCTTTGTCACAGGCAATACTATTAAAAAATACTGGTCGAGCATAGCTAGCTTTATATTTTACTAATGTATTAGGTAATTTTCCATTATACCAAGTAAATCGTTCTTTTGTTTTATAGATATTTTCAATTTTAGTTGGAAAATCTGATGCAAAAACTAATGCTTTTGTCTTTTTATTATTTAGGATTTTAATTCTAGCTGTATTATTAGCAACTACAAATGGTTTTCCTTTAAAAAATCCCATAAAAATGCTAGTAAGATTTCTTAAAGCACCTAAGCCCAAATTATACTTATCCATTGTTTCTAATATTGCTTCTGTGTCAGTCATGTTAATAGTTTTACTTAGAAATCCTATTGATTTTTCAGTTCCATTCATTGCAATCACATTATTTTTTCTTATAAATGGATGACAATTTTTATCACACTTTTCTCCGAATTGTTGCTAATCTTGTATGAAATAATGCCCAATCATAACTTGTTTCTCGCAATATTTTTGCTATATCCCTTACATCTAAATTAACACCTTTATCTATTATTATGACTTCACCATTTTTCATTAAAGCATACCCATTGCCATGTCCACCTAGTTGTTTTTCTAAATATCTTAAATATTTATCTAAGCCATATTTTTTATCTATTTCTTTTTCTCCTTCTTTATTCATTAATACTAGTCTACACATTTTTGTATTACCTCCTTATATTTATTAGCTATAGTTTGACCTATTTTCTTTGCTTTTTCACTATTAAAATCTTCTCTTCCTATAAAATGATTAATATACCTTGTAGTATCAATGCAAAAATCACAAGCTCTTATATATTGATTAGCATTTATAAACTTTAATAATCTAAATTCTAGAGTATCTACACTAGATCTTGGATTAAAAGTATTAAATCTACCTTCTTGAATACTTGGCATGCAATATCCTGTAAAGTATCTTCCCCAAAATTTTACTGTTGAACTTCTATCTGAAGTCATTACGTTTAATATAGGTTCAAATAATTCATGTTCATATTCTTTTATTTTTTGCTTATATGGTGTTGAAACATGTAAATGTGTTCCACAATGTTCATCTACATACTTAGCAAACTTTTCTATTTTTCTGCAAATTGTATGAAATGATTTTTTATTATAATAAATTTCTGATTTCCACTCTAACCCTCTTATACTTCCATCTGAGCAACCTATAAAATTATATTTTTTCAGTTCGTATAATGCTTTCGTCCTTGAACCAGTTTCAAATTCAAAGGAAAAACTTATTTGTGTCTTCTTCCCTTTAAAACTATTATTTTTCACATAATATCCATTTGAACGCCTACATTGACTACAAATGTAATCATTATTTTTATTTATCTTTTCTACTTGATAAGCAAGATAATCTTGTTTACAACAAACACATTTTCTATATTCTAAAAATCTTTTTATCCTCAGCATTTCTTTCTGTCTCCTACTATTATAAAAAAATTAAAACTATCTTTAAAATAGTTTCTTATAATTTTCTAAGCAGCGTTTATTAATAACTCATTACTTTGTTCTATTTGTTTGTTAATAGATTCTTTCTTTCTATTTAATACTTCTGGATATGAATATAGAATTTCAAGTTCATTATATTTTAAAACTATAGAAATAATAATTTGTGATTCAATGCTTGTTTTTATGTCTGTTATACTTTCTGCATCATCTATAAAAATTGGAGAATTAATTTTAGTGACTTTATTAATTAATTGTGCAATTTCTAAATCTGCCCTCAATTTATATGACCTAGACAATTTTTCGTATTCTCTTCCATTATATTTTATATTATATATGTCAAGTATTTCTCCGGTTTCTTCATCTACTTTGCTAAATTCAATTGTCACTTTGTCTAGATATTGTCTTACTTTTTTCATTTGTTCGTCAATCATTAGTAAATTTAATCTTATTGCAATTTTTAATTGTCTATTGTTCTTTTCAATTTGACAATTAATTTCTTCCTCTCTTTTTCCTAATGCTTCTAATTTAGACTTTGCATCTATTATTTGATTATGTTTTAATGTGATTTCGCTATTTTTTAAGTCTATTTCTGACTTTTCTTTTCTTATATAGTCTATTTTTTCTTTTATTTCATTTTTTTTCTTTTCAAGTCGTTGCATTTCAGGAGTTTTAGCTATTTTATATTTTTCAAGTTGACTATTCTTTTTATTTATTAGTTCCTGAGTTTCTAACTTTAAAGTTTTTACTTTTTCTTCTATCTTGTTTACATTCTTTTTGTACGTAATAGTTAATGCTTTAATTAAATTTTCATTTTTTATTTCTTGTTTGCAAGTTGGACAAGTAGACGTATTGGAATTTACATTATTTAGATTTTCTGATTCTTTTTTGTATTTTTCTTGTAACTCCTTTAATTCTTCTTTTATATTCTTATTAATTTTTTGGTTTAATTTTATTATATCCTTTTCTAAATCTTCAAGGCTTATAATTCCACTTGAATTTGTTATTAATCTTTCATACTTATCTTCTAATTGTTGTAGTTCTTCTTGTTTACTAAATACAGCCAACTCATTTTCTTTTTGTATCGCTATTTCAATATATGTAGATTTCATTCCACTAATTTTATCTAGCTCGCATTTTAACTCTTTTATTTCTTGTCTTTTTGCCTTGCAGTATCCTTTTATATCAACTATTGGACTCTCTAATATACTTTTTTCTTCATTTTCTAATAAATTGAATGCATCTTCTGAAGATATAGCTGGTAATATTCTAAGTAATAATTCTCTTTGCTTAGCTAATTCTAAGCTTCTGAAATAACTTGGATTATATATACAAATAAATGAATGAACATCTTTATAAAATTTAGTTAGCATTTCTTGTGTTGTTCTTATTCCATCTAACATTACAAAATTATCTTTACCTTTGCTCCTTGTAATTATATGTTCTACTCCATCATTATCAATAATTGTCATACTTGCTGTTGTATTCATATAATGTTTATTTTTATCATTTGCTGCACATTCTTTATTACTACCTAAAAGATTATAACCTGTTAAAATCCATAATGGAACTGAGCCAACTGTTGATTTTAATTTTGCATTATCTCCTAAGATGTAAGTAATATCTTCAAATTCAGTAGAAAATCCATCTTGCAATCCTTTGTAATTTATTATATTAAATATATTTTTTATATACATATACATTGCCTCCTTTTTAAGCTATATTTTCAAAACTAAATAATGAATCTAAGTCCTCTATACGCATTTCTGTTGTATTGCAATTTTCTTCTATATTATCAGATTTATTATCTTCTTTATTATCTTCATTTGATGAACTATTTTTTATTTCATCAATAACAGGAATTGCAAATACTTCTTGCATAGCATATCTATATGCTCCGTGTTAAAGCTGCATATACTGCTCTTCCTTTTTCGTCAAATCCACTACCTGGTATTTCTACTTCAATACAGTCTTTATTTTTATCTTCTACATCGATAAATTGATATTTCATAGTAAGAAATACTTTATTACCTTGAGTTGAAAAATTAGTAACTTTTACAGGTAAAATAATAACTTTATATTTAACTAGTAAAGGATTTACCATTTCTATAATTTCTTCTGATTTCGCAAATTTATAGTTTTTTTCTTCATCAACCTCAGTCTTTTCTATTGGTTCTATTTCAGACATAATTTTTATTATTTTTTCACCTATCATACTAGTATTCCTCCTACATTATTTATTCTTATTTTGGGTACAATATCAAAAATATTAACATTATCATCATTATCTATAAACTCATTAATTCTTATATAATTTATATCTGTTTCACCTATTATTATTTGTTTATATGCAATATTCATTTCTCTTAGTTCTGGCAGTGTTTTTTGTATACATGCTACTGAGCGATTTGTTACTGCCCAGTATGTTGATGTCCATACTAGTATTGCATACTCTTTATTTTTTACTTTATATTCCTTATAAAAATCCATTTTTAATAATTGGTTGTTTTTATTGTCATTTATTTTTACTAACTTTCTATTTATAATTTCTAATCCTCTTTTATCAATAGCAAGTACTACTTTATATTTATTCATTTTTTTATTTTTCCTTTCTAAGACTCTTTTTAAGTCTTTTTCTCTAAACCAATCTTTACTTCCATTTGACAATACATTAAGTAAATATTCATTGTAATAGTATTCTTTATATTCTACTAATGCTAGACCTTCAAATTCTTTATTCGATATTTTTCCTTTTCCATTAACTATTACAAGTTCTCCATATTTAAACTTGTTTTTCAAATTAATTCATTCCTTAATTCTATATCTAATTTTTTTAGAAATTCTTTTATACTTGTATTGTATTTTTTCCAAAAAAAGCATATAATTTTATATAATAATTTTAAAGATTGGATAAGTATTATTGTAGTTATAATTAATATTCTTTTTACTATTTTCATATACAATAGTCCTTTCTTATACATAATTTTAGCAGTCTATTAATATTTCCCATATTAGACTGCTTTTTTATTTTCTATTTCATTTGATATTGCTCTTATAATCTTATAGTCTATTAGCAATATACCTTTTTCTGTTTTTTCTATTTTTAAAGGTAAAATAATACTTTCTGGTTTTAATTTTAATATATCTTGTTTTGAGTTTTCTAATAAAATATATTCAATCTCTTTTGCACTTGTATTTATAAACTTTATTTTAGGTACTTTTTTATCTTTATATATTGTCATCATAAAAGATTTTAATAATAGATAGTTTGATTTTTCCTCTTTTGGCTTTTGCTCTACTTTATTTGTTTTATCATCTGAGCTAATAGCTTCTAGCTTACGTATATCAGGAATATAATTTATGCCCTTAAATGGAGCATCTTCGGGTTCTAAATATAGTTCATACCAATTTTTTGTTAAGTCTTCATTTAGTCTGTTAGCTCTTGCAATCATTGCACATATATGTCTTATTCCTTTTTCACTTCCAATTGGATAGCACCAAATTCCTTCACTTTCAAGCCCTTCAATTAGGAAATATAATCTTGCTTTATATTTACATAGTTTATCTTGTTTATATTTACATTCTTTTGCATTACATTCAATTATTGTTTTTTTTCCATTATCATCGATAAATTCTGCTTTCTTATTATCCCCAATACATCTTCTTTTTCTTCCATCATATCTTTCCAAATGTAAATCAATAGGATTTTGTTTAATAAATCTTATCTTCAATTTATTAGGTTTTTCAAATTTTTGTTTAAAAATCTCCACTGCTGTTTCTGATGTTGATTTATCTGTATGTACATCAAAATATTCTAATTTTATTGGTGTACCATTTTCTTTTCTAGTTCCTGAGCGAATGTTTCCTATTATTTTATCATTTAAAAACTCTTGTACATTAATTCCCATTTTTTAACGCTCCTTTCACTAAACTATACATCTCTTATTTAATCTTATAAAATCTGAGATTTCATCCAATAAATCATAATAATTTTCACCATATATCCTTGCCTCTTCTTGCTTTCCTTCTCTTTGATTATCTGGAAGTGATATATTAAGCTCTTCTAGTTTTTCTTCAAAGATTTCAAGAATCCCACTTGCAAAATTCCTATAAATATTTCTCTTTTTAGTTCTAAATTTTTTCATATTTCTCCTTTCTTATAAAATAGTTTATTTTTATATTATTTTTTTGTATTTAAAACATTTATAACTAAAAACCTCCTTTACTACAAAATAAAAAAGATAAAAAAAGAGTAGAAAAGCAGGGGGCAATTTTTCTACAAGTTTTTTACCTTTATTTAAAAATTTTAAGCACAATAAATAAGTATCATGATTTTTAAGCAATGTGCTTTTACTACTACACCTACTAATAGGTATTTATAGCGTATACATTCGTTTTATATCAACAAATTATTAAAAGTAATAATCTATTAATCATTAAAATCACGAGAATACGCCTTAAACTTAATAAATCATCAATATAGATAATTTTATTAAGTAATAGGATAAAACTTCTTATTTTTTATCCTACTTTGTTTTAAATACATTTATATTTTATCATTATATAATCTTTAATAAAATATAGTAAATTAATTTTTATTTTTATTTATTTTTCGTTATTTTTCAAACTTTTTTTATGAAATCTTAAATTTTATAATCTGAACTTATCTTACTAAATTTTTGTACTATATTCTTATACTGTTCCACAGTAACTTCATTTATTAGTATTTTTGTGCATTTTTCGTCATTATTTTGTAGTTTTTCAATATTTTTATAATATTTTAATAAATTTTGTTCAATCATATCAAAATCATATTCAGTATACATTCTATTTTCTATTTCTATTCCTAATTTTTCTAATATTTGTATATCTTCTTTATCTAAATATTTACTAAAATCTACAAGTTCTTTATTAAAATACTTTTGTCTCCAGTTTTCATATTCCACTTTTTCCATAATTCTTGTTTTTCCTTCCTTTATTATTATTATTATGACTTGCAATTTTATGATTATACCATATTTTTATATAACAGACCAGTTTTCCGGTCTATATTTCAAAAAAAAATTATTATACTTATGTATAAGGAGGTTTAGCATGAAGTTATCAGATGCAATAGATAAAAGATTAAAGTATTTTATGAAACTTAATAACATTCATTCCTGGTGGGGGTTGTATAAAGTTACTGGTGTTCCTAAATCTACTATAAACTCAAATTTTAGTTCTAAAGAAACAAAGGCACCAAGTTTAGTTATTTTAACTCAGGTATGTAATGGTTTAAATACCAATTTACAAGATTTCTTTAATGATGAAATGTTTAGAGATATAGATGATGATTTATAACTTTATTATTTAAAAGAGCAACTATTTTGTTGTTTCTTTTTTTAGCAATTTTATAATTATAACTTTCAATATATTAATATCATAAATATTATAATTTTTCAATGAAAGTTACCAAAAGTGTACCTTTTTTTTAATAATTTACACTTTATTCTCCTTTATAGAATAAAGTGCAATGTTTTTCTTTTAAAATGATTTTATTGATTTAAATACTTATGTAACAACACAACAATTTACATTCTGTTATATTATTTTATTCCTACTAACAATTCATTTGTTTCGACAATATATTTATTATCCTGAAATATATATGTTTCTCCAGTTTTATGTACTTTATAACCGATATTTGTTAATCTAGTTGCAATTAAATCTATAGTTGCCTCTATTACACTATCTGATAATCCTAATTTTATCTTCATCTCAAAAAAACTAAATACTATTTTATTAGGATTTTGTTCTATTTTATGTTCTATTAAATCAGTTATTTCTATTAAATTCATTTTTATCACTCTTTTCTATAAAGAAATTCTATCACAATTATGCAAAAAAATAAAGGGTATACAGAACTTTTGTCCATATACCCTTTTTATTACATTTCAATATAACATTCGTCAAGAATTTTATTTTTTTCTTCTATTGTTAGCTCTCTGTTTAGATCTTTTTGTTTTATCGCTATTTTCATACTTGATTTTTCTATTAATTTTTCAAGCTTTGGAGCAAGTATTTTACTTATCCTTTTTTCCTTCCATTCAAAGTATGTTTCATATATAAAAACTACTATTGCTCCTCCTAATATAAATTCTAACATATATATATCCTCCTTATTTTTTATATATTATAAATCTTTATTAACTCCAATATCAACTTGAGAAAAAATTTTAATTTAATTAATTTTATCAATAATTTGTATTGGATATTTACATATAAGCACTTCTTTTGTAGTATTTATTAAATTTCTATCATATTTTTCATTTTCTAATACAATTATTATTTTATCTGCTTTTGAATAATCGTTTAATTTTTTTAATACAACTTCTTGTTCAATTGTTCTTATGACTGCAATATCACAAATCTGATTATCTAGTGTTATTATTGTAAATATAACAGGAAAATATCTACTATACATACATTCTTTTATATTATCTTTTATTACTTTTACTACATCTAATGCTATTGCTGTTCTTGTGTCTACTTTTTTCATCTTATGATGCAATAATTTTGTTTTCTCATCTAATACAATAAAATTAGCAGCAATTAAATATTTAATATCTTGAACTGAACATCCTGTAAAATTCATTAGTTGCTCTTGAGTACAACTTTTAAATTTACTTAAAAATTGCATTATATTATTTTGATTTCTAGTCATTTATAGTTTCCCTCCTTACAGTTTTTATAAGTGAACTATAAATTTTTCTTCTTTCTGGTATTATTTTT
Source organism: uncultured Clostridiaceae bacterium (assembly GCA_947245665.1). GTDB lineage: Bacteria > Bacillota > Clostridia > TANB77 > CAG-508 > UMGS1663. Next base: position 28,370 of record CAMXOP010000002.1, read on the forward strand.
TTTACTTTCACAATAATCATATCCCCTGGAAGTGGTGGTATTTCTAGCCAAACAGGAAGTGTTGCCATAGTATCAACTCCTTGCTTTAATGAAGCAAAAACTCCGATTATCCGAGAATCCTGTTACTGTTGCTAAATACTCTCCACCTTCTGTAAAACTTTTTCTAATATTTATGTATGGGTCTTCCTTGGTATCTTTGTGGGATATTTTTAATGTTTGTTTTTCATTGTCTATTTCTTTTACTATTACTTTTATTTTGTCCCCTACTTGGTACAAATTGTTTAAATTTGATACATATCCATATTCTAAATCGGAAATCTTTAATTTTACATCTATTCCTAAGCATTCTACTGTAATATATTTTGGTGACACGCTTATTATTTTTGCGTATATTAGATCTCCTTTTTCGTACTTTTTTAGCTGAATACCTTTTATCCTCTCCATTGCTTTTTTTCTAGATGCTACTGCTGTATTTGTTAGCTTATCTGATTCAATTATAATAAACTTTATTTCTGAACCTATTAAATTCCTTATTGTCTTTTTATCATCTTTTTCTATTCCTAGCTCTCTCCCTGGTATAAGAACCTTTATATTTTTAAAATTTACTACTATACAATTTATATTCTCTTCTTGTATTTTTCCATCTTCTTTTGTTAGTTTAACTCTTTCGCTTTCTATTGCAATTGCTTTTCCTGAAAGTATTTTATTTTTCTCTTCTGAAGTATTTATATTCTGCCATGCAATTTGTTTTTCTAATTCTTCTATCATTTTTTATTACTCCTTCCTTTTAAGAATTGTTCAAACGTCGGTAATTTTTCTATTTTTGTTTCTTCTATTTCTTGCTTTTGTATTTCACTTTGAATTATTTCTTCTACATTGAGTTTTTCTTTATATTCTTCTATTACGATTTCTTCCATTTCTTTTGAAAGTTGATGTTCAGAATAATCATATTTATTTGCAATAAGTGGCTTTTTTCCTCTTATTATTATGATTAATTTATTATTATCTAGTTTTATTAATTCATCTGGATTTATGAGATTTCTTTTAGATGTTCCTATATTAACGTTTCCATAAGTTAATTTGCCATCAAACCCATTTTCTTTTCTAATACTATTAGTTTCTACAGTAGCTACTCCTAATAAGTCTGATACATATTCAGCTGACATAATTTCATTGCATCCCATACATAGTTTACTGTCACAATTTCCTAATAAATCTTGCCAAACATCATTTGAATATCTATTTTTCAATTGTGCAATAGATTGGAATATAATTGCTGTATTTATACCTCTTGATCTCATTGTTGATAATTTCTTTTGAAAGTCTGGTATTTTTCCGTATATTAGGAAATTCATCTAAAATAAAATATGTTTGGTTTTTTAAGCTTCCATTTTTATTTTTATCTGCTTGCCTTGTTAGTCTAATAAATAAAAATGAAAAGAATAAACCTGCCAAGAAATCAAATGTAGAATCCATATCGCTGCTTACACAAAAATATGCACATTTTTCTTTTCCTGGTAAATCTAAATTAATATCTTTTTTCATTGTCATAGCTTTTATATTATCTATTTGAAAAATTTGAAGTCTTGTTGCAAGTCCTGTTACGACACTTTGTCTTACTGCTTCTGTTGCTTGTTTATATATGTTATATGATGCCTTTGTTGCTCCTTTTGAATTTTTAAATACATTATCTACTGTTTTTAAATCTCCACTTGATAATATACTATATAAATACCCCATGTTTTTTTTATCTACATCTTCTAACTCTATTGCTACATGTAAGATAAGTGCTTTTAATAAGTTTTTCTCTGTTCTTGTCCAAAATTGATCGCCAGAATTATAACTGTCTACTTCTGTATTTGCAATAACAATCTCTGTAAATACTTGTGCATCTGTTTCTGTTTCTACTTCATAAATTGGATTCCAACAATCACTATATTCTGGGTTTATCAGATTAAGTATTTTTACTGTATAACCTTTTTTCTTTAAATATACACATGTCTTTTTGTATAGTTCTGATTTTGGATCTGTACAAATTAGGCTTCTACCTAACTCTGCTTGTTTTAAAATATTTATTATTGCAAATGCTCTTGATTTTTTACTCCCTGAAGAACCAAATATTGCAACATTCTTATTTAAATAAGTATTTTCAGGAAGTGAAATAGTTTTTCCGTCTTCCGTCTTTCCAAATATTAGTCCATTTTCTTTACCAATACTTAGTACTTCTTTTGCCTCTTTTATGTTAGACCAGTTTGCTGTTCCAAACGTACCATCTTTCTCTTTAAAATTAATGCCCTTATTTTCGATTTTTGCTTTTTTAATAGTAAAGTATATGTCATAAATAGTTAAACTTAAAATAAGGGTAATTATGGCGTAAATAAGACCTATTATTTTATTGTTTACTACTACCTTTATGCAATCTATAAAATTATTAATATTTATCACATTATAATTTTTACAAAAGCACTTTTCTAATAGTCTTATATAATTTGTTATAATTGGAATAAGTATTCTTATAGATAAAAATAAAAAAATAGGTATTGTAATCTTATTACTTAATACCTTTTTAAATATTTTGTGTTTCACATTTACCTCCTAATAAATTTTTATCAAAGGTTATAATGTTACATCTATTATCTATTAACATTTCTTGTATTTTTTGTTTATTCTCTTCTAGTGTTACAATATCTATTTTCTTTTTTGTATTTGTATTTTCTTTATAATACCAGTTTATTTTTTCTATTTTCTCTGTATTTATAAATGTCATATTTACAATATATCTGTTGTTTTCCGATAGATAATCTGCATTTTCCCAATTACTAATTAGAATTTCTTTTTGATATATATTCTCCATAATTTCGTGGTAATCAACTTCATTATATCTTTTTATAATTTGCTTATTTTCATTTGTATTTAGAATAATATATGTATTTTCTTTACCAAATACTAGATTACTGTATTTTGTATTTATTACATCTAGTCCATCTACAAATATAATAATATTTTCACAATTTATAGCCTTATTTATATCAAACAAAAGTTGTTTTATATATACATTCACTTTTTTATTTGATATAAAATAGACTAAATATTCTTTATCTTCAACAATCATCTTGCCTATATATCTTCTTGCTGTATCTGTGAATATATTTTTATCTTTTATCTCCCAACTTGGTATAAATTGTATATTAGAATCAATTGTAATAGTTGCTATACTCGCTATATACTTTAACCTTTCCATATAAGAAGCATTATCTTTATTTTTAATGTATGCAGTACCTGTAATTCCTAATATTTTTCTTCCATTTTTACCTAATATAATATAGCTTTTATTTCTTTTTACATACTCTTTTGCTATAAGATTATTTATTCTTTGTCTATAATACCTCTTTGTTTTATAAATTAGACTACCATCTTCTACTTTTAACATTTTATACTTTGATAAAAATTTTAAAATCTCAATATCTTCTTTTGTTAAATTTTTGTTTTCTTTTTCTTGCACATAAAACCTCCTATTTTTTTATGTTCAAGACACAGTTTTTCAACAGCGTCTTAAACTATTGAAAAAATTAAAAAGTTTTTATTAAGAATTCAATAATTATCTCATCTTTTGGTATAAAATTTTTTAAATTATTTTTTTTATAAAATTTTCATATTTTTTAAAACATATTTTGTAGATTTTCAATCCAATCTATCATATATTTTGCATCCATAACAAATACTTCTGTATATGGCTTTATTGTATCATTTTTACCTAGAACCATATAAAACATATTATTAATGTTGTCATCTTTGATAACGCCTTGTATAACTAATGCATCTACAATAGGTTTTACATATTTATTGTCAATATCCATATTAGATTGATTCTCGTGTACTATTATTAAGACAAATGTTAGGTTATCTTTAAATAGTCCAGAATACTTTTCTGTACTTTTTGCAGTATTCATCATAATATTTTTATAAGCATAATTACTTACATTCTTATATTTAGGTAAAACTTCTGGTATAGTTATTTTTAAAATATCGTTTTTTAATATTGCTTTATATTCTTTATTTATAAAGTCTATTTTGTCTTGTAAATATTTATTTTGTATATCTGCTTTATTAAATAAATTATATCTAGTTTTTTCTAATTCTTTTAAAAACTTTTCTTTTTCTTTGTTGTCTATAATATTTTTGTTTAAAAGAAAATTATCCACTACATTTTTAAATTTTGTAATTTCACTAATAAACTCTTCGTTTTGCAAAATATTTCCTCCTTTAAATTAATAGCGAGGCTATTTTTATAACCCCGCTATATTATTTTTATTCTTCATTTTCTTCATCGTATTTATTAGAAATCTCTTCTAGCATTTTCTCTCTAGTTTCATTATTAATTGGATATACAAAATTTCTTTTTATTCCTTTACCTCTTAATTTTCTTATTGGCATTAATATATATCTTCCTCTTGAATTTTCTAATAATTTTATACCATCTATAACGATACTATCTTCTACAAGTATACTTGCATAGCAAAGTAACTCCCCTCTATTAATTTTCTTAATTTTTATTTCACTAATTTTTAACATATTTTGTTCCTCCTTATTTTTAATTTTATTTTTACATTCCTGTTCTTGGTAGTTTTTCTTCGTGCTTTTCTTCTTTTTCATATACAACTGTTGTTGTTTTACTTTCTGTTCTTGCTTCTATTCCATAGTAATTTCCTACTGTTTCTGTTTTGTTTACAAATGTTGTTCCATTTTCTAGATTTTCTAAAACTTTGCAATATACTTTTGGTGCATTATCTTCCATAAATCCAATATCAACTTTTCCAAAGTCAAAACAGAATTCTGTTACATATTCGTCTTCCTTAAGTTCTAATTCTTTAAAGTTCAAATCATAGTTTTCTTTTGTACTTAATTTTTCTTTGAATAAAATATATTCGTCATATAGATTTGTTTTATAATATACATTGTAATTTAAATCTTGGTTCCATGTACCTGTACTAACACCTTTTAATCTTACATAGTCTGTTGGTAGATAATCATACCATCTAAAATCATCTAAATATACATTAGAACAATTTTTAATATTACTAAAATTATATTCTATTATTTCATTTGATTTTGTTTCAGTTGGTCCTTCTTTATCCACATCAACTTCTATATCAACACCTTTATTGTCAATTGTTATTTTTACTGTTTCTTTATTTTCTTTTATTTCAACTTCGTAATATTCTTCATTTAGTATGTAGTATACTGAGCCTGTTTTTGATTCTTTAATCATATATTTACCTTTATTTAAAAGCTTACTTGTTCCTATTCCATCTTCAGCAATTTTAATAGTATCTACTAATTCATTATCCATATTAAATATTTCAAATTCTGCCCCAGCTAATGTTTTTTCTGGATGTTCTTTATCAACTTTTCTTATTTCAATGTAGCCTTTCTTCATTTCATTTTCAAATTGTATATCGACAATTTGATTTTCTTCTAATGTTACAGTTTGTGTTTCATCAGTTAAAACATATTCTTCCCTTGCTTCTTTTTCTACAACTGTATAGTTTTGGTCAATAGGAAGCCTTTTAGTTATAGCTACTCCTTCAGAATTAGTTGTTATAGTATCTACTACATTATTATTTTCATCTAAAATATCAAATACAACACCTTCTAGCAATACTTCATGATTATCTTTATCAACTTTAATTACTTTAATTTGTCCCTTTTTCTTTTCGTTTTCAAAAATAATACTCTTAATTTGATCTTGTTTTAATGTTACATTTTGAGTTTCCTCAGTTAAAACATATTCTTCTAGTGTTTCTTTTTCTACAACTGTATAATTTTGATCAATAGGAAGTCTTCTAGTTATAGCCACTCCTTTAGAATTAGTTGTTATAGTATCTACTACATTTTTGTTTTCGTCTAAAATGTCAAAAGTTACTCCTTCTAATACAATTGCTTTATTGTCTTTATCTAGCTTTATAACTTGAATTTGTCCTTTTTTCTTTTCATTCTCAAAAGTAAGTGTTTTTATTTGATTTGCTTCTAATTCAATTGTTTGTGGTTGTTCATTTAGTACATAATATTCTCCTGTTTGTATCTCTTGAAGAGTTAAACTTTCATAATCTCTGACAGAATATCTTTTAGTTATTGCTTCTCCATTTTCATTTGTTTCTATTTCTTCTAATATATTGCCATTATTGTCTAAAACTTTAAATTTAACGCCTTTTAATTTTATTTCGTTATTATCTTTGTCTATTTTTATGATTCTGATTTGACCTTTCTTTAATTCATTTTCAATAATTGTATTTATTGTAGTATCCCACTCTACTTGTATTTGTGTTTCTTCTGCTAAGTCATACCATTTATTTGTTTCTTTTTCTATTAATTTGTAATCTCCTATGCGTAGGTTTTCAATATATATTTCTCCGATTTACATCTGTAGTATATGTACCTATTACCTTTTGAAATTCCATGCTGTATAAATCAAACTTAACATTTCCTAGCGTTATTTTATTATTATCTTTATCTACTTTAAATACTGTTACATTTCCCTTTTTGTGTAAGTTTGTAACAGTAATTTCCGTTGTTTTATCTTTCTGTATAGTAACATGTTTATTTTGTTCATTTAAAATATAATTGTCATCTCCTGTAGATATCTCTTTTATTCTATATTCTCCAATTGGTAAACGGCTTGTAGTGGCTTCTCCATTACTATTAGTTGTAATTGTTTCTACCACTTTATTTTCTGAATTTATGATTTCAAACTTAACATTTGCTAACTTTATTTCATTAAAATCTTCATCTAATTTTATAACCCTGATTCTTCCTTTTAGTTTTTCATTTTCTATCTTAGTAGTAGTTGTTTTGTTCCATTCTACTTCAATATTTGTATCTTCATTTAATTTATAGTAATTTGAATTTTCTTTCGTTTCTTTTAAAATATAATTTCCTATTTTTAAGCCTTCTATATTTATTTCACCATTTTTGTCAGTTATATATGTACCTATTAGTTTTTTATTCGAATCTAACAATTGAAATTCTACATTTGGAATTTTTATTTCGTTATTGTCTTTATCAATCTTTATAACTTTTAAATTGCCTCTTTTTAAATCATTTGTCACTTCTAAATTGCTTGTAGAATTGTATTGTAAGCTAACATATTTACTTGATTCATCTAATATGTATTTTCCTGGTACTTCAATCTCTTTTACAATAACATTACCTTGTCTTAACTTTGAAACGCTAATAGTTCCATTTGTATCCGTTGTATAATTTCCTATATTTTCTCCGTTTTCATATTTCAAATTAAAAGTTGCACCTACAACTGGTTTTTGTTCATCGTCCTTTTTTATAATCTTTAATGTTGATTTGTATGCATCTACATTTTGAGTTGCTCTAGCTGTAGTAACTTCGGTTGGATCTGCTATTACATAATTTTGAGTGTCATTATTTCCAGAATTTCCGGTAAAAAATTGGGAAAGACTTTACTTTAGCGTCTTCAATATTTATATAACCAGTAAAATTATCTTTTATCTCAGTTACTGGAATTGCTATTTTAACAACTGAATTTGTCATATTTGTACTATCTACATTACTTGAGTTTAAAATTCTTGTTCCCTCTGGGAAATTATAAATTTCTACTCTATATGATGATAGTTCTTTATTTGCTGTAACAGAGTATGTTTGTACAGCATATTTTGTTCCACCTATTGTTTGTTCTACTATATCTCCTGATTTACTTGCGGTAACTGTAGCTTTAATATAGTTATCTGAACTAGAATATGCATAATCATATATTGCTTGTGCAACTTGTAGAACTTTCGCCCCACGCCTTTGAACTTCTTCAAGTGTTACATTATCTCCTATTCCTACTCTATGAGCTACCTCATATTTAGTAACTGGAGTTGTTCCGTCCGCAAAACAATGCACCGCTGCTTTAGTTGCAAAATATAAATCATCATCAGTTTCCAATCCCCAATCAGTGTACTTACTTCCAACATATCCTTTATATAACATTCTCCAAAGGATAGGATTAGATAATTCTGATAATGATACATCATATGAATTTCCTGCACCGAGTTCCAATTCCATCTTTTGCTGGTTCTACACAAAAAGCTGGATATTTTATTCCCGTTTCTGGATCTACATAGCACACATATGCTACTTGTTTTATCATATTTGTACCTTTAATTCTTAAAGTAGAAATACAGTCATGGTCAAATATAAGATTAACTTTTTCACTTTCAGAAATCGATTTAGCCAAAATTATTGGGCTAATATTACTTATTAAGATAATTATTAATAACAATAAAGATAATATTGTTTTAGTTTTTTTCATTATTTTACCTCCTTATTTGTATAATAAAAAAGCCTATACAAGGCTTTTTCTAAATTTTATTTTTAAAATCTAACATAAATCCATACTAGTGTTTGAGACCATTTAGGATTCTTTCCTTCACTATTATATACAAATTCATCCTCTGCATATATATAATATTTTCCAAATGCTCCAACATTATTTTTCACTCTTTGCTCAAATTTTACATAGTTTCCTTCTACTTTTCCTTTTTCAATTTGATTAACGAACATATATGTGAAACCTGTTGTATTATTATAAGCATTGCTTTTATTAGTAGTAACAACTGTTGTCCCAAAGTCTACTAATTCCTTATCTTTTCTTATTTCATCTTCTAAAATTTTTTTAATTTCAGGAAGAACTTCAGTATTTGTTTTTCTATATGTTGTATTAGCTAAAGAAGCATTGTTTTCTTCTTTTTTCTCTTGTTCACTTATTACATTACTAACTATTATATTTTCATTTTTAGTTTTTTCTTCTTTTATTTCTTGTGTTTGCTTATTATTGTTATTTATTTTTTGGATATCTGCTGCACTACTTATGCTTTGTTGATTTTTGTTATTGGATATTATGTTTTTATTTTTTTCTTCTTGTGTATAACTTTTTATATTTTCATTTGCACTCTTTTTTTGTTCTTTTTCATTTTGAATAATATTTTGTGCTTCATTATTATCTGTCTTAGCTATTTTTAGCTCATTCTGCTCTTCTTCTTGAATTACATTATTTGTTTCTTCATCTAATATTTCAAAATTATTATTTGATTTGCTTTCATCCATTATATCTTCTTTTGTTAATAGTTTTATAATTGTTACACTTCCATATAAAAACATTAAAAATACTAATATGCTTATTATAATTAATATTTTTCTTTTCATAAACTTTCCCTCCTATAAAAAATTTTTGAATTAATTATAGTAAGTATATTTATAAAAAGTCTACTTGAGAAAAAATTATTTTTAAATTTCCACAGCTTTTACACATAATCTTTTATTTTTATTATTTTTTATACAAGTAATCAAAGTAATCATATTAGTGTCTGTATCTTCTATACTAGACCAGTCTGTCTCTTTTATTTTTGTTATGCTATATACTATATATTTTCTTTCTCCCCATCTAGTAACATATACAATCAAATCACCTTTTTGTAATTTATTAATATTTTCAAAATAGTGAGCTACATTTTGTCCTCTATTATGACTTGCTAAAGCTACATTGCCATCCCACAAACCACTATTCTTAAAATGTCCTATGTAATTTGTTAGTATATCTAAATCTGTGCCTTCAGCAATTTCAGCCTCTACACCTATAATAGGTATTTTTAATTTTCCTATTGCATTATCTGAAAACTGTTCTACTATTGTATCTTCTTTTACAATGTTTTCTTCATCGTTTATCCAGGTTTTTATAATTTCTTCTTGAACTTTTTTTCTACTATTTTTTTGAATAATATACATTGTTAATATTGCAATAGCTATAATTACTATTAGTAATATAACTTTTATTATTTTCATAGCTATTCTCCTCTTTTTTTAGTATTCTTTTTCAATTTTATATCAAAAACTTTTCTATATATATTTGATATATCTTTAAAACTATTTGGATTTTCTACTAATTCTTTAATTTGGCTTGAGTAGAAATTTCCAAATACTAAATCATAAATTCCACTTTCTAATGCTATTTTAGTTTCTTTTGTTTTTTCATTTTTCAAAAGTAATATTATTCTAATATTCATACTTCTTAAATAATACAAATACTCCCTCAAGTCCCCTTCTATAGCATTAGCTCCAAGTATTACAGTTTGATTTTCAAATTTATTATCTTCAATAATAAAATCCGAATAACTTACAACCATAGAACCTTTTATTTCGTTTTCTAGAATTTTGTCTATTTCATTATTCCCAGTATAAATTACAACCATTATATAAAACTCCCTTCGTTTAAAATTGTAAGTGGATCAATTGATTTTCCACTTTTCTTTATCGCAAAATGGCAATGACATCCAGTAGTAGCACCGATTTGTTGGATTTCCATTACTGTCTTTATATGGATTTCCTGAAATTCCATATACATTTTTAGGTCCAACTTTTCCAATAACTTGTCCCTTTTCTACGTTTTCTCCTACATGTACTAAAAATTCAGGACTACAATGACAATATGTAAAAGTATACTCACCAGAAATCATTGTAATTGTATATCCTCCTGCTCCAGCCCATGAAGCATTTGTTATTTTACCATCAACAACAGCTATTATTTTTGTTCCTTCTGGTGCTGCAATATCTATTCCTGAATGAAAAGAAGATGCTCCAGCTGTAGGTGTTTCTCTATATCCATAATAACTTGTTATTGTTTTACTTCCTATTACTGGCCACTCTGCATCATCTACTATTTCTTTTCCAAAAATTTTAGATATAAAATTTCCTACGCTTTGAAAAAATGATGTCGTGTCCTCTTCTGTATAAGATTCTGCTGAATAATATTTTATTTCTTCCTTCATATTGCTTTTATCTTCGTTTTTAATTCCTATATAAAAAATATCAGTTATGTAACATACCAATATTAAAAAGATAATAATAATAGTTATTGGTATAATTAGTGGCTTTAAAAGTAGAATTCCGAATTTCATAGCTTTTCTTTTTAATTTCTTCTTAGCCTTATTTTTTATTTGCTCTTTTATCATTCATCATCACCTTTTATATTTGTAGTTGTGTTTTCATTGTCATCATTTATATTGGTAACTATACTCCCGTTTTCATCATTTTGCTTCTTAATATCTTCTTTTCTAGAATTGTTAATATTATATCTTTGAAACTCTCTATTAGTTTTAAAATTTCTTCCTTCTGCTACATACATTCCCATATTCATAAATTCTTTTCCTGTATTAAATACCTTTTTACTTGTATTCATTACTTTTCTTCCTGTGTCCATTATATCATTAATATTATTTTTGCTGTTGTGTGTTTTTTCACTATTTTTTGTATTTTCATTCGTTGTAGTATTTATTGGTGATGTATCCATCTTACTTACTTCCATCTTATTTGTTTTCATAGGTGTTACTTGACTTTCCTGCGTATTATTTTCTTTTGCAAACATTCTCCCTAGAAAACTTATATTATTATTTTGTGTTTCATTTCCTTTAAATTGATAAGCAATTGTTTTTACGCTATACGCCATTGCTCCTGCCATTCCTATTCCTCTATTTGATAATTCGTCATTGTTTATTCCAGCTATACGAGATACAAGATTTTGAAGAGTATTTTGTAGAACATCTGCAATTGGTAAAATCATCATAGCCCATAATATTGATACTGCCCAACCATTACTTTGTGGTAGAAATTGCATATATACTAAAAATAGAAAAGCATATATAAATTGCATGAATACATTTATAAAAATTTGTCCAAACCAAATTGAAGCACCTATTGCTCTTTTATTAATCATCCATATAATTGATATTACTGGTGTAAATATTGTAAATATAAGTATTGTAAATTGTCTTATTATGAATTTTATATTTAGTTTTACAAATAGATAAGCAAACATTGCTATAACTATTGCTGTTGCAATTGCATTTCCTGTTTGAATATTTACTAAAACTTTATTTCCTATTAAATCATTTAAATTTCCGTCTGAATAACCTACTAACATTTGAACCAGGTTATTATTTAGAAATAGTAAAAATTTGACAAATATAGGTGCAAAAACAATAGCTACTGCTCCAAAAAATAGTCTCATTATACTATCTTTAGCTTCATTCCTTTTTTCAATGCTATATCCCCCTGCAATTAGTTTATAAGCAACTATAACAACTACTATAAGAATAAGGCTTCCAGCAATTCCAGTCATTATCTTGTACCATTTCATCATTGTATTCCATTGTTGTATTGTAAATGGTGATATTGCTGTTGAATTCATTGAAAATATAAGTTCATCATATTCTTTAAACCCCATTCCAAATGTTTCACTTGTAGTTAGATTAAATACCGTTTCTGCAACTCCTCCGAATCATCTTTGCAATTATCTTTTCGAATATTCCTCCATCTTCAGAATCTATTGATTTCTCTATCTCGCTATCTTCATTTTTTCTATCTGTGAAAAAATTCGCATTAGAACTAGTTGTAAAAAGGTATAAAAAAACAAGTATTAAAATTATCATACTTGTAAATATTTTCTTTTTATTATTCACTTTTGCTTACCTCCTATACCTTTAACATTTCTTGCTCTTTGCTTAAAACTTCTATTGCTACAGCTGATATGTTTCCTTCCATATTTAATATAGCTTCACCAGGTCTAGCCTTTAGTAAAAATTCTCTAGTTCCTTCTGATAGTTTAAAATATTCTATAACTTTATCTACACTAATTGCTGATTGTTTCATAAGTATTGCCGTACCACAACAATTTAATATTGCTCTTCCTTGCTCACTTGATATTAATTCATCTGGAAGCTGTGTTGCTATTACCAACCTAACACCTCTTTTTCTAGCTCTTCTTGCTAGGTTTTCTATGAAATTAGCTGTTTCTTCATATTTTAGCATAGTCCATGCTTCGTCTATATAAACTGATTTTTCATCATATATTTCTGACCTTCTCATATATTTTTCAGTTATCCAAGTAGTTATTACCATTGAAGCATAAAATTTCGTTACTTCATCACTAATACTAGATAAATCAAAATCTATAATATGATCATTTATATTTATATTGCTTGTGCAATCAAACATTCCTAAACTTTTTCCTTTTAGAAAACCTGTTAATATTTCTGCAAGTTCTTTTGAATTTGCTTTTGTAGCTAATATTCTTTGAAAATCTGAAAGTGTTGGCATTTTTTTCTTTATTTTCTCAAGAGTAAGTTTATTTCCAACTTTTCCGCCTTGTTTTTCATATAAGCTTTCAGCATTAGTTGTAATTCCTTTTTCTTTATATGTTTCTATAACACTTTCTTCAATATCTACTAATTCTTTTGCATTTAAACTCCTGTCCATATAGTTCTTTACTATTCCTGATAGAATAACTCTTATTTCTGCAACTTTATTTAATATATTTATTTTCTCAGTTCCATTTTCGCCTTGTTCTTTATCTATGTCAAATATATTAATTCCTGATGGAATTCCTTGTTTTATTTCAATAATTCTCCCTGATAAGCTTTCTGTTCTTTTCTTATATTCTCCTTCAATATCCAATATTGCACATTGTGTATTCTTAGTTACTAATGATCTAGAAGCAATTGTATCCATTGTAACAGATTTTCCTGCTCCAGTAATTCCTAGAATTGCCATGTGTGGATTTGTTAGACTCTTATCAAAAGTATCTAAATATATTGGAAGCCCTGTGAAGTAATTGCGTCCGAATAGGAACTCCATTTATGCTAGACATATTTGAACTGGCTATCGGAAACATTGTTGCTAGTCCATCACTTGTTACATTTCTTTCATAGTCATATATACCTAATTTTCCAAATGGTAAATTTGACTTTAATCCTTCAAGTTGTCTAAAATTTAAGTTTCTAACTTTTGCTGATATTTTTGCAAATTCATTTTTTAACAAATTACTTTTTGCATCTAGTTCTTCCAAATTAGTTGCATTTATTCTTAGAAAAATTGTAACAAAAAACAACTTATCATTACTTGTTTGTATCTTTTTTCTCATATCCTCATAATCATATATCATTTTTTCTAAAGGATGTAATAAGTCAATATTACCTCTATTTTGATATGTCTGATATTCTGATTCTAGTATAGTTACTTTTTTGGTTAGCTGCCTTATCACACTATCATCATCTGTTGGTCTATTAATAATGCTTAATGTAATATCTCCTAAAAGGGTAAATATCCTATCAAGCCATCCTAAGTATGTCCTATTTGGATATGCAGATATAACAAAATTTCTCGAATATCTATTTTCTCCTAAAACAATATAGTCTCTTTTTTCATCTATACAATCTGGAATTAAAAGTTCAATTAAATTTGGACAATTATCAAATATATCTTTTTCCTTCTTATTTTTTCTATTATTCTTATTTATAGATAATTTCTTTTCTTTTTTTACTTTGAACATAAAAGTCTAATCCTCCTTCTTGTATAATATTTTGTACTTTTTCATTACAATTTTTATTTAGCTCTCTGTGTATAAGTTCTATAATCTCTCCATCAGACAACATTTTAGATGTAATTTTTATATTAGATAAACTATATTTAAGTCCATTATAAAACTCTTTTAAATCAATTTCAGCTTTCTGATAATTTTCATTTGAAGTAATTATTAAGTAATTCTTTCTAACATATAAATTATCTTCTTGCATTATATTTTCTAAATATTCTATAATACTTTCTCCATATTCTTTTATTCTTTCGTTCCTTTGTTTGTCTAAATTGTTTCTTATATCTTCTATTTTATTTGTTGTATCAATCTTCTCTATGGTACTAAAAAATTGTGTTTGATATGAAAATGTTTTAGATAATTTTATAAGAGAATTATCTACATTGTTTTGTTCTTCATCATTTAGTAACCTATATTCAATGCTACCTAATTCAATAATAATTGAATTTCTGCCATTTGTAGTAAGTATTGAATCTCTTATATCATCTATTCCCCATATTGTTTTAATATTTTTCTTTTGTTTTTTTCTCTTTACTTTTTCCTGTGATTGTAGACTGTAAAGTCTATTTTTCTTTTTTACATATATTGGTACAAATATAATTAGGCTTATACTTGCTATCATAAAAAGTATTGAAATTAACATTTTTCTTTGCCTTTCTCTAATATATATTTTTTATTTCTAAATAAGAATTTTAAAATATATATAAAGTATTTATCTGTATTGGTTTCATCTATCTTAAAAAAAGCAAATAATATAAACATAGTTGCTAAAAGTATAAATACAAATAGTTTTATTACTATGTTTATAATAGGTATAAATAAAACACCTATAACAGATATTGCCATAATTAGGTATATTGCTTGTCTTATAGATATGTATCCACCAAAAATTTTCTCTTCATGATTAAAATTGAATGGTACTTTATATATTTGCATATTCTTATCCTCCAATCATTGAACCAGAACCGTTAGTTGCTATGCTTAGGATTATTCCTGAAACAATTAAAGATAAACTAAGAAGCATAAATCCTGCTGCTACCCAAGCAAGTCCTCCAACCCCTTCTGAACGTTTATTAGGATTATTAGCATTTACAATTAATTTAATTGCAATAATTACAATACTAACAAACATTAGCACAGAACCAATTGGCATAGCAAGCTTAATTACTGCGTTCTTTATATTTTGCGTAGCCGTTTCTACTTCTTGAGTTCCTATTGTACTTGTTGCCAATACTACTCTTGCCTTCATAAATAATAACATTATTGGTATTGTTGACATTTTTATTTTCCTACCTTTTTCTTTTAATTTATGTAGTTTCATTTTTTCCTCCATTACTTTATAAAAGCAATTAAAACTGGAATTATTAGTATCATCATCTGCATCACTACACTTATTATAAAATTCTTAATACCGAACTTTATTGCTTTTTCGGATTTTATGTGGCTTCCGAATTAGCCAAATTATTAAACTTGTTATAATCCAAACGGTTAGTAATATGACTACAAAAAAAAAGTGTATTGCATCATATTTCCAAGCATTGAATTAATTTCCGAGTTTATTTCTAAATTATATGTTTCAATCATAGTAAACCTCCATTTTAGTCAAAAAATAAAGCTATATTTCTAGCTTTTTAATTACACTTGCATAATAATAATCCAAAAAGTTATTAATCTCTTTTTCTGTATCTTTGTATGAGTATTCAAATTCTTTGCAATTGTCATACACATTTATTAAACTTTCTCTTGTAGCTCTTAATAACAATTTCTTTTTATTACTTTTAAAAATTTCTTTTATGCAATAAATTATTATCTTCAGTTTTTCTAGATTTTCATTGTTAAGTATTCTTATACTTTCTTTTGTATAATTAAATTCTAGCCTCTCTATTATTTCATAAAATTCTTCAATATCTTTATTTGTTTTAAATTCTTCTGAAATTTCACATTCTCTATTTATAATATAATTAAATAATTTATCAATCCTAATATTTATATTATTATCTTTAGCTTTTTGAAGTATAGGGTATCCTTTATTGGAAGGACAGGGGTATACTTTTTTTGAAGGATAGGTAGATTGCATATATGCTCTATAACTATTATCTGTAATAAATATTCTTCTTTCAATTATTTGTTTATTTTCATCTTTTATTAATTCAACTTTTATATATCCTAGTTTATTAAGATGTGAAATCCAAGTAGATATTGTTCCTGGTATTACTCCATAAAGATTTGCAAAATATTGATTACTTGCAAAACAGTATCCTTCTTTTCCGTATTAAAGCTGTTATTTCTCCATACATTAATCTTTCTGCAAATCTTAGTCTACTATCATATCTAACTGTACTTGGTATTAATGCATAATAGGATGGCTCTTTTTGTTCATTCACATTTTTCATCACCTCCTTAAATAATTATCTATTTTTTCCATAAAAAATAAAGTGCAAAATACACTTTATTTCTTATAAACTAAAAAATCACTATTTTTTTAGTAAATTTATAGATAATTACAATTTCTTTATCTGTTGGTATATCTACTTTTTCTCTTCCTGCTATTATTGAACAGTCTATGATT
>CAMXOP010000003.1 GCA_947245665.1 uncultured Clostridiaceae bacterium
ATTTCAACAATAGATATTTCTAAGAAAGTGTGACATATGTTTGACAAACCTACAGAAAGATTTGGGCTTGTCTCAAATCTTTTCTTGACTTTTTAATAAAAGGATGTTATTATATAAATGTATTAGATGTGGCCCCTTGGTCAAGCGGTTAAGACGCAGCCCTCTCAAGGCTGAATCATGGGTTCGATTCCCGTAGGGGTCACCAAAACGTTCCAAAAACCAAAATGTATTTCTTTGTAGGAGGCTTTGCAGTAAGCCTACCACTGAAATTGGACAAAATTAAAACTCACTGATTTTACAAGTGAGTTTTTTCATTTACTTGATTATTAAATTTCTCAAAGCTAAAAACATTTCAACATTTTGCATTTACTACTATTATTTTCTCGTGTGTATTTCCTCTAATCTAATTCTTATAACTTAATATATGTATGTATTTATTGTATTAGATTTTATATGTCCGCTTCTTGCTGTTATTCTTATCGTTATTGTTGTTCATTCCTCTTTAAGAGTTTTTTATTTATTTACTGGGAAAGGCACGCTTGAAATTAGAAAATTGACTGCTACTCCTTATGAACTGTTATTGTATTATTGATAGATTTTTTATGGTTTATAATCTATTGTACCAATATCAATATATGTGTATCCATCCTCCGAAACTGTTTTATTAGCCTCATATAAATTAATATTTTTATTATATATTTCAATATTTTCAGAATAGTTATTAAGTACTATTTTTATGTTTACACTTTTTCTTCCTTTAGCATAAAATGTTTCACTAGACATATTAGGAAAATAATAAGCTGAATATTTTTTATCATCTACATATACTTTTACATAATTAACTAATTCTTTAGTATTAATTACAAAGTAAATGCTAATTCCACTTTCTGAATACTGGTTAGCTTCTAAATACACTCTATCATACTGAGAATAATAATCTTTTTTATCTATAATGTTGGTAATAATAGATTTTCCAGCATTAGGATCATCAAATGCTACCTGTTTTGTATTACTAGTTATAGAATATTCCAATCCAAGAGATTTTAATTTATTTATAGCTTCTGCTACTGTCAAATCAACAAGATTTGGTAACTTTATTTGTTCAAAAGTAGTGTTAGTATCGTTAGTATCATTATTATTGTTACTATTATTATTGGTATAGTTATTATTGTTGCTAGAAGTTATATTATTGGTATTTTTGTTTATAGCACTTGTGTTTTCAGTTTCTTTGTTATTCAAATTAGAAGAACTTTCTATTTGTTCAGTTATATTATCCAATTCAAGAGCATTTATATTAAATTCTTTGCCATTTTCAGTAATATAGTCTATAACTTTTGTATTTTCTTGTTCATTTTCTTTATTTTCTATTAAATTATTAGTTTCTATATTTTCTTTTGAATTATTAGCTTTTGGGAATATTGAATTTAGGTTTATTGAGAATATAACTCCTACTAAAATAATAATTGGTATAATGGCTAATATTATTCTTGATGTTTTTTTATTTTCTTTGTCCTTACAGTATTCCTTATTTATTGTTTTATCTAGATTTGTATCATTACTATAAAATCCATATTTTTCATTAATTGTTCTGCTGTCTGCTTTCTGATTCTTTGGATTTTCTGGGTCATCATCTGCATAATAGTTTCCTAATTCATCTTCATATAATTCTTCTTCATCTTCATCTTCATCGTAATCATCTTCATTTAAGAAGCTAAAGTCTGGGTCAGATTTAAATCTTGTAACAAATTTCTTAGATCTCAATTTATTCTCAACAACTCCAAGTATTTGAAGATATCTTCCTGACATTCCTGATATTTCTGGGTCTCCTCTATGTGAATATATCGCATAAAGTATCCACCAGATAACTCCAAATACAAAGAATAATATCATACCAAGCATACCACCACCTTCATAGAATGGTTTAAGCAATTCTGGAACTGCTTCTGCTGAATCAAAGAAACATGATCCTATACCCAAACATGCACTTCCTAATGAAGCTAATCCAAATAACCATACTAGAAATCTAAAGAATGATATCTTACCTTTTAAACTTCTTACTGCTTTATTATAAAGTTTAGTATAATCAGAATAATTTTGTTTTAATTGTTCATATGTTGCATTTCTAATATTCTTCTTTGTTAATTCAACAATTTCTTCTGTTTGTGCATCAAATCGAGCTTGATTTCTTTCTGCTTGTGCTAGTCCTTGTGCATATCCTTCGTATAATACATGGTCTAATCTTTGAGGAATACCTGTTGTCTCATATTCATAATCTTGTACAATTCTTTTTAATCCTTCTTCTGTTTTATTATCCATAATTTTCTCCCCTTTATCTTGTATTCTGTCAATACAACAGATAATTATTAAATCACATTTATTATACTACACCTACTTTATACTATCAATTGTTATTTGTATTTATTAAAGTTTTTCTTTGTTAACTCAATATATGGAACTAATTTTAATCTATAATGTTGGAAACAGGTCAATCACAATAAACATTGACCTGTTGTCAGATATAGAAAGTAATTTAGTAACTGAGCCTTTTACGTTTGTTAAACTGCTCGTTTCACCAAGATATTATTATCCGAACCTTTTAAAGGTTATAAAGAGAATCATCTCAATTTACATTTACTGTATTCTGAGATGTTTTTTGTAATTTCACTATTCAACTAGTAATTTATCATTTTTCTCTCTTTACTTTTTGCATTAATCCTTGTTTATACTATTAACGTCTAATATTCCTTTTTGTATTAATACATCTTCTAAATATTGACCTTTTTGTAACCAAATTACTTTTTCAAAATCTTTTGGAAAATCTGCATAGTATACTTCTTTTATTCTTGATATAAATTCTTCATTATTTCCCCTCATTTTGCATCTTTTTATGATTTCTTCCAACATATTTTCTTCGGGGTAAACTACATAATAATCAATATTATTTTTATTTAATAGATTAACAACTTGTGTTTTACATGCAAATAATACTACATTATTTGTTTGTAAATTAGATATTAGTTCATTATATAATTTAAAGGATATTTTGGATTTTTTATTCTATTTTTTAGATCTTTTCTCTACTGGGATGTCCTTAATATTTTCATCTATTATATATTCAAAATTACTACTTTCTATATCTATGATATTACTATACTTATTCGATAAAGTAGATTTGCCAATTGCTTTAAATCCTCCTATTAATATGCCTAAATTTTGATTCAAATTATTTTTTATATTCATACTAATTATCCTGTATATACTACTTGTTTCTTAAATAATTATTGTCTTTTATGATTTTTCTTCATTGTACCCGATTACTATTAAAATATCAAGTACATGCATATTATCACTTTTATTTAACTATACTAGTAATATATTAGAGAATAATACAAAAAACATTGCAAACATTATATTTTTGTTTTATACTAATATTATAAAAATGGAAGACACGACCTATAGTGTCGGTAAATAGGATAGGTTTAACAAATGGAAGACACGGCTTGCAGTGTCTATAAATAGGGCAAGCTAAAAAATGTATTTGGGGGCTTTCTTTTAAAGATGGCTCCCTATTTGTAATATTTAGGAGGAAATAAATGCAAATAGAAAACGGAAGATTTTATTTTATAAATAATGAATTTATTAAAAAATATGGTATTAAATATAATCTAATGGAAAACAAAGAAACTGGAAATAAAAGACCCTGTTATTTTTGCTTTAAAGATAAGGCATATGAAAATATAATATAGTTTGTTCCTATTTCTAAACAATATGAAAAGTATAAGACTATTTATGAAAAGAAAAAGCAAAAAATACATCGAGAACCATTAAATTTTGTTTTTGGAATTGTTAAAGATGAAAATGCTGTATTTCTAATACAAAATATGTTTCCGATAACTCAACAATATATTGAAGAAAAATATCAAGTTAAGAATAATGATGTAACTATTTCAATGCCTTTACAAAAAGAAATTATAGAAAAGGCAGAAAGTGTATTAAGGCTTGAAACAAAAGGAATACACGTTTCCTTTTCTAATTTAATAAATTTCAGGAAGGAATTATTAGATAATCTTTAATTTTTAAATTATTTTGCAAATTACTATGACTCCTATTTTTAAAAAATAAAATTTCGGATTTGTTAAGTCGTGGTTCACCAATATTTATTTATTATTAAAAATATTTTTATAAAAACACACTAAAATATATAAATTTTAGTGTGTTTTTGTATATAAATTACATCTACATACTTCTTTTTTTCTCCTGCATATGATAACATACTTTTGCGGTTATACTATCTGGTGATATTTTGCTTAATATTTTTGCTATTTTTATACTTGTGCCTGGTATAATTGTAAATTTTCCTTTTATAGTTTTTTCTATTGCATATCTTGCAACTTCTTCACTTGATAATCCTTTTAAATTGAACTTGACATTTGCAACTTTATTGAAATTTGTATTAACTGGCCCTGGGCATAGTATGCTTATTGTTACTTTTGAATGTCTCTTTTTTAGTTCTTCTCTTACTGCTTGTGATAACTTTACTATATAATTTTTTGTAGCATAGTATGTTGCCATAAGTGGCCCAGGCATAAACCCCGCTATTGATGCAACATTTAGTATTTTTCCTCTATTTCTTTCTACCATATCCTTTAAAAATAGTTTCATTAAAATATGAGTAGCTTTTATATTTGTATCTATCATTGATAATTCTTTACTTAAATCTGTATCAATAAATTCCTCAAATAGCCCCAACCCAGCATTATTTATTAATAAGTCTATCTCATTATACTTTTCTTTTACTTGCCTATATATTTTTTTACATTCATCTATATTTGATAAATCAGCTAAAATTATATCGACTTTCCCTGTATTTTTATTTTCCAATTCTTTCTTTAAACTTATTAATTTTTCTTCATTTCTTGCTACAATTATAATATCATATCCTAATTCATTTAAATATCTCGACATATCTCTCCCTATTCCAGAAGATGCTCCTGTTACTAGTGCTATCATATTTTACTCCTTTTACATTAAAAACTAATAATTTCATTATACATGTCTATTGCATATTTATCTGTCATTCCAGCTATGTAGTGTATAATAGCTTTTGCTATTTGGTCTGGGCATGATGTTCCTCTTCCGCTTACAATCTATTCCTTTAAGCTTTTTTATTATTTCTTCTATTTTCATTCCCTCTACTAATTTTGCTATTCCTTGTAAATTTCCATTACATCCACCTATTACTTTTAATTCTTTTACTATTCCATTTTGTATTTCTAACTCTATTTGATTAGAACATACTCCTTGTGGTATATATGTGTATTTCATCTTATTTTTCCTCTTATTTTAAATATTGTATTTTTGCTTCTATGTCTGAAATTTCATCTTCTGATAGTTGGTATTTTTTATATAATTGAGCGTCTATTTCACTTATTTTTTTACTCCATTTTATATCTGATTTATTTGTAAAGTTTTGAATTGGTACAAATTGATATACTCCTTTTGGCCCATTTTGTGTCTTTTTCTTTATATTTACAAGATATCTGAAAAATTTAGTATGTATATATTTTATAATATTTTTGCATTGTTCTTCAGTTAATTTTTTGTTATATCCTATAACTAAATATGTTTGAGAACAAACACTGTATGGTTCTCCATAGAATGGTTTTCCAAGTATATTTTTGTCCTTACCTGTTCCAGCAGCTGCTGGAATATACACTTTATTAATTTCAATTGCTTGATGATTCTTTGGTATTATACTTTCTTCAATATACCCATAATTTGTTTTTAGATTGTTTTTATTACAATAATATTTTATTTTATGCTTTTTATCTTTTTTATTAACAAAGCCATTCCAACTAGATGTTAATACTTTTTTATTTGTAAAGCAATCTTTTGGGCCTATATATGAAGAAAAATTTAGGTCATTATTGCTTATATAATTTCCATTTACCACTTCTATTTTTGCAATTATTTTATATGCCATTTTATCTCTTATTACTATTCCTCTATTATCCTCATTTAAATACATTTTTTTATGTGTTGGACTAGTATTATTTAATTCATGAAGGTAATAATTACATTTATCATTATATTTATTATCATATAAGAAGTAACATACTCCACCTTTTATATCTACATTTTGGAAACATTCATTTGAAGAAAGATAATCATGCATTAGAGGTATTTTATTACATGAAATAACTTCATCAACCCAATTGTCTGATATTCCTTCTGTAGATTTTGTCATCCATCTTGATGGCATAATTACACTTATATAGTCAGAGTCTAATTTTCGTGCTTCATCAAAAAATAAGTGATATATAGCCTTTGCTTTAGATCTTTTACCTTTATTATTTGCAACAGGTTCCTGATATGGTGGGTTTCCTACAATAGCATCAAATTTCATGTTATCTCCTCCTTTCTCTCCCCATTCTTCTGGTTTTAATATTTTATTTGTACAACTATTTATATCTTCTTTTAGTTTTTCTACTATATCTTCAATTACAATTATATTTATTTCAGAATTTCTGAAACCTACTAATGTTCTTTTTGTGATTTGTTTTGCCATTTGTGTTTTACATATTATATATATATTATTCTTTATTGTTTCGTCCCAATACTCAATTTCTTTATTTTCATTAAAATCAGACTTATTATAGTTTATTATTTTATTTTTATATATACTAAATGCACAATATAAAGGGTATAATCCTGTCTTTGAATTTATTTCTAATATTTTTACATTTTTATTATAAAATAAATCTTTTGTTACTTGCCCTCTATCTATAAATATTGGCTCATTATCTTCATTATTGAAGTTATAGCCTCCTATACAAGTACTTAAATGCATATTTACTGTTTTCCAAGGAGTTAAAACAGTTTCTTTATCTGGATTTCTAAAAGTTGAAAATATTTCAGATATTCTCTGTATTCTCTCTTTTACTGGTAAAGAATCTGCATATAATGCATTATTTCTTATTTGATGACCAGCTGCTATAAATATATCATTATCATAATATTTTGAAAATTTTTTAAATAATTCTTTTGTAACTCCCTTAGGCATAAATTCTTTCCATGATAAATCATCTATAATTTCTGTAAAATTATTAACATCAATATCTTTCTTAATGTCTATATCTGCACCATATATTAATAGTGGAATTCTTATTGAAATTGCTCTTAATATTGATATAGCTGATATAGCTTCTTTCTTCTTTTTCTTTTCTTCTTCGATTAGTCTTTTTTCTTCCTCTGTTAAATCTTTTGTTCGTTTTTCTTTTGCTTTTTTTAGTTGCTCATATTGTTCATTTGAAAATCCTTGTCCATTAATTACAATTTCTGATATTTTTTTAGGTTGCTTACCATCTGAACCTATAATTCTTTTTAATTCATTAAATTCTTTTAATTGTATGTCATCTAATTTTAATAAATTATCATTATATATTTTAGTATCTGCAAATCCGCTATCTACAACTCTTTGGGCAACAGCTTTTTTTAATTGTCTTAACATATGTGGTACATCATATGTTATCATTTTAGAGCCATTTACTGAAATTACTGGGCAATAATTTAATAGTTCTCCCATAACTTTGTTTGTAGAAATAGAACCTGCTCTATATGAAAGCCCTCCAGCACTAGCCAACATTTTTAGTGCTCTATCTGGTGCAAAATCAAATACATAACATTTTTCTTTCATTTTTCCATTTATTTCTGCAGGTGATTGAACCCTAAATATTGTTTGCAAATAACTAGAAGCTGATGTATTATATGAACCCATTAAATAGAATACTGCTGTCCATTCTTTTACAGTTACTCCTGTTGTTAATTTTCCACAAGATAACGTTATAGTATATGTTTCTTCTGGATTTTCTCCAATTGCTTGTCTAACATCTTTTAATGGATCTTTTGACTCTTCATTTCCACATACATTTATTATTTTAAAGCTATTATAACAATCATATTCTTGTAATAACTTGCTTAATGCTTTCCCTTCTTTTACTCCTGGAACCATCCATAAAGAATGTCTAAAATATTTTCTATATTCTTCTTTAGAAAATGGATAATTACTTTCTTCACTCGGTTTGCATAATAGTTCTAGAAATCTTCTAACATCATTCTCATGAACAAAATCTCCTATATTTCTTCCTTCTGGTAAAGGTTTTCTATCAGTTTCTATTTTTCCTGTCCATGTTCTAAAAAACTCTCTGAAATTAAATGAGCTTTCTTGCACATCTAAATAGTTTGAGAATATTTTTGTTAGCTCATATGTATAAATATTTAGCTGAGGTAAATCTTCATATGGATTAGGATCCCCTAAATGTGTTTTATCCCAATTAGCTTTTTCTGATTGCTCCATTATATAGTCCCATGTAAATATTTGCTCTGGTGAAAAATCTGACATTAAATTAAATGGTGTTCCTGAAAGGTATAATATTTTTGTAGTATGTCCATCATTTAATTTTACTACGCCTTCAATTGTTTTTTCTCCTAGTTCTGTTTTTGTCCCTTCATGAGCCTCATCAATAACAACAAAATCCCATTTACAGTTAAATATTTTTTCATCTTTAACATATCTTCCACCAACTTTTGAAGACTCCCTTAAATCTTGAATAGATGCAAAATATACAAATGGTTTATCTTCTTTTAGCAAATTATCAATACTTTCTCCTATTGTTTTAGAACCAAATTTATATTCTTTATTATCATAAAATATTTTATTGAAATCCTGAAACCAACTATCACTAACAACTGGTCTATGTGTTATGATTATAGTTTTTTTATATTTGTTTCTTTTTACTATTTCTAGTGCTGATAAAGTTTTTCCAAACCTCATTTTTGCATTCCATAGCATTGAATCATGTGTCTTAAAACATCTTATTGCTTCTTTAATAGCTTTTTCTTGTTCAGGCCTGAATTCTATTGGATCTGGTTTATCACTTATCTGATTAGAGTTTAATGACTTTTTACCTTCTTTAACAGCTATTATTGCATTTTTTGCTGTTTCTAAGTTAACTTCAAACCATTCATTTTGGTTTTTTATAGTATTAAAATAATGATTTTTTATTCCAGACCTTTTTAATACATTATGTACTTTTTTATCACTAAAAATCTCATTTGAATTTGTTACTGCTAATTCAGTATATAATAAATCATATACTACTCCTGCTGTTGAGGTATAGCTACTAATTCTGTTATGAGCTGATTGTATTAATTCCTCGCAGTTTGGTTTCAATTCGTATTTATCTTTATTTGTGTGAACTGTAGCCTCCCCTATTTTCAGAAAACCTTTATGGCTCTCATCATTTATTCTAAAAATATATATTAGTTTATATTTAAATGTTGCAGTAAATTTATTTTTTTCCATTTTTATTACTCCTATCTAATAATGATATATATTTTATTTTTCTATTTGTTTCCCAGTTCATTATTTTACAATAAATACCATTATGTTTACGATATGCATTTTTTTCACAACCTATACATATAAATTCTGTTTCTTCTTCACCAAATAATGTGTTTTTTATAATTTTTCCGTTTCTACAACTATGTGGAATGACAAATTTAATTCCATCCATTTGCCATATATTCCAAGAAATTATTGTTGCTATTTTTATTAATTGTTCCATTGATGGTTCTTTTTTGAATTTATAAACATAGTTATCAATATATGTGAATAATAAGTTTTCTCTTGCTATTAATAAGTTATCCCCTTGATATTCAAATGCATATGTATTTTTGTATGCTATTTCAACAAATTCATTCCATTTATCTTCATCATCTATATTTTCATTTATTACTCTAAATTTTCTATCTAGTAGCCCAATTCTATTTTGTATTTTTATCATTTCTCCTGTTACATTATCATATCTACTTACTAAGTAAGGAGCCTCTCCACACGATACTTCTAATCTTGTATCTTTTATATAATCTTCAAAGTTTTTATCTGTTTTTGTTGGAAATTTTATTTTCTTTTTTGTTACTCTCCAACTTTTATCTATTTCTTTATTAAAAATATTTTTTTCTCCAAACCATGCATTATCAATTAAGTTATTTTGAGAATTGCACACCCATGAAGGTGTAAATACTTCAGCTTTATCTTTTATTCTTTTCTCCTGCTCTATTCTACTTTTTTTTACTCTTGGCTTAATAATAGTGCCATTACAGCCTGTTATGCTTTCAATTTTTATATTATCTTCAAAAAAATATCCAGGACCTCTAATTTTATAATAGTTGGTAGCCCAAATAATATTTTTATCTGTTGTGCGATCTTTTAAGAGGATATATAATAAATCATAATTAAGTTTTAATATTTCGTTTTCTTTTATATCTGCATTATTTTTCATTAAAAATCCTCCTTTAATTATATATATTTATATCATAAAAAGCCTATTATCACAATAGTTATACGGTATTTTTGATAATAAAATATTACTTGTTAATAATTCTATATAATATACAACTATATTGAAAATACTATATTTTATAGCTACAACTTTTTAGAATATATCACATGGTATGATACTATTGTATCTTTAATTAATTATTTATTTTATATAAACAAGGGCTGTCCCTTTTAGCAATTTTTTTCGAAAAAGGGGCGTCCCTTTTAGACGTCCCTTTCGAAAGATAATGAGAATTTTGTATCTTCTAGTAATTTTACTGTTATTGTAATATTATAAACTTCTTGTGATTGCTTACTTAAATCTGTTAGTTGTATATCATATGTATGAAGTGATGATATTTTGTTATTGTATTGATTATATGTTACTTCGTTATATTTAAATGTATGTTGCTTCATATAATTTTCAAATTCTGCTTGTGTTTTGAAATTGTTTTGCTTGAAGCTATTATCTAGTACATTATATGCTGATTCATAGTCTTGCATATTTAACATTTGAATAAATTTATCTATGTTTAGTATTCCTCGTTGTTTATTATTTGCTACACTATATCTTTTTCTGAATGTTTCAGTTTCTATTGTATAGTCATCCAATTGAACTGTATATTGCATTATTGATGTTTCTTTAAATATATATTTATTTCCATATTGGTCTATACATGTGTATATTGTATAATTATCAAGCTTCTCTACTAAATAGCTTTGTAGTTTTAAAAGTTGATAGTTTTTTTCTGAATTATCTATATATTTTTTGTAGCTTTCTAATGTTGAAAATCTTTCTTTTTTGTATTGTTCATCTATATTTTTATATGCTAAGTTTATATTATTTGAAACTTTTTCTCCATAATCATATAAATAGTATTGTGCCATACTTTCATCATTTATATTTATATATTCAAATGTATTATTATTATTTTCTTTTATTGGTTCTTCATTTATTTTTATATTATCTACATTCATGTTTTCATTATAATTGTATTTTTCTATATAATCATTTAGGAATATTGAAAATGTTTGATTATCTGTATCCATTTTCATTATAATGCTAAATTCTTCATTCCCTATATATGCATATACTAACATGATGTCTATATAATTTGATTTATTATATGCATATATTTTATCTATTGTTAAATTGTATTTATCATATTTTTTTGCTACATTCACAATATCTTGTTTTTTGAAATTCATTTCATTTATATATTGACTATCTATTATTCCTTCAAAATATTCGGTTCCTTCTTCTAACGCTTCTTTTTTTAGCTCTTCCTGTTGCACTGAAGATATTTCATCATTATATTCAATTTCTCCATTTATTTTTTGTATATTTGTTATTATAGAATATAGTGCTCTCTTTATTGCAAAATATTTATTTTTATTATCTAATATTTCTATTTTTTCATCAGGTTCTATAAGAACTTGCTGTTCAAAGTCTGTTTCATAATTATCGGAATTCAAATATTTTTTTGTTATTAATAGCAGTATTGTTGTAATAATTATAATGATAATTATTATTATAATTGCTAATATAATAAATCCTTTATTCTTCATATCTTTTCCTTTCATGTTTTATATTGGTACTCTCAATATTTTTAATAATTGACTAGTAGAATGACCAGATACACTAGTTTCAATCGCTTTAATACTTGAATTTCCTCCGCAATTATACACTATTGCCCTAGTTCCTGAACTATTAGTCTCTCCTGCATATATTTCTACGTGTCCATTATAACATAATATGTCTCCTGCTTTTGCATCTGATATATTTTTTATTACTTGCCAACCTTCTGAATTAGTTCTAAAGGTAACTGAAGTCCATTGATACATACCTTCATAAAATCTTGAACTTCTATATCCTGCCTCTAATAATACCCATGTTACATATGAACTACAATCTATTGTTCTTGTTTTATAGTTTGGAACTGTTACTCCTTTTTGTGCATATGTATACTTATTATCTCTTACATATTTATGTACTTTTTCTGCTGCCTCTACTAAATTTTCTGATGAACCATCTAATTCAGGTGTTTTTGATGCTTGAAGTTCATCTAAAGCTTTTTGGTTAGTTAAAAATACATGTGTATTTGGATCTGTAAATAAATATATATATGATGGGTGTTTATCAGAACTACTTGTTGGCATTCCTGCACTTATAGCTGATTTTTTTGTTCTAAAGTATACCGCTCCTCCTGTTGTATCTCCATTAGCTAATACATAATCAACTGCTCTTTTTGTTTTATCAGATGGAACTGCTTTATCATAATGTCCATCTGTTATAGGTGCAAATTGATTTTTCTGAAATACTACATCTTTAATTGTATTTCCCCATGATGAACATTTTACTCTATTTAGTATAACACTTGCAACATGCCCTATTTCTTCCTCGCTCTTACTTCCTCCTGCTTCTGCTTCACATATTTTATAAAGTATTTCTAACTCATCATCTGTTACTTTATCATATTTGGTTGATAAACTTGCATCATTAAATCCACCTAAAATTTCCTTAATTTCACTTTCATCTAATTCATAGTACTCTTGCTCTGGAAATGTTAAATAGTATTGTATAAGTTCTACTAATGGTTCGGTTCTTTCATTTTTTCTTAGCAATTCATAAAAAGCTTCTTCTCCACTTATTAGGTTATTAAGTGGTGCTTCATATGTTGAAAGATTTGGCAATTTGTATTCTACATTTTTTCCATATCTATCAAATTTACTACCTTCTACTTTAAATGAAGGTGTTGTCCCTGATATATATCTTCCTGTTGAATTTCTAAGTAGTCCTAAGAAATTGTCTGATTTTCTTATTACACTTCCCTCAATAGATGAATATGTATTTGTAATTTTGGTCTTAGTTGTTGTTGATGTTTCTGTACTTGTTACTTTAGTTGATTCATCTACTTTATTTGTCCATATTACTTTTTGGTATTTACTCCATGAGTTAGCATATTTTAACTCTAGTACTGGATTTGTACTTTTTTCTGTTTTTATAGTTGTTAATGTATATGTTGAAGTTGTTCCATCATCATGATGTTTTGTTTTTTTTCTCTCTCTTTCTGTTATTTGAGTTGTTTCATTATTTATTAATAATATATCTATTCTAGTATCTAATGCCATTTGTGCTACATGGAATACATATTCTGGATTTTGCGTAACCATACACAAATCTATTAAAAATTCATATGGTAGTCCAAATTCTGCTACTTTTTGTTTATAATCTATTTTCTTTATTGTAGCTGTATATGAGTTTTTTGTTGATGTAACTTCTCCATCTGTTTTTTCTACTTTTGTATATCCATTTATTTGTGCTATTAGTAAATTATCATCTTCATCTATTGAAAAACATTTTTCCATTTTGCTTATATTTGGATCATCATCATTATTAAAGTCTTCTATCATTTCTTTAAACTTTTCTAACTCTGTATATTCCATTCTATAATAGTTGTCAATTTCATCTATTTCACTTGTGTTTTGTTCTGGCTTAGTTTCTTCTACTCCTTCTACTTTTCCTGAAGGTCTAATTGTAATTACACCAATATTGTTATTATATGATGCATTAAATATATGTTGTTTTATTCCTGTATTTAATTCAAAATCTCCTGAAGCGTGAACATGACCTGCAAATACTCCTTTTAATGATTTTGAATCATATAATGTGTTTAGGTAATTACTTGGTACATCATTATACCCACTACTAGTTGCTTGTTTACTCCAATAGTATACTTGGTTATTATGAACATTTCTAGACCATGTTTGCATTTGTGATGCTTGTGTTTTTGATTCTACAGGTACATGTGTAAAGAATAGTGAATTACTAGCTTTATTTAGTTGATTTGAAATATTATTAACTGCACTATCTGAAATTTTTTCATTAGAATAATTTTGTCCAACTAAACTAATTGCATCTCCATCTTTTCCAATAGTTATTTGCTTTATATCTCCACTTACTCCTAAACTAGAAGCCTCTTTATTTACTCCTGTATTTGTTGTCATTTCTGTTAAATAGTCGTGATCGGCAACTAAAAACATTATATTTTTATTAGTAATTTTATTTATTTGTTCTTTTAAGTAGTTAAAGTTTGCTTCACTATAGTTGTCCATAATATCTCCACCAAATACTATAGCATCAAAGTCATTGCCATTTAAACATTCTACAATTTTAGGTAGAATATTATAAGAATTATTAAAGCTATTATTTCTTTGTGTAAATGTTGTTGAATGATTTGTATACCACTCATTATTTATATTAGGCTCATTTGGCTGCATCATATGTAAATCTGAAATCCAAGCTATTTTATATTCATGTGTTATATTGTCCATTTGAAGAGTTACTTCTTCTGAATTTAGACCATATTTAGATGTATTTATATTTTTTCCTGTAAAGTCAACAGTAGGTTTATTAGTTTGTGGCACATTATTTGGCTTATTATTTGTTGGTTGGTTATTTACTTCTGAAGAATTCGTTGCATCTTTTGTTCTATATAAATATATTCCTCCATCTACCTTATCTGCTGTTATTTGTAAATCTGCATCATCACCAAGAATTGCATTTACTAGTGGGCTTCCTGAATCTACTTTTGTTAAACCATTTCCATTTCTACGGTGTATTTGTGTTGTTATTAATTCTGATACAACAAATGATTTTAAATATTTTTGCACTTTTGCTTTATTGATTGGGTCTGACAATAAATTAGGGTCATCATAATTTGCTTCTCCTAATAAATTT
Source organism: uncultured Clostridiaceae bacterium (assembly GCA_947245665.1). Taxonomy (GTDB): domain Bacteria; phylum Bacillota; class Clostridia; order TANB77; family CAG-508; genus UMGS1663. The sequence continues at coordinate 15,123 of CAMXOP010000003.1, forward strand.
AAATCTTTTAGCGAAATTCCCAAGTTTTCTAATCTATACATATATTGATCTATTAAGGTTCTTTCTTCTTCACCTTCAAATTTTACTTTTTGTGATAGGTCCATCCAATAATCATCTGTAATACTTTTTATTAAGTTTGTAGTATATGTAGTAACTTGGCTATACATTGACTTTATTTCTTCACATACTGCATCCCATATTCCTATTAATCCTAATAATAACATAAATACTAGCAAATATGGTAATATTTTTAGAACTATACTCCATATAACTTTTTTTATTTGTTTCTTTCCCTTTTTTTCTATTTCTTTTTTTGTTTTATCTATAAATCCCATATTCACCGCCTCTTGATTTTATAATTCTACTTGAATGTTCATTCTATCATCATAGTTATTTTCATTTTGTGTATATACTTCATAGTCTTCTACTATATCTGTAAAATTCATGCTTTCTATTGTTGTTGATAAATTGTATGTTTTATTAAATTTTATTTTATGATTAATTATTGAATCTTCATCTAATATTAGTTGTATATCTGATAAGTCACCTAGAATTGCTCCATATGTTGTGCCATTTTTACCTTTTATATATGTAGATGTTGATGTGCTTTTTGTATCTAGTAACATTTCTTTTTCTGTTTTATTTTGTATTTGTATTTCATACTGTTCATAACCTTTATAAATTTCTTTACCTATTACAGTTATTTTTATTTTATCATTTTCATTACTTTTGTTTATTTCCTCATATGAAATAAAACTATTTATATTAATTTTTCCGTCATCATTGTAATTTACTGTTATATAGTCTTGAAAATCTATTCCTTCTTGTACTTTTCCTGTTGACATTACATCACTAAAATATTCTACTAAGTATGTATTTGCTTTTGATGTTGAAATCCAATTTTTTATGTTATATATTCGTTTCTCTCCAAATATTATATCTACATAGTTAGTTTTGAAAATCTCTTTTGTTGGGAATAGTACTTCCTTACATTTATCTGTTAATACCTCATATGCTTTTTCTATATTTCCATTATTGCAATTTTCTATAAAGCTATTTATTATTTGTGTGTTATCCTTGGCAATCTTTTCAGTCGTATTTGTTCCACTTATTATAGACTTTGTTGGCAGTTCTTCTTTTATTTCAATATTATTTGTATCAATAATATTTGTTTCTTCTTTTTTAGTTTTTATTATTGTATTTAATACTTGTATTAATATAATAAAGAAGACTACTGCCAACCCTATTATAATAATTTGCTTTCTGTTTTTGTTCCATAATCTTATTATCCTATTCATTGAAAGTAGCCTCCTTATATTTAATTATTTCTATTTTTTATTATTTACAATTTAGGTGTTATTTTTTACTGATTATGTATTATTCCTTCTTCTGCTATTATTTCCACTGTTTCCATTTTGTCTTCTAGTATTTTGTCCTCCGTTTCCGCTTTGGCTTCTACTGTTTTGTCCTCTGTTTCCACTTTGGCTTCTACTATTTTGTCCTCTGTTTCCACTTTGTGTACTAGTATTTTGTTGCCCATTATTATTCTGTCTTTGTCTAGGTTTTCTTGTTTGAGTACCATTTGTTCCTGTATTAGCTCCATTTGTTACAGGTGTAGCACTTCCAGCTTGTCCTAAATTATGTCTTTGTCCTACTTGTGCTTTCATTACATTTAATACATAATCTGCTTTTTGTGCAGCTTGTTGTTCACTTAAGCCTTTATCTATAAACTCTTGTGTAAAGTCTGCTCTTCTTTGGCTTAATTGTTTTTCATCACCTAAAACTTTAGAATCTATACCTCTATCTTGTGCAAGTAGTGCAATTTTAGCTGATTGTTGTGCAGACACACCAAATTTTTCCGCTTTTTTTGCTCTATATATTTGAGAAATATCTGTCATTCCTTCATTTGCATATGCTTGTATACTTCTCATTTCATCTTTTACTTGTGAGTCTGATAATGCATATCCTTTTTCTTGCATAAACTTGTCTCTTATATATTGTTCTGTTGCTACATCTTTCATAAATGCTTTTGCTTGAGCTTTATCTTCTAGTGTATGATTTCCATTGAATGTATCTATTTCTCTTCTAAATGTTTCTGCTACTCCTTTTCCTACTCTTACAGCTCCTCTTCCTGCATTTCCTACTTTTCCTGGTATTGATGTAACTGAATTTCCTAATCTGTCTCCAATAGCCTTTCCTGCGCTCGCTCCAGCTACAACTCCTCCTATTCCTTTTCCTGATGCTAATCCCATCGCTGCTCCAAATGATGCTCCTGCAAATTCAAATCCTGTTTTTGCTACAAATTTAGTACCTGCTCCTAATGCCTTTACTCCTCCTATTGCCATTTTCTTTGCTACTCTTTTTCCTCCGCCGTGTGCACTTATTATATTATTTACACCTTGTTTAAATCTTCCTGGATTTTTTATACTTTGTACTTTAATAGGTTGTTCATCAATTTTATCTTCGTCTTGTCCTAATTTTTGTTTTTCTAATTCAGCAAACCTTGTTTGTTTTTCTGCATATTTATCTGCATTCATATACATATCATTATAGTCTATATTGTCTAGTTCATCTTTTAACCTATTATACTCTTGATTTTCTTCATCAGACAAATTATTTCTATTATTTGATAAATTATTTGTATTATTTGATAAATTATGTTGTTCAAGTTCTGCTTTTTCTCTGGTATTTAAATCAGCATTATTTTCTTCTTGTCCCATTCCTAAGTTAGGGTTTTGTTTATAATCTATTCCATCTGTTCCATGTGTTCTCTTATATCTAGGTGTTTTCTCTTCTGAAAAATCTTGTTTTCCTTTTTCAATTTTGTTATTTGAACTACTTCCTCCTTTACCTATCTTTGAAGCTATAGAACCTGCTGTAAATCCTGCTAACGCTCCCATTGTTCCAAGTGGTGCACTGTCAAATCCAAATAGTTTCTTTAAGAATTTTTCAGCAAATAGTAAAAATCCCATACATGCTAGTGCATAAAGCATATTATCTGCTACTAAGTCAATTGCTGAACCAATAAATACTGTATATATAATTAGGTGAAATGGTTGTATTAATGCATTATATACATATTCCCTAAGCCACATATTAAATGCTTGTGCTTTACTATCTCCTATTTTATCTATTGGATATGTTAGTGCTATTAATGGTGCTATAATAGTTAAAAATGCCATCATTAGCAACCTTCTTAAATAGTTCCATGTAAACATTAAAGTATATACTATTAATACTAAATAGAATAACATATATAAAAGTTTTTGTCCCCATTCATCTGATTGTGCTTTAAATCTAGTTAAACCTAATAAGTTTGTTGAAAATGTTTTTCCTGCTGATTCATCATAAATGTTAACAGTTGCACTTCCATCTCCTCCTATTGCAGTACATACTGCCTCTGTTAGTGTTAAAACAAATGACATTATATAATGTAGAAAGAATAATATACATAATGCTATTAGCCAGTCTGTAAACATTCTCTTATATTTTGCTTTATCTCCTGCTGTACTTGATAACATTATTCTTATACCTACATATACAAGTACACATAAAAGTCCTACAGTAGCTAAATTTCTAAGTGCTACATACCATTTTGAAATTGTACTTTGTAAATCTGCTGCACTACCATCATCAAAATTTGGACTAATAAAGTTAATATCTAATCCTGGTACATTTCCTGAAAATATTTGCTCTGGGCTATATGTTGCTATTGGAATATAGTACTCTCCATCTACTTTTGTAAATTGTTTATCTGGATTTACTTTAATTACTGGTACTTCATCACTATTTTTACTGTCTCCAATTGTGTATTTATATACACCTGACTTATATCGATTACTATTACTATAGTATTCTGAACTTTTCAATAAAAATCCATTTAGGGAAAAATCGTTATAATCTGCTCCCCATTCTCCTGTCATAAGTCTCTGTACACCATTTATAATTGCGTCACCTATCATACAGGCAAAGTCTGTAAATGGTCTTAGTAATACTCCTCCTGTAATTGCAGCATTTGAATAAGTTGGAGCTATGAAATTAATACAAATTACCATTAATATAGCAATTATTGTCTTTTGTAGTATGTTTTTTTGTATAAATATTTTCATACTATTGTTTTCCTCCTAGTATTCTTCTCTGTTTTGTTTCATTTTTACCAACTTATTTATGTTTGTTTCAACAAACTCAAATTCTTTTTGTGTTGGTCTTATTTGTATTATCGCTGTATCTGCTCCTACTTTTAGAAGTCCTTCTCCTTTAAAACAAGTTACTAGGAAATTTGATTCCCCTGAACTTAATTTAAATACTTCTTTTAAGTATTGTATTTCAGATTTATCTTGTGCTAAAAATAGTTTTGTATCTGATGATGTTAAAACAGCTTGTGCCTCTGGTTTTTCATAAAAGTCCTGGAATCTTTGTGAAATTATTGCTAAAGAGACATTTCTCTTTCTTGCACGACGTGCCATTGTATTTAAAAAGTCTACGGCTTCTGGGTATGGAAGTAACATCCATGCTTCATCTACTAAAACTCTTTTTTTAGAAGCTTTTGTTCTATCTTCACTATTTTTCTTAACATATTTTTCCCAAATCCAAGAAAGTAGTATTTGTTGAGCTAAAGGTCTTGCAAATCTTTCTTCTAGTTGAGATATATCTAAGTTTATAAATAATGTTCCATCTAATAAGTCAAATGTAGATTGTCCATCAAAATATGCCATTTGACCATTATACTCTCTAATATATTGTTTCATAACTTTTATTAAGTAACTATAATGGAATTGGTAATCAACATTTGTATTTTCCTCTGCTTTTACTAAAATCCTTTTATACCAAGAACCAATTGTTGGCATTTCTTTCTTTTGCCTTCCCAATACATCTCCTGTTACAATTTCATTAGATTCATATAAACTTGCTGGATCACTTGTAATTCTTGCCTCTGCATATTCCTCTGCTACTGCTTCTGATATAATTTGTTTTGTAAGTTCGTTTACTTCTTTACTTCTTGTACTTCCTCTTGCCATTGTAAGTAATGCTTGTGTTACGTCTTCTACTTTATTTTCAACATTTACTACTGATCTTGTTTTACCTGTTATTTCATCTTTTATAATTTCAGATTCTATATCAAATAAATTTATTACTGTTTGTGATGTTGGGCTTAATACTACATTTACTCCTCCTAAGCTCTCTGCAACTATACTGTACTCTCCTTCGGCATCTAGCGCTAAACTTTGTATTCCCATTAATACAGCACTACGTGAAATTAAAGTTTTCATTGTAACAGATTTACCTGCACCAGACTTAGCAAATATAACCATATTATAGTTTGTAAGTGATGAGTGGAAGTTATCAAATAAAATTGGCACTCCTGTTTGTTTGTTAAAACCTAGTGGTATACCTGTTGGATGTCCTACTTCTGATGTTGTGAATGGAAATACTGTTCCCATTGAACGTCTATCAAATGTATGTGTTTTTTTAATTTTATTATCCATTAATGGAATATTACTTTTGAATGCTTCTTCTTGCATTCCCCATGCACTTTTTACACCTACTAAAGATTTTGACATTTCTGTATCTAATAGTTTTGTAAATCTGTTTAAATCTTCTAAGCTATATGCAAATAGTGTAGATACTATAGAAGCTTCAAATAGTTTATTATATCCTGCTGCTATTTCATCTCTTAGTTGTTCTGCCTCATATCTTTTTTGACCTATTGTGCTTTCTCTATTTATATTTCCTCTATCTGCTGCAACAATTCTTTCTGTTTCAAGTTCATTAATAACTCTATTCAATTCATTTTGTGATCTAGATTCTGCTATTGGTTCTATGTATATAGATGTATTTATATCCCCAAATAGATACATATCTCTGAATAGCTCTGGGAATGTAGCCATTCTAGGAAGTGTTGATACGAAGAAACTTCTTGCATATCTTGTAACATTTGATATTATTTCTAAATGGTTCATGTTACTAGCATCTATTCCAGATGGTGCTATTAATTCTTTTATTGTTTTTTTCTTAAGAATTTGATATTCATCTGGGTTTGTATAGTCATTTTTAAGCTGTCTTTGTCTTTCTAGTTCTCTTTGGCTTTTCTTTGACATCTTTAGTTCCTCCTTCTTTTTCTTCTTGTACTTTCTTTATAGCTTCCTCAGCAACATCTTGTCCTACTATTTGTGCATTTTCTTCTATAATCATTTCAGCAAGTTCTCCTATTAAGTCTCTCTCTTTTCTTCTCTTTTCTTGTAGGGCTTTTTGTTTTTCTGTTTTAGCTTCTGTTACTTTTTCTTTTGCAAGTTCTAATGCTTTCTCTTCTATTTGCTTATCTAATGCTCTCATTTGTTTGTCAACTACATCTGGAGCTGTTGAATATAGTTCATCATATCCTGCTTTTAACGCTTTATCTAGTCCATATATTTCTGCTTCATCACGGTTATATGCCATATATAATAATTCTACTAATTCGTTTGATGTTAAGACTTTTGCATTTATTCCACATACTCCTAATGTTCTAACTATTGATTGCGCTCTTGTATATAATTCTGAAAATGCCATATTTCTTTGTTCTTCTTTATCAAATGAGTTATCTCCTAATTCCTCTAGGAAATATGGAATTACTACATAGTATTTTTGGTTTAATACGTTTTTATTTGAGCTCATTCTTTCAGTAGAGTATATTATATCTTTACCATATTCATATAGGTTTCTTTGTTTTGTTAATTCAAAATATGCTTTATCTAGTTGTTGTCTTGTATATCTTTCAGATTTGACCATTTGTTTATAATTCATTTCTTGCTTTTCTAGTTCTACCTGTATCTCTTTTATTTTTTCCTTATATGATTGTATACTTGAGTCTAAGTTTATTGTTCTTGTTTGTGTATATATTTGTATAGGATGTCTTAAAGTATTTAAAAATTGTATAAATCCTTCTTCTACAGAGTTTTTTTCTACCTCTGACATTAAGTCATAGTTTATTCCTTGACATTCTACAACCATTATGTATCTTTTTCCATCTTTTTGGGAGATCATGTTGTCTACTACTGTATCAAATTCCATAAAGTTCATTACTGAACCTGTTCTGTATTCTTTAAACTTTTTAGTTTTTGGTGCCTCAATTCCTTTAGCTTTCATTTCTTCTTTTTCTTCTTCATTTTTTCTCATTTTTGAAGTTGCAAATACAATCCCTAGTACAACTAACAGCATTACCATTATTCCTAATATAATTGCTAGTATCATTGTTAGTAATTTTATACTATCCATTATTTTTCTTCCTCCTTTGTATACAAATATATTTTGCCTCCACTCTTCTTGAATTTTATAGCTCTTTTTATTACATCATCTATATTTTCTCCACCTACTGTTTTTGTAAATTTTAGCATTCCTATTTCAGGTATTTTAAATGTTCCTATTATAAATCCTAATAATGCTAAAAATAGTACAATTATAATTCCTACAATTGTTAATTTTAGTGCTGAACAAATAAAGTAAAATGGTAAACCGAATAACTCCTCCTATCATTGTATAAATCATACTCTTAGCAGAAAATATAAATAAAATTCTTCCCTCACCTTTTACATTTCTAGGTATATTATATGTTCCCATATAAACTTGTCCTCCTATTTTGCTTTTGTTTATTTTCATTAGTGTACAATTACACTTGATTATATTATAACAGATAAATGATTAAAATGTAACAAAAAAACAAAAAAAAATGCAATTTTATGCATTTTTAATGTGTTTGTAATATGTTTGTTATGTTCTTGTAAAAAAGCAAGCTTTATGCTTGCTTTTTTATTATCATATTTTAGTCTATATTGTTGAATGCATTTGCCATATTGTATACAACATTTACTATAGTTGTAGATGCAAATATTAATACTGCTCCAACTAAATATGGTATCATTGTCTTCTTGTATTCTGCTTTTTCTTCTGCACTACCCATCATATATTTAATACCTAATATTAATAGTATAACTACAGCTACTACTATACCTACTGTTTGCATAATTGTTACTATTGTAGCTCCAAGTTGAACTACTTTATCTGCATTAGCTTGGTCATTTCCTTGTCCTATTTGCTTAATAGCATCAGGTATATTTGTTGCTAATACCACATTAGAAACTGCTGTTAAAGCCATCATTATTACTAATATTATAGATATTATTTTTACTTGTTTTTTCATAATTTTCCTCCTTAAAATTTTCATTACTATTTTTATTATAATATATTTTTTTTCATTTTTCAACTGTTTTTTACTTATTTTTCTATTTTTATTGTATTCCTTGTAAAACTGTTACTACTATTTTCCATATTGTAAATGAACCAAATACTACTACACAGCCTGCTACATATGGTATTAGGGCTGCTTGAACATTTGCTTTTCCTTCTACTCCTTCTGTTATAAATTTAAAGCCTAATATTGCTCCTAATAGTACTGCTATCACCATTGCTACTACTAATAATATATTATATATTGTATCAGATAATTTCTGCATCTCTTGTTTACTTATTACATCATTTGCCTTTTTTTCTCCATTTCTTATAAATTCATCTGCTTCTTCTATTACTTCTCCTGTTGTATGTGAAGCACTGCTTGTTCTTTTTGGAGTTGTTGTGCTTGTTGTTACTTGTGGTGAAGCTTTACTACTTCCATTTGTTTTTTGTTCCTCTTTTTTCTTTTGCTCTTCTATCTCTTCTTTAGTATTTGTTATTACTGGTCCTAATATTAAACTTTCCCAGTCTCCCTCTACTATAGCAGCTCCTGGAGCAGAAATTAATGAATTTGCTGTTCCTTTTGCTATTGCAGATATTGTTTTTCTTGTTTCTTCATCAGTAACTGGTGCACCTACTAGTATTTTCATTATTTCTTTTTGCGATTCTATAGAGCCTGAACCTGTTAAATATGGTTGCATTGCTTTTTTAGTATTATCATCTATAAGTGGATTATTAATTATTGGTTGTAATGATTTTTTGAAATCTTCCCAAGGTGTTGATGAACTAGTTTGATTATTTTTATTATTTGTTACTTGACTATTTTGTTGACCTGCTGCATATGGGTTAGAGTTTGTACTATTATCAAAATTAGGATTTGAAGCTTGTGCTCCTGTTCCATGCACTACAACTTTACAATTAAATATTATCAATACTAATATAATTAGTGTTTTTACTATATTATTTATTTTTATCATACTATCACTTCCATTCATATACATTTTATCGTATCTGTGTTACTAATCCATATATAATAGATACTAATGTTGATGAGCAAAATAGTAATATTGCCCCTACTAACATTGGTATCATTGTTTTTTTGTATTCTGCCTTTTCTTCTACACTTCCTAGCATATATTTTATACCTAATACCATAACCATTATAACTGATATTACTACACCTACAATTGTTATTGCATTAAGTATTGTTGATGCAAATTTGAATGGTTTTATATAATCAGATGCTGTTAACCCTCCTGGCTCATAATCATCTGGATTAATTGTTGCATTAATTTTTGGCATAAATATTGCTAGTAATATAATACAAATTAGTATTACAATTTTTGTTTTTTTGATTTTCATTTGTTACCTCCATTTTTACTTATATTACTATTATAACTTATTTTCCTTTTTTTTTCAACATTTTTTAACTTAAACATTATTCGAATAATAATTTTATATTTACAAATTGCATATTTTAAAATAATGTTTTTACGTTCTTGTATGTTATCTATACTATAGTAAAAATAATTAAACCTTAGGTCACGATCCTACATCCCTACATTCTAAAATTAAGAAATGTTAATTTTTATTATTTAACGATATCTAAAAAAGTAAATTTAAAATATCTTTAGAGATTTAATTACTGTAAATTATAAATATTTTTGCTTGCGAATTATAACAAATTACAAAAAACAAATTATTTTTTAAACTATAGACTTATGCAAAATTTGTGGCACAACGAATATATAAGTTAGTTAATGCTAAATTGTAACTAAAATACTCATTCACATTGAAGGGGGTTACTGACAGATATAAAAAAATAATGAAAACAACACTTTTTGATCATTTACAGCACTGAAATAAACACTAAATTTTCAATGTTTATTTCATACAACAAAACTCACCCATAACTGAGTGGCTTTTTCATATGTAATAGTATTTTGAAATCTATGAATTTTAATTAACTTTTTAAATACAAAAAGTTAATTGCTACTTTGATGAGCATTTACTACTATAATTTAACTTAAAATATCATACTTTCCTAGTATATAAAAATAGAGAATACTACTATAATGGTAAAATATTCTCTATTTTTTAATTAGTGTATAAAATTTTAAATATTAATTAGTACATTCTTTTTTATTTTTTCTTTTGTTTGAATTGTTATTTTATAAGCCTTATTTTATTTTTTTGTTTTGTTTTTTCGTTTATTTTATTACTCATTTTATTATTTTTATAATACTTCGCTATTAATTCATCTAATTCCACACTTAGCTTATATGTTATTTTGTAATCTTTACCTTTAATTATACTTTCATTTAGTTCTTCTCTCAATTTACAAATTTCATCATTTAACATATAATCACTCTCCTTTTTTTCGTGTAATTATTCTTTTGTATAACTATAAAATACCATATTTTTACATTTAAGTCAATAAAAAAACACCAATTTCAGGCGTTTTTTATCAACTTTCGTGCGAGTTTTTTTGAGTTTTTTTTATATTATTCGACAGGGTTTTTTATTTTACGTTTACAACTGACAATACAGAATTTTTTTCGTCAAATAATTCATTCAAAATTTCTTTTGTATATTCAGCTGTTACTGTATTATATTGTTCAATATAATCAAATGAATTTATACCTTTAAAATAATCTGATAAAAACATTCTAGCAATATCTGCCACATTATTATATTCAACTACATAATCTCCATAAACTTTTTTCTTTATTCTATTAAAATATTCTTCATTTATATTTTGTTTTAATTTTTCTATTTGTTTTAATAATTCTTCTTTTATTTTTAATGGTTCTTTTGATTGTCCTGTTAACATTACATGTGCATAATTATCTGTAAATTCATAATCCATATCTAGTGGCGCTACTAATAAACCTTCATTATATAGTTTTTGATAAAATGGTGAACTTTTTCCAACAAGCATATTCATTAATATTTCTATTGCTATATGTCTTTTTACTTTATCTTTTCCTAAATTTTCATCTTTAAAACCTATTAAAAATATAGGTTTACTTACTTGCATTTGTGTTTCTTTTTGTTTTTTATTTATACCTTTTTCAGATTCTGGATATATTCTTTTTATTTCACTTTGATTTTCTTTTTGTACTAACCTATTTTTTATTTGTTGTAATATCTCTTCTGGATTAAATTCTCCACATACTACTAATACCATATTTGATGGGTTATAAAATGTATTATAACATTTATATAATACATCTTTATCTATTTTACTTATAGATTCTACAGTCCCTGCTATATCTATTTTTACTGCATTTTCTTTATACATACAGTCTAATGCATTCATATATAATTGCCAACCTGGGTCATCATCATACATTCCTATTTCTTGGCCTATTATTCCTTTTTCTTTTTCTACATTTTCGTCTGTAAAATATGGGTGTTGTACATAGTCCATTAATTCATCTAGTGCCTCATAGAAGTTAGTTGTTGTTTCAAAAAGGTATGCTGTATGATTATTTGTTGTATATGCATTTGCATCTACTCCTAATGACATTAACACATCTAAACTATTTTTTCCGTTTTCTTGTTCAAACATCTTGTGTTCTAAAAAATGTGCTACTCCATCTGGTACAAATACTTCTTCACCAGTTTTTGGCATTATAAACCTATTATCTATTGACCCAAAATGTGTTCCCCATATTACATATTTCTTTTTTGTATTTTCTTTTGGAATTATGACTATTGTTAAGCCATTTTCTAGTTTTTCTATATATGCTTTTTCTTTTATTTTTGTACTTTCTATTAATTTCATGTTTTCTCCTTTCAGAAGCCATACATTTGATTTCTGTTATTTTAAATGTAGGGACATTTAGTAATCGTCCACTTTACTAAAACTTATATAAATTTTAAGTAATTTTATTGCAGTTACAGACATTTAAAATTACCTTACATTTTTTGTATTTTATATATTTAGTTTTCAACTGTTATCACTTTTTGTAGAATAACCTTATGTGTTTGTATATACAAATGCATAAGTTGAGTATTTTAAAAATAGCTAATTTAATTTTTCAAAAAATAAATTGTATTCATTTTTACACTTTTTGCTACTTCTACAATTTGTTCTTTAGTCACATTTTCTATTTTTTCTTTATATTCTTCTGTGGTTATATTTGTATTTGCTAACTCTTGACCAAAATAATAGCTTATCTCTGTGTCTTGTTCTTCTGGTATATTCTCTATTGTTGCTATTATTAAGTTTTTTGCATTTTGTATATCTTCATCTGTAAAATTTCCATTTTTCATATCTTCTAATTGTTCTTCTATTATTTGCAATGCTTTTTCATAATTTTCTATTTCTATTCCAGCCCTTATTATTATATTTTGTTTTCTTTTTAAGTAATTTGAGCCTACTGTGTATGCTAGGCTGGCTTTTTCTCTTACATTTTGGAACATTTTTGAGTTAGCTCCTCCACCTAATATTGTGTTATAACACATTGTTATATAGCTTATATTTTCTAAATTAGAAGTTACATCTAATCCTAAAACTAATTTTCCTTGTGTTACCTCCATGCTCTCTTCTATTATTTTTTCTTGTGTTGGTATATCTTTTTGCTCTTCGTTTAGTTTTACTTTTCTTTCTTGTAATTTCTTTATATTTTCATTTTCCTTTACTATTTCTATCACATTTTTAGGTAGCATACCTGATACAAATATATCTATTTTACATGTTTTTATAACTTCTATATAATAGTTGTAAAGTTCTTCTGAAGTTATTTTTTCCAAGTCTTCTATATATCCATATTTATATAGTCCATATGCTTTATTTTTATACATTTCTTCTATACATCTTTCCATAGCATATGAACCTTTATTATCTATTTTTCCTTCTATTATTTGTTTTAGATTTTCTTTTTCTCCTTGTATATATTCTTCTTTAAATTTTCCATTTTCTATTAATGGATTAAATGCTATATCAAATAATATATCAAAACTGTTTTTTAATAATTCTTCTTTTTGTGGTAAGAATTCATCATTTATTGATTCTAAATAGAATTTTATTGTTTGATTATCTCCATTTTTTTCTATTCCACAGTCAAAGCCTGCTCCATACATTTCTTCTAGATTTTTACTTATATTTTCTTGTGTAGGCATATTATTAGTTCCTCTTCTTAAAACAGCTGCTAATAATGCATTTTTTGTTACTGTTTGCCTATTTAATGGAACACTTAAAAATATTGCTAATAAATTTGTTTTAAATTTATTTGTTTCTATTTTATGAATTTTTATTCCTTGTTTTAATTCTATAGTTTCATTTATCATCATTTCTTCTCCTTTTTTCCTATTAGTGACGTTTCCTTTTGGGGTATCTGTCACTTTTGGGGAATAACCTCTTTTTTATTATTTTAATAAAATTTTCTATTTATTCTAATATTTATATTATAGTACAAAAAAACAAAAATATACAAGGCTTTACTGTATATTTTTGTTTAATTCTTAGATAAAAATAGTAGTATACAAAATTAATAGAGTAACTTTATATTTTGTATATATTAAAATCAAAATTGAAGCTTGACAGCCCTTTCTAGTGGGATACCCATGAGCTTGGAGAGTTCAATTTTTATTTTAATATATACAAAGCATAAGGTGGCTTATTTTTAAACTATAATTTCTTATTTTCTACTATTCCTTGGGTCGCTTAAAGTACGCCTCTAAATTTTATTAATTTAACTTTTCTTTCACTATTTCGTTTATTGTTTTTCCATCTGCTGCAGCTCCTACTTTTTCTTTTACTCCTTTCATAACGGCTCCCATTTGTTTTATTGTAGTAGCTCCTATTTTATTTATTACTTCATCTATTATTTTTTCTAATTCTTCTCTTGACAATGGTTTAGGTAAATATTCTGCTAATATTTCAATTTCTACATTTATTTGCTCTATTAGTTCTTCCCTTCCGCTTTTTTCATAATCTGTTAATGAGTCTTTTCTCTTTTTTGATTCTTTTGCTATTACTTCTATTATTTGTTCATCTGTTAATTCTATTTGTTTATCCTTTTCTACCTGTAATATAGCTGCTCTAACCATTTGTATTACATTCTTTCTAACTACATTTTTATCCCTCATTGATACTTTCATATCTTCTAACAATTTTTCTTTTAACATTTCTGTTCTCCTCCTTCAAATTCAAAAAATATAGTAGTAATTTGTATTTTTATTATTAATACTATAACTTAAAAAGGTTGAAAATTATTGCTTATTTCTAACCTCTAACTTCCAACCTCTTATTTCTAATTAAAATTTTCTTTTTCTTGCTGCCTCTGATTTTTTCTTTCTTCTTACACTAGGTTTTTCATAATGTTCTCTTTTACGAACTTCTTGAATAACACCATTTCTAGCGCATTGTCTTTTGAACCTTTTTAAGGCATCTTCTATATTTCCATTATTTACTCTTACTTCTGACATTAATATTCCCCTCCTTCCAGTATTAACACTTTAATTCGTGTGGGATTCAATTTGTGCAAATCTAATCTTGTCTACACGTTTTGTATTATATATTATGTTGGTATTATTTGTCAATACCAACACTAAAAAAAGATGTAAAATTTGCTTTTGCAAATTTTACATCTTTTTTATTTACTTACTTTCTCAGCGTAAGAATTATTTACTATTTTGTCAAATGGTGCTTTTTGTGCTAGTTCTCCTGCTTCTTGCATTACTTTTTGTAATAATTCAAATGATTCTTCTTTCATTGTTGGTACTGTTTTCCATGCATCTATGTCTTTATAACTTTGTAGTACAGTTGCTAATAAGTCTACATCTGTGTCTGGGAAGAAGTCTTTTATAACTTCTGCTACTTCTTTCATTGTGTGTTCCTCTACGAATTTTTGTCCTTTATATATTGCATTTGTGAATTTTTGTATTGTATCACTATTTGATTCTATATAACTTTTTTTAGCAAAGTATGCTGTGTATGGTATTTCTCCTGATGCTTCTCCTACTGAAGCTACTACATAACCTTTTCCTGCATTTGCTGTCATTGTCGCTGTTGGCTCAAATAGTGTTACATAATCTGCTGTTCCTCCTGAAAATGCTCCTGCCATTAAATCAAATTTTATACTATCATCTAATATTAGATCTTTTTGTGGGTCTATTCCATTTTGTTTTAGTACATATTCAAATGTCATGTATGGAACTCCACCCTTTCTTCCTGGTATTACTGTTTTTCCTTTTAAGTCTTGCCAACTAAAATTGTCTGTATTTTCCCTTGCTACTAGGAATGAACCGTCTTTTTGTGTTAGCTGTGCGAAAACTTGGCAGTAATCTTCTTTTCCTTCATTGTATACATATATTGATGCTTCTGGCCCTGCAAAACCTATATCACTTTGACCTGCTAAAACCGCTGTCATTACTTTATCTGCTCCTTGCCCTGTTGTAAGTTCTATTTGTAACCCTTCTTCTTCCATATATCCATTTGCTATTGCTACATATTGTGGTGCATAGAATACTGATCTTGTAACCTCATTTACACTAATTTTCTTTAATTCAACTGTTTGCTCTCCTTTATCTTTTGTTACAAAATAAATAGTAACTGCTGCTACTATTATTATAAGTACAATAATAATTGCTATACTTAAGTATTTTTTCACTTGCCCTTCTCCTTTCTAGTTTTATTTTAAATGTTTATACATTCTTTTATATTGTATTCAATTTGTTATGTAAAAGTGACTTTTATATAATTGCTATATTATATCTTATTTTTTACTGAAAAAAGGAACCTACATTGTAGATTCCTTTTATGAGAAAATTTATTCTGTTATATCCTGCGTAACATCAACTTTTGAGTTTCTTTCCAGTAATTTAAGATTATCAACTATCGGATATTCTTCATCTATAATTACAGTTGTTCCTTTTGATAACGATGCTTTTGTAGCATCCAATCCTCTCAGGAATTTATAAAAATCTTTCTTTCCTTCGTCATGATAAGCCTCATGTATAATTCTCATAGCAAAATTTGAATTATTCCTTTTTTATTTTTGACCCCATTTTTTCATTATTACAATAACAAAAAGGACCCACAGTTTTTGTGGATACCTTTGTATATTATTATATTTTTTATCTTTTATCAAAAACTTTTTCTAATAATACAACTGAACCATACATTACTGCTGCTACTATTGCTAGTATTATAACTCCTGTCATTACTAAGTCTAATTGGAACACTTGACCTCCATATACTATTAGGTAGCCAAGACCTGCTTTTGAAACTAGAAATTCCCCTGTTATTACTCCTACTAATGATAAACCTATATTTACTTTTAAAGAGTTAAAAAATGTATGCTTATTTGCTGGTATTATTATTCTTGTTAATATTTGAAATTTATTAGCATGAAATGTTTGTGCCATTTTTATAAGTTCTTTATCTGTATTTAAGAAGCCATTTAGTATTTCTAATATTGTTACAATTAATGATATTGCAAGTGCCATTACTATAATTGCTGGCATTCCTGCTCCTACCCATATAATTATAACTGGTCCGAAGTGCTACTTTTGGCAAACTATTTAGCACTACTAAAAAGGGCTCTGATACTTTTGATAAAAACTTAGACCACCATAAAATAATTGCTATAATTGCCCCTAAAAAAGTACCTAATAAAAAACCAATTAGGGTTTCTACACAAGTTATTTTTATATGTTCTAATAGGTTATTTGATGATAAGTTTAAAAATGTCTCTAATATACGTGATGGTTGGCTCATAATAAAGCTATCTATAATGCCTTTATTTGCAAGTGCTTCCCACAATACAATAAGTCCAATAATAATACTAAATTGAACTACTTTTACTAATATTTTCTCATTTCTTTTCTTTTTCAAATATTTTTTTCTATCTTGTGATATATTTTTTTCTTTATTCATGTACATCTAGTCCTTTCCAAATGGTATCAAAATATTTGCTAAATTTAGGGCTTTCTCTGCAGTTTAGAGGTGTTCTATTTTCCATTTCAAATTCTATTTTATGAATTTCTTTTACTGTAGCTGGTCTATTACTTAACACTATAACTCTATCTGACATACTTATAGCTTCAGAAATGTCATGTGTTACAATTAGTGCTGTAATACCTTCATTTCTTAGAATATCGTAAATATCTTTTGTTACCATTATTCTAGTTTGATAGTCCAATGCTGAAAAGGCTTCATCTAATAATAGTATTTTAGGCTTTATTGCTAATGTTCTAATTAAAGCTGCTCTTTGCCTCATACCTCCTGATAATTGGTTTGGATATTTATCTTTAAATTCATATAAACCATATTTTTTAAGTAGGTTATCCACATATTGTACATTTTCTGTGGTTTTCAAATTTCTTATTTCTAATCCAAACATTACATTTTTATAGATAGTAAGCCATTCTAAAAGGCTATCTTTTTGAAGCATATATCCTATTTCACCATCTATGTTTATTTCTCCTTCAGTTTTTTCTTCTAGTCCTGCAATAATAGATAGCATTGTAGATTTTCCACAACCACTTGGTCCAATTAAGCTTACAAATTCACCCTCATTAATAGAAAAGCTAATATCTTTTATCGCTATTACCTCTCCATTAACTGCTTGATACTTTTTTGATACATTTTGTACTTTTAAAACTTCTTTCATTTTGCACCTACCTTACTTTCCCATTGGGGACGTTTCCTTCTGGGTACTTTCCCATTGGGGACGTTTCCTTCTGGGTATCTGTCCCTTTTGGGGCATTTATTACTTTATGAAATATATTTTAAAGATTTATTTCATATTATATTTTATGGTAACCTTGCTTATTTGGTGTAAATTTTATTGTTTTTTATACAAATTTTATATAAATAATTATTTTATTCTTATATACTCTTTATTTTGTAATATACATTTTCTATTTTATATCCATTTTCTTTTACTTCTCTCCTTTTTTCGTTTTTTTGTATTTCTTTCATATATTATTTTATATTCTACTTCTATAAAGTATTTTCTTATTTTTCTTCCTATGTCATTGTTTTCTACCATACATAATTCTTGTGCCATATCTATTGTTAAATAATATTCTTTCATTTTATTATCCAAATTGTCATTTTGATCACGTTTAACAAATTTGTTAATTATGAAAAATCTTAATATTCTGTAAATTTATAATGTTCTATCCTCTGCTTTATCCAATTTCCAAATTGCCTTTTACTTTGTAACGCAATATGTAATTCTCTTGCATTAATTAATTTTCTCTCTTTCCCATTTTCATAAATAGGTATAATTTCTCCTTCAATTACTTTTAAGTTTTGGTCCATAAATTTCTTCTTTTTTAATTGTTTTATTTTTTATCATCTTTATTGAATATGTTTTTCACAAATTTGTGAAAAATAATAAGATTCTTTCTTTTTTACTTATATTATCATTTTAGTCACGTTTAACAAATTTGTTAACTGCGAAAAATTCTTAATATTCTAAGATATTGTATTACTCATCTTTATTTTATTTTTTATTATTGGGGATTTTTAAGATAAAAAATTATTGAAATTAACTTTTGTTATTTTATCATATATATATATATCAACCAAAATCGTTCACCATTAATTTATCTGTTCGGCGAAAAGAATTGTAATATTTCATATATAACACAAAAAGCCAACACCATTGTGCTGACTTTTTATAATTTTTATTTTTTGGGTTGAAATTTCACCACCATATACATTAAAGGTAAAAATAATGCAAGTGTAGTTATTCCTATAATAGACATTATAGTTTGTAATGTACTGCTAATTGGAACTATATTTGCAATTAGCAAAGATGACATAAATATTAATGCATCTACTCCAATCAGTGATACGCAAACCTTTCTTTTTAACTTTCTATTTTCCTCCTCTGATGCAGTTTCCTTTGTTACGTCTAATTTTTTATAATCTTTGTAACCTCTACAACTACTATAACCTTTATAACCACTATAACTTTTATAACTTTTATAACCACTATAACTTTTATAACCTTTATAATTCATATTATACCTCCTAACAAATTATTGTTTACAGTTACATTTCATATCCAACTTGCTTTTGCAATGTTTACTTTATGTTGATATTATACTTTGTCTGTTATTAGTTCTCAATAGGGACTGGGCTTTTGGGCCAAAAAAGTTGTCAAAAAGTACCGTCCCTATTGACACTATTGACATTAAATTCTTATTGTTTGACCAGCATATATTAGGTTTGGGTTTTGTATTCTATTTAGTCTTACTATTGTTGCTATTGGTACGCCATATCTTCTTGATATTCCATATAGTGTGTCTCCCCATTTTATTTTATATAGTGTATGTTTTAGGTCATATCTATTTGTTGGTATTATTAGTCTTTGACCTACATATATTAGGTTTATATTTCTTATTCCGTTTTCTACTGCTATTGCTCTTGCAGTTGTTCCATAACTTGCTGCTATTTGGCTTAAAGTATCTCCCGCTTTTACAATGTATATTGTTTGACCTGATGTTGAATTTCCATCAGTGTCTGTTGGTGTTTCTCCACTTGGTACTATTAACGTTTCTCCTGCATAAATTAGGTTTGGATTTGCTATATTATTTAATTCTACTAGTCTTGCTACTGTTGTATTATATTTAATAGCAAGTCTGCTTAAAGTATCTCCTCGTTGTATTGTTATTGTTGTTGTTCCTCCTGCTGATGGTTCATTTGTATTATCTGGTAATGGTATACTTCCACTTGAACTTAATAATACTTGCTCTGTAAATTTATTCCTATCTACATATCCACCTATTCCTGCTACTTCTCCTTTATCTGTATATTGCCAACCTGCCCATGTACTCCATTTTCCATTTGGAGTTGGTTGTTCTACTTCATATTGTGCTACCCATAGTGGATAATTTGTAAGTTCCCCTGAGAATATGTTAGTAGCATCATTTGTATTGCTATATATTATTACTTCTTTTCCAGTTAAGTTTTCTACTGTTCTCATGAATGTTATTCCTATCTGATTTATTTCTGCTACTGATAAATTCCCAAAGCTCTCAAAGTCCATGGCTAATCTGCAATCTGGTTCCTTACCACTAATTACAGAAACGAAAAACCTTGCTTCTTGCACTGCTTCTTCATTACTTCTTGCTATTAAATAATGATAAAAACCTACTTTTAATCCATTTGCTTTTGCATTTGTATAATTTTGATTAAAGTATGGATCTACAAAGCTTTTTCCTTCACTGGATTTCATATATACTATTTCAATTCCACTTTGTTTTACTTCTGCATAATTGATATTTTCTTGCCATCCACTTACATCAATTCCCTCATATATAACATCACTTGAAGGAGAAAAAGCATATACTGGTGCTATTAATATGTACATTGGAGCTGTTACTAATATTAGTAAGCTTACTAATATTTTAAATATACTTTTTTTCATTTTTCCACCTGCCTTTTTTATATTGTATGAAAATAGTAAAATAGAGTGAATATCTCTTATTTATTCTATTCGACAAAACTTCTATTATTTCGCTATTGAGGCTTTATTGATTTTATGTTAATATTGTTTTGTTTAGTATTTTAATTTAATCTTATTAAACTTTTAGGATATTCTTTCCTAAAATATTTTCCAAATTCATTATAAAATTAAATATAAATGTAGTTGATAGTATAGAACTATTAGAATTAAAAAACGACTATACTTTTAAGCGTGTTTTTGGCTTTTCTGGAAATGAAGATATTACTAAAGATTTATTAAGTGCTATATTAAAAGAACAAATAAATAATGTAGAACTTAATTGCAAAGAAATACTTGAAAGAGAAGTTTTTGACGATAAACTAGGCATATTGGATATTAGAGTAAAATTAAATTATAATATTGATTGTGATGTTGAAATGCAGGTTGTAGATCAGAAAAATATAGAAAAGAGATTACTTTTCTATTTAAGTAAAATGTATGGTCAAAATGTTAAAAAAGGTCAAAAATATATAGAAACAAATAAGTGTATAGCCATATTATTTACAAACTTTAATATTGAACAACTTAAATCAATTAAAAAATATAAAACAAAATGGAACTTTAGAGAAGAAGATTATTCCAATATAATCTTGACAGATGCTATGGAAATTCATATAATAGAATTGTACAAAGTAAAAGAGTACTCAGAAAATAAAGAACTTGATACTTGGGTTAATTTTATTAATGAAGTAGGTGATTTTGATATGAGTAAAGCAAATGAGCAAGTAAAAAGGGCAAAAAAAATATTAGAAGAAATAAGTAATGATGAACATGAACAATATTTAGCACATTTAAGGGAAAAATACATATTGGATCAAAATAATTTATTAGATACAGGATATGAACGTGGTTTTGAACAAGGTGTAAAAGATGGTGTTGAAAAAGGCATTGAGCAAGGTATTCAGCAAGGTTCTAGACAACGTGAAATTGAAATAGCTAAAGAAATGAAAAAACAAAATTATTCCATAGAGGAAATTCAAAAAATAACTAATTTAACAAAAGAAGAAATTGAAAAATTATAATTTGAGTAACTAATTTAAAATACTAAACAGAATAAAAGGGCATAGTGGTGTCGTTTTCTCCGAAGTATTCCCACAAACGATGCCACTACAAGTCAATTTTTTCTATACTACAAGTAAAAGACCACTATTAAAAGCGGTCTTTTTACTTTTATTTACATATGATTTTAAAGTCATCAAAAAATGATGTATGTTCATCTTGTGTATTTGCGTAGTCTACTAAGCAGTCATGGCAGTTTCCAAATTTATGGCACCGCCAAGCTGCACTTCCTGCATAGTCCCCTATACACATTCCTAAATCTTCCAATTCCTTAACTTTTTCTGTTGGAGTAATTTTTCCTCTTGCATGAATATCTGCTATTTGTTCTTCTGTTAATGGTTTTGTTTTGTGTATTTGATATTCATTTTCTATTAATGTTTTTATTTCTTTACATTCATAATTATTAGCTGTAGTATTATCCTTTTTTGATGTGCTTCCTTCGTTATTGCTTACACCTATAATTATTATGCGAATTATAAATACAAATATAATTATAGCTACTACACTCATACCTATATAGAACAATATTAGTTTTCCCATACTTTTCCCTCCTACAATAATTATTAAGTTGCCAGTTACTCTCTATGTTAAACTCCTTTTAAGAGGTTTATAAATTTTATGTTTGAATTATACTACATTTTTGTACTTTTTACAATACTTACTTAATATAGTAAACTAGGTGATTTTTTTGAGAAAAGTTAAAGTTTTTTTGCTTAATGGTATTTTACTTACTTGTACTTCTCTTTTACTTAGAAGTATTGGTATGTTTTTTGGTGTGTATATTTCTAATAAAATAGGGGCTGAGGCGGCTCGGAGTTTATCAGCTTATTATGTCAGTGTATATGCTTTTTGTATGTTTTGCAAGTTCAGGGGTTAACCTTGCTACTTCAAGAATTGTTTCTGAGCAGATGGCTTATGGTAAGGAAGATGGCATGAAGCTTGCTGTAAAGAAATGTATTAATTATAGCTTGTTTATGGGAGTAGCTTCAGCTGTTTTACTATTTCTATTTTCTCCTTTTATTTCTACTTATTGGTTACATTCTAAGGTGAGCAGCATGCCTCTTAGAATTATTGCGGTTAGCCTTCCTTTTTTATCAATAAGTAGTAGTATTAATGGGTATTTTTCTGCTATTAGAAATGTTAAAAAAACAGCAATTGCTCAAGTTTTAGAACAAATTATTAGAATTTATTTTGTTACATTTTTTATTAATTACTTTTTGCCTTCTGGAATTGAGTATGCTTGCATTTCATTGGTTCTAGGCGGTACTATTTCTGAAATCTGTTCTTTTTTACTTCTTTTATTTTCTTATAAAAGAGATATTAGAAAAAAGAAATGTGTTATGAATAGAGGAGATAATTATACAAAGCAAATTTTAAGAATTACTCTTCCTATTGCTTTTACTTCATATGTTCGCTCTGGGCTTTCTACTTTAAAACAAATTCTTATTCCTATGCGTTTAGAAAAGTCTGGAATATCATGTGAAAAGGCACTTTCTCAGTATGGTATGATTAATGGTATGGCTATGCCACTTATAATGTTTCCTTGTGCATTTATTTCTTCTTTTAGCATGTTACTTATTCCTGAGTTTTCATATTTAAATGCTAAGAAAAGTTATGATAAAATTAATTTTGCTATTAATAAGATACTTAAGTTTTGCTTTATTTTTTCTTTTTTAATTATGGGAGTTTTTTGGTGCTTTTCTGAGGAGCTTTCTAATAGTATTTATAGCGAGGCTGATGTTTCTATTTTTATAAAAGTACTTTCTCCGCTTATTGTTTTAATGTATATTGATAATGTGGTTGATGGTATTTTAAAAGGATTAGATAAACAAGTGGCTGTTATGGGAATTAATATTTTGGATTTATTTACGAGTATAACTTTTATTTATTTTTTACTACCTATTCAAGGAATTAAAGGTTATATTGTTGTGCTTTTTATTAGTGAAATTTTAAATGGTTTAGTTAGCTTACTTTTGTTGATCAAAGAAACTAAGATTAAATTAGATTTTACAAATTGGATTTTAAAACCTTGTTTTGCTGTTTTTTTACTTAATTTAGTTTTTAAGAATTATAGCCCTAGTGGCATTTTAGAATTAACTGTTCAAATTTTGTTCTTTTGTATTTGCTATTTTGCTAGTATTGTTTTGTTTAGGGGGGTAGTTAAAAGTGATCTGAAATTTTAGGAATAGTAGGAACACCCAACAACTTATACTTATTTAAGTACAGTTGCTGGGTGTTATTTTAGTTAGAAATATTTTTCAAATAGTGAGCTCATAGTATCTGGTATTCCATTTTCTTTGATAGCTTCTTCATATGCAAAAATAAAGTCATCATATAGTTCTTCTCCATTAGGAAATACTTCTCTGTATTCCTCTTCCATATTAATAATAGGATAATTTTTTACGCCATAACTATAATAAAATCTGATAAGTGCATATATTTCTGCTTTCGTAGTTACAATGATTGAGAAGCCATTATCTTTTATTGTATATATAACACTTTTAATAGCTTCAAAGTCTTGCCTCATACGATTAGACCAATAGCCACATATTTCTCCTAGCTCTTCAATTTTTCTATCAAACTCTTGCTCTTCTACTTGTATCCGTTCTTTCTCTTTTTCTAATTCTTCACGTGAATATTTATAAGTAATATACTTATTTTGTGTACTATCAGCTACTGATATTTCAAGAAGATTATTTATCATTTCTAAATCTTCTTCATTATAACTTTCTCTTAAGTCATCCTCTTCTTTTTCTAACCGTTTTACCTGTTCATATGCAATATAAAAACTATTGCATAAACTTTTAAAATAACTTTGCAAATCATACTGGTTCATTTTGTATTCACTCATATTGCTTTCCTCCTTATAAAGTTATTTGCTTTCTAGTATAGTTATTGTATCAAATTATATCACAAGGTTTAACATAATGCAATACAATTTTAAGTTATTTTTCCAAGGAAAAAGTCGCTGAAAGTGGCGACTCCCTATAATTGAAATATTATTCTAATTCACTTTTTCCAGTAGCATAATCTATTTTTATACCTGGCTGAACATTATATATGTATACATTAAAGCATATTCCCTTTCCATCATCTTCAATAGAATAGCTTTCTATTTGTACACCACTTGCCATTAAGTTATTTCCTTGAAAAATCGGAGTTACTCTATATAATACATGATTTTCTGGATTTTTCTCAATATATTCTGCTACTTTATTTTCGAATGGTAACATTCCCTCTACATTCATATAACGTGTTCCTGTTATTAAGTTCTTTTCATTTGCATTTTCGCCTGCTAGTTGATACCCTATTAGATGACAACGATTATATAAGTAATTTCCTTCTACTATTCCCTCATATTTTACTGTTTGCCAGCCTGAGGGTTTTATCATTCCTATTGCTTCTCTTTTTTGGTCTTTCTTTGGCATTATTTCTTTGCATATATTCGCATATGCTACTGAACACCTACCTAATCTATCTAATGGGCTATATTTTTCAAATGCTTTTTGTGTATAGTCACTTTCTTCAAATGATGGTATATTGTTGTTTATTGTTATATATGGAATTTTTGTATATTCTGGAATACTGGAAATATCAAATGACACAGTATTTACACTTTGAATGTTATTATTACTACTTTGGCCTTCTAAAAAATACCCTACTGTTCCTATTATAATAACTAAAATTATTAGAATTAACTGTTGTTTTATATTTTTTGTATTTTTCTTATTTTTCATATTGCTTTTTACCTCTCTATTTTTATTATAAATAGTATAGCATAATGAAAAAATATATAAAAGTTTTATTTTTAATTTTCTTTAAATAACATATCATATCCATTTTGTGAATATAATTCGTATTTTCCATTTTTATATTGTAACATGGCTCCTTCTTTTGCTACATTTTTTAATTCTTCTTGGGTTATATATTCTTTAAATTCTATTTTTGATTTTTCTGTAAAATCACTTAAGTATATTTCATTTTCTCTATCCTCTGTTACTAAATATAAATGTCCTTCTTTTCTATAATTTCGTAATTCCTCATTTATATCCATTTTTGATAAATTTTCTTTTGTTTTTGGCTGTTCCATATTTTTTAGAAAATTTGTTAATTCTTCTATAAAACCTTTTACATCAATATTACTTTTTATATCCTCTTTTATATTTTTTAAAATATTTAAATCCATATACATTCCTCCTTTTTTGTTATTTTACTATATTATGTTTGTATTTATTGTAAAAATTTGTAAGTTTACTTAATTTTTTTATATTCTTAGTGAACTTGCCTGATGGTAATGAGTTTTCCTAAAAGATATTTATACAAGAATTAGATTTTTTATGTGATTTACCACTTTAAAAATTTTATTCTTGTTTTTTTATTTTATAGGTTTACAATAGATATGTCACACTTAATATAAAAAATAGGAAATACCA
>CAMXOP010000004.1 GCA_947245665.1 uncultured Clostridiaceae bacterium
ATAATTTATTATACACTCTCTCATAAAATGTGTCCATATATCTATTCTAACACCATATACTATATAAAAAATTTGTCGAACTTTGTAAATCGATTGTATTTCTTAATTTATTTAATAATAAAAAAATAGAATATCTCTAATTGATTTAGATTATTCTATTTTTATTAACTATTATTTTAAATTCCACTTTTTTTCTTTAAAACCAATTAATATTTCTTTATCAGTTATTAATATCGGTCTTTTTATTAACATTCCATCACTTGCTAATAATTCTATCTTTTCTTTATAGGTCATATTTAGTAATTTGTCTTTTAAGTTTAATTCTTTATATTTTAGTCCACTTGTATTAAACCATTTTTTTATATCTTGTCCACTCTTTTGTATCCACTGTATTAATTCTTCTACTGTTGGTGTTTCAGTAACAATATTTCTTTCTATAAATTCAATGTTATTTTGTTCTAGCCATTTTTTTGCTTTTTTACATGTAGAACATTTTGGATATTGGATAAATATATTTTTCATTTTTCTTCTCCTATTATATTATAATTTTTATTTTCTAAATGTCTTTTTATTATTCTAATTACTTCACTGTGTACTTTTCCATTACTAATAACTGCTCCATTTATATTTTTATTATATCTTGTTCTTTTCTCTACATACACAATGTGTTGGATATTTTTATTTAACTTTTTTCTATTAGATAAGAATTTATTTCTTTATCTGCTAGAGTAACTATTGTTTTATCTCCTTTTATGTTGAAATATCTTTTCTTGCAAAATATTCTCTCATTATACTTCCTGCTTCTTTTGCTATTTCTATTGCAAATTGTAGGTATCTTTCATTTTCTTGCATCTCTTCTTCTATTTAGTTATTTTAGTTTGTTTTCTAGTATTAAATTAATACAAATAAAAATACTTAATAATTTTATTATGAATAATCTTCATATTCTACTATACTTAAATTAATACGATATGATTTTAAAATATAAACAAACGTGGTTTCAACTTCATATTCTACTATACTTAAATTAATACTTGCGGGTGTAACTGAACTAGTTAAAGCATCTATAATCTTCATATTCTACTATACTTAAATTAATACCTTGTATCTAACAGTATTTGCCAAATCCAATTGCTCCTTCATATTCTACTATACTTAAATTAATACTGGCTCTCAAAAAAGCTACTTTTATTAGGCTATCCAACTAGTTTTTCTGTCGATCTATTCATATATACTATCATACTAATAATAAAAATTCAACAATTTAATAATAATCCTTATATTTCAATATTTTCCTTTTCTGTCGTACTCCTATACTTTTTACATTAATACACATCGACAGATTTTTTATAACATTTCTAACTACTTCCATATCGTTTTATATTGTTTATGATTTTTTATTTGTGTTACTTGATTACTTAATTGTTTTGTAATTTTTAACAAAATATAGTTTTTACTATATTTCTACAAAATGTATTTCTAAATTATCTTTTTTTATTCTATTCATTATCTATAATATTTTTGATAATTATAAATGTATTTTTACTATTATATAAAATTTACTATAATTTGATATTTTAGATATCAAATTATAGTAAATACTTTTTTATGCTAATTTTTCTGCATTTTCATTAATTGCTTCAATATCGCTTTTTATTTCTTTAAATAAATCTATATTATTTTCAAATAATTCATAAACTTGTCCTTCTGTATTAAAAGGTTGCTTAGTAAGTTTTTCCATTTCTATTGTTCCATTTTTTATAACATAATCTATTAATAACTTTACAAAGTTAATTTGTTTTATATTTAATCTATTGTCATTAATATATTTATAAAAAATATCCTTTACAACATTTTTATCTAATCCTACAATATTTCTAACTGCTTTTATAATATTGGTATCTCCAAATTCTTCTGCATATTCTTTATTATTTCCTAGTTCTTCAAATAGAACTTTTTCTAAGTTTTCTTTGTCTTGTTCTGTTAATCTTATATTATGTTTTATTTTCCATATTATTAAACTTTCTGATTTTCCATCTAAATACTTCTCTAGTTTTTTTCTATAATTACTAAAGTTATTTCCTATACTTACATCTACATATTCTTCGTTAATATCTTCTAATATATCTACAAAGTCTGTGTCTACTGACTTTCTACGATATGGCTCTATGAATTGAATTAGATTTCGTAATTCTTTTCTTATTTTTTCTATTTCCCAAAAGTTTGCTTCTTTTATATATATTGTTTCTGCTACTTTTGATATTAATTCTTGTTTTTCTCTAACTTGTGGTATTGTTCCTAATTCTTCTAGTTCTCTTACAAGGCGTATTATTGCATTTTCACACTTTAATGTTTTTTCCTTCTTTATTTTTTTTACTTGTAATTGATATAATAGATTATCAAATCTTTTTGCTTCTTCATTATCTTCTATTGATGGAAATAGTTCTATTAAATTGTCTTTTATATCTGCTAAATCTATTACTGATATATATCTCCAATTTTCTTCTCTAGAATATCTCTCTATATAATAAATTTTATTTTTTACCATGAAACTTTCTTTATTTAGTTTTCTTATTGCTTCAATAAATTCATTAATTAATTCTTTTCTATATTCGCAATATTTTTCATCACTTTGATACTTCATATGTTGTAGTTCAACTATTAAATCTAATTTATATCTATAAATTTTCTCTGTTAAACTTACTTCTATTCCTGCTTCTATTCCTTTTTGATTTTCAGAAAAGAATTCAAAATTTTTACAATAATCAAATATATAAAATTCTTTTTTGTGTAGTCCAATTCCAAATAAATCCTTACATAGCCTTGTTCCTCTACCTATCATCTGCCAAAATTTTATTTTTGACTTTACAGGTCTGAAAAATACTAAATTTAATATTTCAGGGATATCTACTCCTGTATCTAGCATATCTACTGATACTGCTATTTGAGGCCATTTATCTTTATTTGAAAATTCTTCAATTATTGTCTCATTATATTCTACTTCATTATCTATTAGTTTAGCAAATTCTCCTTTATATTTAGGATATAGTTCATTAAATACATCTACTATTCTCTGTGCATGTTTATGATTTCTAGCAAATATTATGGTTTTTCCTAATTCATCTCCACCTTTAACTTTTAATCCTTTTTGCATTAAGAGCTCTATTAGTTTTTTTATAGTGTCTTTATTAAATAACCATTTATTTATTGCTTCAGCTCCTATTTCTCCTGGTATGTTTTCTTCATTGTCTGCAAATGTATTTTCATATTGTTCTTTTTCTTCATCACTTAATTCTGAATATTTAATTCCTCTATTCATAAAATTTGTGCTCGTTTTTATTGTATGGTATTGTACTAAATATTTTTCCTTTACAGCCTTTTCATATTCATACACATATGTTGGTACATTATTTTCAATTTCGAAAAATGTATATGTATTTTTATCTACATCGTTTCTTGGTGTTGCTGTTAAACCTACAACTAATGAATCAAAATATTTAAATATTGCTTGATATTTTTTGTATATACTTCTATGTGCTTCATCTACAATAATCAAATCAAAATGACCTGGCGTGAATAGCTTGTTTCCTGTTTTATTTTTAGTTGTGTCTATACTATTTATCATTGTTTGATATGTCGAAAATACTATTCTGGCTTCTTCAGGATTATCTGTTGTTTTTAATAAATTACATGTTGATATATTAGGTAATAATTTATTAAAACTGTTTTTTGCTTGTTTTACAAGCACTGTTCTATCTGCTAAGAATAGTACATTTTTTACCCATTCTTTATCAGTTAAAACATCTACTATTGATATTGCTGTTCTAGTCTTTCCTGTTCCTGTTGCCATTACTAATAGTGCTTTTCTATGCCCTTCTTCAAATGTTTCACATACACTTTTTATGGCTTCTAATTGATATTCTCTATTTGTGATTTTATCATCTACAAATATATGCTCTAAGTTTTGTCTGTTTTCTCTTCTATTTATAAGTAGTTGTAATTCGTTTTGTGTATAGAATCCTGAAACTTTTCTAGGTGGATAATTTTTATCATCCCACATATATATTTCAAATCCATTTGTATAATATATAACTGGTCTTTGATGATATTCACTTTCTATACAATCTGCATATAATTTTGCTTGATTTTGGCCTACTCTAGGATCTACACTTGTCTTTTTTGCTTCTACTACTGCTAATGGCAAACCATTTTTGGCAAATAATACATAATCAGCATATCCTGTACCTTTATTATTAGGCATTCCTGATAATTTTAGTTCTTCTGTAATATTAGTATCAAAATCCCAACCAGCAAGCTTCAATTCTAAGTCTATATATCTTTTTCTAGTTTCACTTTCTGATATATTTTTAATTTTAAATGTATAATTTGATTTTTTGTCCTCACGCTTTTGGGTTAATTTTTCTCTTTGAATTGTATTTTTGCTTCTTATTTCTTCAATTTTTATATCATTTTTATCAAGTTCACTAAATAAATTTGTATCTTCTGGTAATGCATTATATAATATACAATCATGTGGTAGAATTTCTTCATTAAATTCTTTTTCTTCAAAATTGTCAGAATAACAATATGCTATCCATTGCATAAAGTTATATAAATATCTTAATGAAAGAATCGCATCTTCTCTCGATATTTTTCTATTATTATGTACTGCATAGTTTCCTAATTTTATTATATATTCAATTTGATTTAATAACTTTTCATCTATTATATTTTTAAATGTTATTTCATGCACTAGTGCAGATAAATTGTTTTGATATGGTACTTTTAGGTCATTATCATTTGCATATAGCCATTTTACTCCTAGTTCTAATGCTCTTCTTGATAATATACTACATGTTACTGTATTTAACCCTATTCCATTTTCTGCTTCACAGCATGCGTCTGAAAAATTATTGAATATTTGGTTTTGTTTTAAAAAATCAAAATTTGACATGTTTATTTTCCTCTTATTATATATTTTTTGATATATTATTATACCTTATCACTTAATTAAATTTTATTAATATTACTAAATTTTACTTATTTAAAATATTTATTCATTAAGCTTTCTTGTAATTTTTGCATTTCTACTAAAGTATTTTTTATTTCAATTTTCTGTTTATTGATTTTATCAACCAAATATGCAAATTCATTTTGTAGTTTTATTGGTGGCACTCCTATCTTATAATCTTTTAAAAATTTTATTGGTACTCTTTTTTGTCCTGCACTTCCTGTCATGTTTATTCCCGCTTCTTTTCTAAATGAATCCAATGTTGTTAAAGTATATAACCAAATACTATTTACTTTTTCTTTTGGTCTTATAACATGAAATTCTGTAGAACCAAATCCTATTTTATTTTTCAGTCTTACTGCAACTGCTCCTTTTCCATTTTCCATACATGGCGTAATTTTAGCAAATAAAATATCATTTTCTCTAAAATATGTAAATTTGTTTCTTACCTCATCTAGATATTTTATTTCACTTACATTAATCTCTCCATTTTCTGAGACTGATTGCATTGGAATAAACGATACTTCTATATTATCAATATTTAATAATTCACTTTTTTTAGGATTCAATTCACAAATATCTCCAATCTTTTGTACATCTTTCCATCCCTTATTGTTTAATTTTAGATCTCCAAACATATTTATAAATTTAGTCTTACTAAATTTTTCTAAGTCTTGTATTTGTTTTTTCTTTATATCTATTATCTCTTGAACTTTATCTAATTGTTTTACAATCTCTACTTGCATATTTAAATTATATATTGGAATACTTAAATTATTTATATAATCCTTTGAAATATGTTTTATACTTGCTCCCTTAAACCCTCTTTCTAATATAGAAATATTATTTCTAAAATATAAATATATCAGCTTTGTATTAAATCTACTATCTACTTTTACCACAAAATTATCTGCTGATGTTGAAAACTTTTCATTACAATAATTAATTGTAGCTTTTCCACCTGTTCCAAAAATTAAACATTCTCCATCATATGTAAATTTATCTATATATTTATTTTGTATATTACTACTAGTAAAAAATTTATATTTTCCCACTTGTTTTCCGTCTCCTGCCTTAAACTTTGATTTAGGTAGATATTCAAAAATTTCCTCTAATTTTATTTTCTCCATTATAATATTTCCTCTAACTCCTTAAATTTTTGCTTAATTTCTTCTTCCATTTCCATTATTCTTTTAAGTATTACTTCTGGCTTTTCATATTCTTTCTTTTCTACAACAATTTCTTTATATTTATTAATAGACAAATCATAATCATTTTCCACTATTTCTTCTTTAGTTACAAAAAATGATTTTTCTGTTCTTTTTCTATTTTGTTCTTGCTCTGTTTCTCTATTATTAAATCTTTCTATGATATCAGGTATATCATTTTCTTTTATTGGTTGTCTTTGGTCATCTAAACTAAATCCATCTGCTGTCATATCATAAAACCATACTTTGTCTGTTCCTCCTTGTGTTGTTTTTGTAAATATCATTATTGCTGTTGATACTCCCGCATATGGTTTGAATACTCCACTTGGCATTGATATTATTGCTTCTAATTTATGTCTTTCTATTATTTCTTTTCTTATTTGCTTATGTGCTTTTGAACTTCCAAATAATACTCCATCTGGAACTATTGATGCACATCTTCCTCCTATTTTTAATGTCCTTAAAAATAGTGCTAAAAATAGTAATTCTGTTTTCTTTGTTTTTGTTATTGCTAATAAGTCTTTTGCTGTTCTTTCTGAATCTATTGAACCTTTAAATGGTGGATTTGCTAAAATTAATGTGTATTTACCGCTATCTTCATTATCTTCTGAAAGAGAATCTTTGTACATTATATTTGGATTTTCTATACCATGTTGCATTAAGTTCATGGCTCCTATTCTAAGCATTGTTCTATCCATATCAAACCCATAAAACATTGTATTATTAAAATGTTCTGATAAATTATTTGATAAAAATAACTTATCATCTTTTTTTCTTAAGTATTCACCTGCTTCAACTAAAAAACCTGCTGTTCCACAAGCTGGGTCTGCTATTACATCTGTTGGTATTGGTTTCATTAATTCTACAATCATTCTTATAATGTGCCTTGGTGTTCTAAATTGACCATTTACACCTGCTTGACTTAATTTTGAAAGCAAATATTCATATATATCTCCTTTTGTATCTCTTTCTTTCATTTCTAGTTTGTCCATTGCAGTAACAACTTTTTGTAACATTATAGGTGTTGGAATTATAAATATTGCATCTTCCATATATTTAGCATATCCCGATTCTTTATCTTTTGCTAGGTTTTTAATAAATGGAAATACTTCTTGACTTACAATATTAAACATTTTTTCTGCTGGGTAATCTTTAAATTTGCTCCACCTGCAGTTTTGGTGCTCACTATCAAATATTCTCTTTGTTTTTATTCCTAATAACAAATCGTTCTTTTCGTGTGATATTTCCATATCATCTAGCCCTTTTACAAACAAAAGGTATGTTATTTGTTCTATTACTGTAAGTGGATTTGTTACTCCACCTTCCCAGAAGTTTGTCCATATTCTATCTATTATAGTTCTTATTGAATTATCCACTATATATAATCCTCCCTATTTATATTTATTATATAGTATTTTATATCATAAATTTTTTTATATAACAATATAATTTGTAGTGTTTTGCTATTTTTTGTAAATAAATGTTAAAATTATATTTGTATCATTTAATATATTAAAATAATTTTATATTTATAATATACTAATACTTTTAAAGTTTTTAATAGCATTTATATTCTGGATATTTATTACATTCTACCATACTTAAATTAATAATAGTATAATTCTTCTTATTAAATCTTTTTGGTCTTTATTTATATTCTACTATATTTAATTTAATACTAACATATTTCTTTTGCTGTAACATTAGAGTCTTGCTTTACATTCTACTATATTTAAATTAATACCAATGTTTTGACGTAATAGAATGTAAAACATTTTTCTTTACATTCTACTATATTTAAATTAATACCCTCTTATTTTTGCGTAAATTTCAGGTGTTATAGTGTCCTTTACATTCTACTATGTTTAAATTAACACTAGTTATCTTAAAACTATTTTTATTAAAATTTTACACTATGTATTCTGTTTATTATTTATATAAATTTAATATGTATTTCATTTTTATTCTATGTATATATTTTATCATAATTTATAGTCATATTTTATCAAAATTTGTAATTAAATATAAAAAAACAAAATAATTTTGTAATTTCTACATACAATATTATTTTGTTTATATTTCTAAATTTATTTTTTATTTATTTTTAGAGATTGCTTTATTAGTGGAATAGCATTTTCTATATCTTCTTCGTTATTAATTTCAATGCAATAATCTCCATTTCCATGATGTCCAACTCTTGAAACGTCTTTTGCAATTTTTATTGAGTCATTTAATGTTCCTATCTTCATGTTAACAAATAGTTTAATTTTTGATTTATATATTTCTGCATCTACTATATTTTTATTACCTTTAAATGCAATATAATTTTTTTTGTATTCTATATCTATATCTCCTATGTCTAATATTTCATTTTTTAGCTGTTGATATAATTCTTTTACTTCCTGAGTAGTTTTTGCAAAATGATCTTCTTCTGTATAAACTTTTATCTCTCTTATAACTTCCTGTATTTCTTTACTTTCTGGTATAATTTCCATTTTTAAGTTTGCATTTTTTGATAATTTATCAAATTCAACTATTTCATTTTCATATTTTATTGCTTTTATTAAGTCAAATGGCATTCCTTGGAACTCTGTGGCAGTTATTTGTCTTTCTGTGAAAAATGGTGCAATAAATACTATTCTAGATTGTGACCAATTTATATGTTTAGTTTCCAAGTTTGATTTAGTTACATTATTATATTTTAGAACAAATGCTTCTTTTCTTTTTAGCATTAATGCTAAATATGAATACCCTTGATCTACTAAACTATTATTTTTTATATTTTTGTATTCAATAATTATAAATGCCTTATTTTGCTCATCATATGCTAATGAATCTATTCTAAAATTATCAACGCTAACTTCTGTTGCTACAAATTTATACCCTAATATTTCTTGCATATTTTTCTCTACATATGTTTGAAGTTCTTTTTCATTTTTAAAATCTATTCTTTTTAGAATATTATTCTTTTGGATTATCATATATTTACCTCGTTTCTTATAATTAATTTTAAATTAGAAAAATCTATTTATATCAATACCTTGTATAATTTTTTAGTTTTTTCTGTTATATAACAATTACCATTCAATTATATTAAGATTATTAAATCTACTATTCCAGCTCATAACTTTTTTATTATATAATTCTTCTGAATTTGTTTTGTGTTTAATCGGTCTTATTGTTCTACTAAATATGTCACTTAAACCATATGGTGCATAAACTTCTATATTACTATATTTTTTTGTTATACCAATAGCATGTACAGTAGCAATCCATTGGTCAATTGCATCTTCTGAATTCTTATATTGATTAATATCTTTATTTTCATTTGTCTTTTTCCATAAATGCATTCTTGCTTCATTGTGAACATCAAATTTGTAATTCATATATTTAAAATGTTGAATAATTTTTTCCTCTATCTTTTCCTCATCTTCTTTTGATAGATTATTAATATCATAATAAATAATATCTATATCTTTTATGTTATAACTTAATGGCTTATTATCATAATGATTCCAAATAGTCTGAAAAACCGCTCCTGCTGCAATATAAAAATTTGGTAATTTTAAAGATTCAATATAATCTAATATTAACATTAAATCTCTATTTTGTTTTATTATTGATATAAATTCTTCATTTTGTTCTTTTATAGTTTTATATTTCATTTTATTTTCCTCTTTATTCTTGTTATATTAAATCTCTTAAAATTTCAGTTACATTTTTCATATCTTTTTCACTTGACATTATAGTAATTAAAGTATTTTTATCTTTATTTGCAATAATATATTGCCCATTTGATCCATCTCTAAAAATGTATCCATCTCTTGAAATAAATGTGTAATAACCTATTCCAATTTTAGGTAGAACTCTCTCTGGTTTGTATGCAGATGGTATTTCTAACTGATTTTTACACATTTCATTAGTCCACTCTCTGGGTATAATTTGCTTTTGTTTATAGATACCCTCGTTGATTAGCAATTCTCCTATTTTGTGAAAGTCAGTATGTTTCATATAAAGTCCTGTAGCACCTGGACAGTATTTTCCATAATTATCCCATTTATATTCTGTTATATCTAGTTTTTTTAATATATTATCATAAATAAATTGTGTTAAATTAATATTAAATGCTTCTTGGAAAAATACTGATATTATAAAAGGCTCTACATTGTTGTATGCAAATCTATTTCCTACTTCATAGGGTATATCATAGTTTAATGCATAATCTAATAGCTTATCTTTTTTTATATCTTTTATATATTTTTCTGACATCATTTGAGATTCATAACCTGTTGTATGAGTTAATAAGTCTTTTATTGTCCATTTTTTAACTTTTTCTATATTACTTTTATTAGATATGTTAACAATATTCTTGATATTGTTATATACTTTTGTATATAATGATAGTGGTGTACCATCTACTAATAATTTTTTATCTATTGCTATTCCTACCGCCATAGCTACTAAAATTTTGGCACAACTTCTTAATTCGTGTAAACTTTCGCTATTATAAAACACTTTATCTATTTTTCCATTTTGCTCTATGAAAATACTATCAATATTTAGGCTTGGTAAGAGTTTCGATAATCTATCTTTATTATTTTTTATATCTTCGATAGTTATTCTATTTTCCATTGCTTGTCTCCTTTGAAATTATATTTTTTCTTCTACAAATTTATTTATAATTTCTCTTATATTTTCCATTCTTTGTTTTGTTTCTTTATCTTTGTAGTCAAATCTATCTATTAGCACATTTATATAATCATTTTCTTTTACCATTTTATATGTTACTTCAAAGTTTAAATCAAATGTAAATGCTAATATACAAACCCAGAAATCTAATGGCGTTATTCTATCATGAATGTCTACACATCTTTTGTTTAATACTGCATCATATACTTTATTGCTTAATAAACTTTCTTCCATATCTTCTTTTTCATTTACTCGTGTAGGAAATATAGCTTCTATACTTTCTTCTTTTTTTACTCTGTAATTGTCTAATTTGTCAGTATCTCTTATTATTTTTGAATGTAGCAATGTTCTTTTGTCTAGGCCATCTTCTATTTCTAGTTTGCTATGATTTTCTATTGCTTTTTTTATTATTTCATCATATTGTCTATCTTCAATAAAGTTTTTTATAATACCTTGTTCAAATAACATTTTTGAACCATGTATAGCATGATTGAATTTAACACTATTTAGTTCATTTGTAATTTTTAATTCTTCAAATCTTCCTATATCATGTAATATACCAATTAGTTCTGCAAGCTCTATGTCCTCTTTATCTAAATTTAATTTTTCTGCAATTTCTCTTGCATTCTCTGCTACATGATAAGTATGTACTACTTTTAGTTTAAAACTTACATGTTCTTTATCTTCATATTGTTCTATAAAACTTTTAAAGGCTATTTTTGCTTTTTTAATATTTGTCATATATACCTCTCTCTATTTTATCTTTCTAATTCCTGATTTGTCAGTTGTACTTCTAAATCTTCTATCTTATTTTCTCTAGCATATCTTACTAAAAGATGTGCTTCATAAGTTGCAAGACTTCTTCCACTATTCCAACTGTTATCTGATAAAAACCAATTATCATTATCTGAAAATCCATCTTTAGCTGCTACCAAAGTAGTATCTATATTTGGATAATTCTTTTTTAGTATGGCATAGCATCTTTTTAAATGAAATTCACTTGTAATAATAGTTATATTTTTTATTGTGTCTATTTCATCTCTTAATAAATACATTGCATTATCTATATTTTCAAAAGTATTATTTGATGTATTTTCTACAATTATATCATTTTCATTAATTCCAAGTTTTATGGCAAGCTCTCTCATTTTATCAGCTTCAGCTATTAATGAATTATTTTGATTACTTACTCCATTAACTCCACCCATAAATATTACTTTTTGAATTCTTTTATTATTATATAATTCGACTGCTTTTAATACACGCTCTTTTATTAGCATACTGTTACCAAATACTAAAGCATATTTACTTGATTTTCCATTATCTTTAATATTTGAATATACTATGTTTGCTATATCTCTATCACTTAAATCTTTATCATTAATTTCTGAAAGTTTCATTATTTTACCTCTATCTTTTATTTTCTCACACTTATTATATCGTATTTTTTATAATATAAAAATTATTGTATCATTTGGTATTAAAAGTGCTTTTCAAACTTATAATTATCATAATTTAACATATCTTTATATATTATATCTATAACTATTTTGTATAAAATCTTTGTCCTTTCATATATCCACTCAACATCTACATTTTCAGCTATATAGTTCTTAGGATTTGCTTTATTGTCTATTTTCGGAAATGCTATGTATAATTTCTTATCTTTTATATAATATCCCTCATGAACATAATGATTTCTAAGACTTATTATTTCATAAACTAAATTTTCAATATTTTCTTCTATTTTCTCTATATTTCTATAATTATTTTCAATACCATATTTTATAAATGTAGTTTTTATATTTTTTATTGATTGTTTTTTATAATAGCATTCTATAAATCTATAAAACATTAAAAAATTGTCTTCTAAATTTCTCGATGTTTCCAATATTATATACGGTATATTTCTTATCTCGTTTTTGCTATTTCTATAAGGTATTAAATCATAACAATTTAATAAAAATTTATCTAAATCATCATTTACACTACTATCTATATAGGAATTTTTATATTCCATTTCTCTTATTGGGATCCATAGCCCTGAATATCTTTTATCAATTTCTACCATTATTTTATTAATGTTTACTCTACAAGGCCTTAATAATTGTAAATAAATAATTAATTCATTTACGTAGCTATATACATCTTCATAGTTTATGTATTTTTCTACTTCAATTTCAATATATCCATTTAATTTAATATTAATTTCATTAATATTATGGTTAGTCTGACTTGTCCAATTATCTGATATAATTAATGATTCTACATTATTTTTATTTATTTTAACTTTCTTTCTATTAGTTTTCTTTTTTAATTTAATAATATATTCATTTTCATTTTTCTCTCTACTTAAACTTGGATAGCCTATAAGTTCATTTATAATTTTACTATAAACTCTAACTTTCTTTATGTTCTCACCATTTTGTAAATCACATAATTTTTCATAGTCCTCATCAAAAAAATAATACCTTGAAAAGAATTTAGTTTTATATCCACCATCTGGCGTTCCAAATACCTCTGAATGTCCACAATAATGAGCTTGTTTTAATCTATAATTCATTCTTGTTTGATAATCAATTATTAATATATCTCTTTTCTTAAATTCTGTATTAGTTCTAAATGTTCTTACTCCATTAATTTCTGGTATTTCATCATTTATATCATAGTTAACTGTTATTTCTATTCCATCTTTTTTTACTTCATATTGACAATCATATTTTTCATTGTACTTATCATCAAAATAACAAACGGCCATTATTACACTTCCTTTATTATGTTTTTTGCTATTCTATATATTTCCATATTCTTTTATATTGTTCCAATTGTTCACTTTTCTTTATTTGTGCTACTGGATGGTATAAAGGTACAATTATAAAGTCATTAATTTTTATTTCTTGTTCTTTATTAATTGTATCTTTTAAATTTTTCTCTATTTTAAAATTATAGCTTCTTGATAATGATAATAATGGATAATATCCTAATGTTAAAATAATTTTTGGTTTTACAATTTCAATTTGTTTTAATAAATATTCCTTACAATTATCGGTAAATTTCTTTAAGTTGATGTTATCTCCTCTGTAATTTTCACCTTTTCTAGCACACATTATTGCATTTGTTATAAATATATCATCTAAACTATATTTATTGTTTGAAGATTCTTTTATATAATATTCTAGCTGTTTTTTTGTATTGCTCTTTTCTTGCTCTATCAAGTATTTCCAATTATCTTTATTTGGATTTTTCATATATAGCTTATTTAATTTTTCCATATCACTGTATGGTCCCCAGTCTTGTCCTATAATCATAATTTTTGAGTTTAGTCTGTTAAACCAGTCTGTCCAGATAGAGGGGATGTTTTTACAAAATTCGTTGTTTTGGTATAAGTTTATTAGTGCATAGTCTTTCCCATTTTTATTTTTTAAGTTAGTACATCTTTCACATTTTGATAATTCTTTTAGCAAGTTGTTGTATAATTCTTTTTTCATTTAATAACTCCATGTTTATTACGTTTTTCTAAATATCCTTTTATTTAGTATTTACTATTTTATAATCTTCTCTATTATTTACTATTATTGCTTGTTCGTTTGTAAGTGGTAAGAAGTTTAAATTGTTGTATTTCTTCATAATTTCATCGCACAATTTTGTGTATTCTTTATCACTTTTATAATGTGGTAAAATAAAAGCATCAATTAAGTTCATTGCATTACAATCTTTTAATAATGGTGCTTGTGTCTTATCATCTAATTTTTGTGCATATTCAATTGATGGACAAGTAATGCATGAGCCTGCACTTGAGCCAATATATATTTTGCTATTTGCAAATTCTATTAAGTCTTTTAGAACGTCTTTTTCTTTTAGTTGTTGTAGTAGATAAAAGCAATTTCCTCCTGCCACAAATATAGTGTCTACTATATTAAACTTTTGTTGTATTTCATCTTTGTTTTCATTTGTTATATCAATATCTATAACTTGAAAATTCATATTTTCTAAATCTTTCTTATCTTTTTCCATGTACCATTTATCATCGTCTAGTTCAGATGCTGTGGGAATGAAACCTATCTTTGAGTTTTCTTTTATATATTCTTTTATAATTTCTTTGTTACTTGATAATAATATTTGCATGTTACTACTCCTTTTATCTTTTTATTTTACTAAATAATATCACAGAAGTCTTCATTATTCAACTTACAGTGCTAATATATTTTATATTCTTTTATCATTTCTATTTTAAAGATTGCACACAAAATAAAACTCAAAAAATTGTACCGTTTTGGCAGCTATGCGATACTTTTCAGTATCGCATACCTACCTCCACTAAGTAAAATGTCTTTCAAAAGTCTGCAAAGTATTGAAATATCAATGAATTTAACTTTGCAAAAATGTCTCATTTTTTTCTTTCAAAAAAGTGTTAATTTGAGACAGTTTTGGATAATGGAAACCTTCCATTTTTTTACAATTTTTATTACTATTTATTATAGATTTTTTATAATAATTTAATAAATTGTTAAGTTGCTTATCCATAGCTATTAAATATAAGTTAACTAGATTTTCTCTTTTTATATTTTGAAGCAGAGAATAAAATCCACTATTATATAAATCGTATAAAACATATATAATATTTTTTAACATATCAATTTTATCTTCTTTCATATATTATGCACCTCCATGTTTTTTAATTTTGCTGAAGGGCAAATTTAAAATATGAAAGTGATTTTAAACAATAAAAATAGAGACCTTACTATTTTCTAGTAAAATCTCTGTATTAAAAATTACTCTTAAAGGGACATCCCTTTAGGTAAAAACTTCCAAATTGGTTGCGGGAGTAGGACTCGAACCTACGACCTCCGGGTTATGAGCCCGACGAGCTGCCAACTGCTCCATCCCGCGATGTATGCAATTAAATATTGTACTTTTATCCCTTTAATGTCCCTTTATAATTTAATTTTTAATAATTTTTATTAAGTTTAAATAATCTTAAAAGGTTTATTAAAGGTTTGAGCAAAATATATAATTTTCAATGTTTTTAAGTTTTATCAACGGTTTTGAGCTTTGACTAATTTTCGGTGCTACTCTGTTTATGAGCTCGACGAGCTGCCAACTGCTCCACCCCGCGATGTATTTTATTTTTTTGTTCTATTTTGTATTGCTTAATAAGTATAACGCCAAATATCTCGTTTGTCAACCCTTTATGTGATTTTTTTATTTTTTGGCTTTCTTTTCTTATATATTATATGATATTATAAAGAAATTTATACCACATTTACCTATTTTTATTAAATAAATGTGGTATTTAATTTACTTATTTATCATTAATTCCATTCCACAGTATTCGCATGCCTTTGCTTCTGTATCATTTATGTGATTTATTCCTCCACAACATTCACATTTTACTATACGTTCATGTTTTTTCTTTTCTACTTCTGCTTCAATTTTCTTTTTATATATTATTTTTTTGTTTTTATATTCTATTTCATTGTTGCAAAATCCAAGTGATACTGCCTTTGATATATATTCTGTTGCTTTTTCCTCAGTTATTTTTAATTCTTTTGCTATTTCTTCTACACTTTCTACTTGCTGAAAATTTATTAAATTTTTTATTTTTTCATATATCTTTCCTTCTTTTATATTCTTCATTCCAAAATATATAAAAGCTACTCCTATCGCTAAAAATATTGATACCATTACAATTGTTAATACTATTTCACCTGTTGGTTCATCTATTTCTGCTGCTGTTCCTATTAATGCGAAAAATATTGAACATACTCCTATTATTATTTTTATTGTTCCACTAAATATGAATTTATTTTTTGAGTTATTTCTTAATTTTAAATATAATAACACTAAACCTACTGGCCAGAAAATTATTAATGTTAATATAACTATTGTCCATGATTCAGTTAACTTTCTTAATTCCATATTCACTCCCCCTAAATTTATATTATCATATTTTTTATGGCTTTACAATACTAAACTATGCTTATATAAAATAATAGTTTGAACCTCCCTATAATACTTAATTCAATCCATTAAAAATTTTAAAGAGAACCCTTATTATTAAAGTTTTTCGTTTAATAATAAGGGTTCTCTTTAAAATTTCTAATTTCTTATTTTTATTTCTTATTTAAAACAGTTATAGGTCTTTTTCATACCATCAAGTAAAGTGGTATATTTTATACCTAACTCTCTTTCTGCTCTTTTTCCATTATATATCTCGTTTTCATCTTCAGTAACTGGGAATGGCAAATAAACTTTACCTTTGCTTAATTCTTTTAATATCTCACCTGTAGTTATTACTTCATAATTAATCGATTGTTTTATTGCTTCTTCTGTACTTATTGGTTCAAGTATTACTGATACTTCTGAAACTTTACTTAAAGTTTCTACAAAATCCTTATAACATATAATTTCATTTGAACATACATTATACTCGTATGATGTAGTTACTTCACATGTTTTAAGTATTGCCTCTACTACATCCTTAACATACACCATTTGGAAGTTTGCTTTTGCGTCTTTTGGATACCTTATAGGTATTCCATATGATGCCATTTTTATGAAAATTTCTGCTCTTCTACTATAATCATTTGGTCCATATATAATAGATGGTCGAATTATCGCATGA
Organism: uncultured Clostridiaceae bacterium; assembly: GCA_947245665.1. GTDB lineage: Bacteria > Bacillota > Clostridia > TANB77 > CAG-508 > UMGS1663. The sequence continues at coordinate 17,534 of CAMXOP010000004.1, forward strand.
TCTATTCCTATTCTATCACACTCTTCTGCAAGTTCCTTTTCTAAGCAGATTTTTTTGTATATATAGTCCCCATTTCTTCCTCCATACCTTTTAGTGGATATTGGTGTATATTCATCTTTTACATATCGTAAATTCTTTTCATAAACATCTACTGTGCTTATAAAAATGTATTTGTTTGTTAACGATGATACTCCTTTTATATTATTTAAAATCAACTTAATATCCCCTGGCTCATATGCACAAAAGTCTACTACTACGTCATAGTTCTCTAATGGAATACTTTGTAAATCGCTTTCATCTCTTCTATCTGCCTTATATTCCTTTACTCCATACCGTAACATTGAATATATCCCTCTGTTAAGAAGAGTAAGTTCATGTTCTTTACTTGCTATAAGTGTAAATACTCCTCCTAAAAAGTAACTTCCTCCAATTACTAAAATTTTCATACTTTTTTCCTCCTTTAAACAATTGTTTTTTAGAACCTTTTAATTATTAATGTTACAAGTATACCATGTATCAATACTTTTTTCAATATTATTATACATAATATTGAATATAGGTTTAATATTATATAAAAGTTACTTTATATATATGTAATTTTTAATATTATTAAACTTAGCTTCTCCTATTCCACTTACATTTTTCAAATCTTCTATTTTTGTAAATTTTCCATTTTCTTTTCTATATATAATTATTCTACTTGCCATTGCCTCTCCTATTCCTGGAAGCTTTTGCAATTCTTCATTTGTTGCTGTATTTATATTAATTCTTAATGTCTGTTTACTATTTGCACTTTGCCTATTTGTATTACTACTTGAAACATATTCTTCCTCTTGTTTATCATTTATACTAGGAACATATAACTTCATTCCATCTTCTAATAAATATGCTAAATTGATTTTAGTTAAATCTGCTTGTGGCGTTACTCCTCCAGCCTCTTCTATAGCATTAATTACTCTAGAACCTTCCTTTAGTTTCACAATTCCTTGGTTTACAACTTGACCAGTAACATGCACAACAATTTCTAGTTTTTCTTCCTCTATAATATTAGTATTATTTATATTTTCATTTGAAATTTCTAAATAGGAATAATCATTTTCTTTATTAAAATAAAAATAAATACATACACCTATAACAATTACTCCTATTAATCCACATATTATTAAAATTTGTTTATAATTTTTTATTATAAAAACCTCCTTTTTGGTATTGAATTTTCTCCTTTTTTAATATATTATATAAGAACATTTAAAAAGAGCACCGTGCCCATACCTTTACAGTACAAAATTTTAATTGCTAATTTTTTGTATATAATAAAAAGGAGAATTACTATGAAATTTTTTAAAAAATTTATATATTTATCTCTTATGTTATTTGTTGTTTCTTTTTCTACAGTAACATTTGCTGATACTAATGATATTACTACATATTCCCCAACTTGCCTTTTAATGGAATCTAAAACTGGTAATATAATTTATGAGAAAAATGCATATGAAAAAACTTACCCTGCAAGTACTACTAAAATTATGACAGCTATTCTTACATTGGAACGTTGCAATTTAACAGATGTCGCAACTGCAAGCTACGAATCTATATTTACTGTACCTGTTGGATATACTAATGCAAATATTCAAGTTGGAGAAGAACTTACTATAAATCAATTATTACATGTACTTTTAATACATTCTGCTAATGAAGCTGCTAACATTTTGGCTGAGCACATTGCTGGTAGTGTAGAAAGTTTTGCTACTATGATGAATGCTAAAGCAACTGAATTGGGTTGTTTAAATACTAATTTTGTTAACCCTAATGGAGTTCATGATGAAAATCACTATTCTACAGCATATGATTTAGCTTTAATGGGTCGTTATGCTATGCAAAATGAAACTTTTAGGGAAATTGTTGGAACTACTATTTATACACTTCCTGCTAGCAATAAGTATGATAAAAATGATAGGGTATTTGGTACTACTAATACTTTATTAAAAAAAGACACTTCTGATAGAGTTGATAATTATTATTATGAATATACTACAGGAATAAAAACTGGTTATACTAACGCTGCTAAGAATTGTATTGTTGCAAGTAGTAAAAAAGATGATGTTGAATATATTGTTGTAATTTTAGGCGCTGGAACTACTGAAAATGGTCTTTCTGCTAGAAATTTAGATTGTAAAACTTTATTTAATTATGCTTTTGATAATTATACTGTTAAAACTTTAAATGAAGCTAATTCTATTTTGAAAACTACAAAAGTTTTTAAAGCAAGTGGATCTACAAAAAATTTGGATGTTATTGTTGAAGATGAAATTTGTGCATTAGTAAAAAAAGACTTTGATTCTACAAGTATAACACCAAAAGTTGAAATCGAACCTAATTTAGAGGCTCCCATTGCTAAAAATACTGCTATTGGAAAAATAACATATAGTATTGATGGAAATGAGTACTCATCTATCCTTTTAGCTGGTAGTGATGTTATCCCAAGTAATGGTTTTACTACATTTTTGACTATCTGTTCTATACTTTTGGCATTGTTTTTATTAAATAAATTATTAAGTTCTAACAAGAAAAAAAGAAGACGAAATAATAGAAAAAAGTATAAAAGGAAAAATAATTATTTATATAGATAAAATATTGTAATTTTACATATAAAAACTTAAAATGAGGGCAACTTTAATAAAATTGCCCCCATTTTTTATTTATAATCTTTCCCTATTATTATTGTAAAATCTACATTTGAGTTATTAGAGTTACTGTTTACTTTTTGTATATTTAATATATCTTTCAAATCTTCTTCTACTATTTTAGATTGCATAGTTCTATTTATTATTAAACTACTAGAAGCTGAATTTGTATTTCCTGTTTTTGTTATTGTATACCCTTTTTCTGTAAGTTTTTTCTTTACTTTATCTAATATACTATCTGAATTTGTTCCATTCAATAGTTCTATTTTTATTTCATCAGTAACTTCATTTTCTTCAACAATATTTGTATTTTCTATTGTATTTGTATTTTGTTCTTGTATTTGTATATCTGTAAATAAATCATCTACTACTTTCTTTGTTTCTTTTTTATCAGCTATATATATCCAAATTCCATTACATTTCTCTGATACTCCTGGTACCATTCCAGATTTAATATTTTCCATATTAAATTTAAATGCATATGGAATATAATATTTTATTGTTTCTAAACTTAAATCTGTTCTTATATTATTAAATGCAATATCTAATAAGTCTAATACTTTTGTTACATTTTCAAATTTTATTAATTGTTTTAATGTTACTTGTATAAATTCCCTTTGCGTTCTCATTCTTCCCAAGTCATTATCACCATATTCTACTGGGTAGCTTGTACCGTCTTGATTATGTCTAAAACGCAATAGTTGTTCTGCTTTATCACCATCTATTAACTGTTCTCCAGCTTTTAAATGAATATGTAAATTTTGGTTATAATCATCATAATCCATATCTATTGGTACATTAAATTTGACTCCACCTATTGCATCTACTATTTGTATTATAGCATCTGTATCTATCAATATATAATTGTCGATATTAATACCTATTAGTTCTTCTACTCTTTCTACTGTTTCTGGTATATTAGTACCATTTCTATATACTGAATTCATTTTGTAACTTGCTAAATAATTTGCTGATGCTGTATTTCTATCTCTTTTTCCTACATATGTATCTCTTGGAATTGATAATAATGATGCCTGCCCAGTTTGAGGATTATAAGATGCTACCATTATACTATCTGTTAATTTGTAATCATCTTCATAGCCACTTTCTCCTAATATCAAAATATTAATTCTTCCAATATTTTTTAATTTTTGTGGATCTATTCCTAATGCTGTTGCAGATAGTGGATCATATTCCATTTTTTCATTTCCAGCAACATGTTTAAAATAGTTTATTCCAAACCAAACTGCATAACCTATTATAGTAACTAATATAATAAATAATAATATTCTAAAAAATACTTTTATTTTACTTTTCTTTTTTCTCTTTTTTTTATCTTTTGATTTAGTATCTTCTTTCAATTACTTTCACTCCCAATTTTCATTTACGTGATATGAGTATAACAAATTTAATAATTTTTTTCAATATTTTTGATAAAATTCAAGAAAAAGTCACAATTAGTAATTTTCTAATTGTAACTTTTTATATTTAGAATATTATACTTAATAATATGTTATTATTGTAAAATACGCTTCCTACAATTGATTTATTAATTGCGGTAATTAGTCCAGATCCTTCAATCATTGGGCTTATAAATGAAATTATTGCAAATATTATAAATATTATTATTAGTGATTCTAATAAACCATATATAATTCCGCCTGCTTTATCGAATTGTTTTATTATTGGTAAGTCTGTTACCATTGAAGATATTGCACTTACAAATATTAATGCAATTCTTGCTATTATGAATAATGCAATAGCTACTCCTACATTGACAATTGTTTTTGAAACTTGTTCTGCCACTGTATTCACTACTGTCATTTTTGTTTCATTTACTGAAGTTTCTATTTCTTCATTTATATGATTTACTATTGATTGTGGTAAACTACTATTTTGGTTTACTTTTCCATCTTCTGAAACATCATTTTGAACAAGCTCTACTATTGAATTTTTAATGTTATCGTCTATTTTTGTGTTGTTTATTACTAAGCCACTTATTGGTTTAAATAATACAACAGCTACAATTATTGCTATTACAAATGATAATATTTTTATTACACATTTTGTTAAACCTTTCTTGTATCCTAAGATTACACAAAGTGCTATTAGCCCTATAATTATTAAATCTACTATTAATGACATATTATATCCTCCTTATTTATATATTTACTATTTCTATTTTATTTCTATATACAATTCCAGCAAAATTGTTAGCTATTACTATTCTTTTTATTTCTTGACTTGAAATATACTTTTTAATTAGCCATCCATTAGTACTTATAAAATGTACTTCTGAACCTAAATTTATTGCTATAGAATCATTATAACTATATATTTCTTTTGCTGCCGCATTAAAACTATATATACTAGTCTTTTTGTTTCCAGAATTTATTATTTCTACACTAGTCTGTGTATTTAATAATGCTGATTTTTCTACAATTCTAAATATATGATTTGATAACTCTATATCTCCAAAACTTATCTTTTTATCTTGTTCTACAAGATTTACTATTTTTTCATTTGTATCGTTTTTTATTATATATATTCCATCATCATACATACATATTAATCTATTTGACTCTTGATATTTTATATTTGTTATTAATTTTCCATTTGGTTCTTGATATGTATATATTATTGAACCTTCTTCACCTGTTTTTGCTTTTTGAATAGATATTATTTTTACTATAGATTGTACTAAAGTTCCACTTGTGTTAATTTCTGAAAATGCTAGATATTGATTATCTAATGAAATATCTACATCCATTGCTATAGTAGTACCTAAAAATGTTTTGAATAGTTGATTACCTGAAGTATCAAAAGTTTGAATTACTGATTTATGCGTTGTTCCTGATAACACAACTGCTACATACCCATTTCTATTTACTGTGATTTTATCTATATTTCCTTCTAAATCTTTTTGCCATATTATTTCATTTCCAGATATTAAATATATTTTACTTTGATCCTTTTCAGCTATTAATAAAAATTTGCCATTTGTTTTTACTACAGGTGTAGTTATTTCTACAGTTAGTTCTCCTTCTAACTTTCCTGACGAATTATAATTTTTTAAATAGTGATTACTTAATACTGATATGTATTTATCATATGCATAAACATTGTTATTATAATCTTCTTCTAATGCAATTGAATTTGTAGTATCTTCTATTACATTTTTCATTAGTACATATTTGTCTAGCATATCTCTAAATGGCCTATTTACACAATATGCTATAAAAGTTATAACCCCTATTACTACTATTAATACTGTTATATAAATTATAGTGATTATCTTTTTGTTTATTTTTCTTTCATTTTTTCCATCATCTATTCCAATTATTTTCATTCAAAACTCCTAAAATTGATATAAAATATTTATATATAATTTATATCAGTTTTAATAGTTTTTTTCAAGCACTTTTTTAAATTTGTGTCAATGAGTATAGAGCTCTGTTATAATTTACATCTAAAAAATATTTTTATAATTTAAATATAATTCTAATTACTTTAAACCTATAAATAGGAATATTAATTTTTATATTCTCTATTTATAACTTTTTTTCATTAGTAGAAAAATTTGCATAAGTCCTAATATTCCAAATAATGGATATAATGACTCTACTAAATTTGAAAAACCTATATTAGAAACTCCTATCCCTGTTATACATATAATTATTAAAATAATATTATAGCTTTTTGTACTTTTACTTACATTTTGTAAAAAACTATATCCAGCTGAAATAGCAGATGTGAATATAGAAGCAATTATAACAAACGCATATATATATTTAAAGATATTCCCAAACTGTAGTGTTATTTCTATTAATGGCATTTCTAGCTCAGATACGAAGAACTCTCCTCTTAATAGTAAACCATAAATAATAAAGGCCAATACTATTATAATTATACTTCCTATTATAGATATTTTTATTATACTTTTTTTACTATCAATATAATTTCTTACACTTGTTAATACAGGTATTAACAATATACTATTATAACTTGCATATAATACACTACTAACTAGCCACCCACTTTGTTTTATATTAATTAATGTATCTGTATTTTTGTTATATATATATGGAATATTTTTCATTCCTAAATATAATATTAATAACACTAAAAATGGCACTAGTATTTCATTGGCTTTTATTACTCCTTGTATACTTCTTTTAAAAATAATATAGCAAATTATTATAAATATTATACTTGAAATATATGTTGGTATTTTGTATGTTTGATTTATATATGCACTAAAACCTGCTATCATTATATAAAATGAAATAAGTAAAAATGAGTTTACTATTATATTTATAATTTTATTTAATTTTGCATGTTTCCAATTTATTCTTTCTAGTAATTTGTTATATGTATTTATTTCATAAGTTTTTGTGAGTTCTAGTACTCTATAAATTATCACTCCTGTTAAAATACTGGTCAAAATTATTCCTATTTTTCCATGTTCACCATATCTACCAAAAAAAATATATATTTCTCTTCCAGATGCAAACCCAGCACCTATTAAAGTTCCAACAATTACAAAAATAATCTTTAAAATATTTTTCAACTGTTTCTCCTTTCTAAACTCTTGAACTTATGCTATTCATAAAAAATTGTTTCAAGAAAAAAGATAACTACTAATTCTCAAAAGTGACAGATACGCCAAAAAGGACCGTCCCCAATGAGAAAAATAAAAAAACCTCTCATCTAAATTTATGAGAGGTTCTTTATTTTTATTCTATTTCTTTCTTCTTCTATGTTGCCATACTAATATTCCTGTAAATATTATAATTACTGGCACTCCAAATATTATTCCTTGTATTATATTGTCTTGTTCTACTGTTGCTGTATAATTAATTGTATTTGTGTCTTTTCTTATTACTATATCTTCTTGTCTATCCACTAAATATGAAATTGAATCTATTGCTAAATCTTTATTATATGAATATCTAATTATTGGTTCTGTTGATGTTGATGATAATGTATAGTCAGATATAAATAGGTTTTCACCATATATTATTAATTTTGAACTTTTTTCACTTTCTCCTGTTTCACTATTAGCCTCTGCTAATTTTTTTTGTAGTTCTGCTCCTATTACAAATGGCCCTTCTTCTTCTCCTGTCTGTTTATTATTACTTGTTATACTAAAGTTCGTTCTGAAAAATGAACCTTCACTTGCTTCTAATAAAGTATTTTTTGTTACATTTAAATTTTGTAGTTCTTCATCTGTTACAAAATTTATTTTTGTAGCGTTTACTAATAATACTGCTGGTATATTTTTTGTTATTGTACTATAATTTACATTTGGTATAATTATACTTGCTGCTCCAGACATCATTTTTGAGTTATCTGTTTCATTTATAACTCCTACTTCAAAAGGCTTTACTCCATACATATTAAGTATTTTATTTACATTTGGTAACTCTTGTGTATTAGTTACTGCCATATTAAACCATAATATATTTCCACCATTATTTATATAGTTGGTTATTGCAGTTGTTGCTATGTCATCAAAGTCTTTTGATGGTGATGTTATTATTAATGTATCACAGTCTTCTGGTATATTTCCAGAAGTTAATACATTTAATGTTTTGAATTCTGTTACTTCATTTGCTAAGTATGTTATAAAATAGTTCATATTTTTTGTAGTTTCAAATTCTGAATAACCTTCTAAGAAATATACTGTTGGTATTTTTTCTGCAACTACATATAAAATAGAATTCGTTAATTTCTCTTCTGTAATATCTATTTGTTCATATGTTGATGGATCGTATGTATAAAAGTCATTTGAAGATAATATTTTGAATTTTTCTTTTCCTTCTACTATTATTCCTGCAGAATTACTATCTATTCCATATTTTGCTACTAAGTCTGGTCTAGTAGTTGAATCTGTTACTTCTACATTTATTTTATTATTTGCATTATGATATTGTTTTGCTAAGTCTATTATAGAATCTTCTTCTGAATATCCTATAAAATATATATTTACATCACTTTTTACATTTTGTACTTGTTCTTTACTTGTACCTGTTAATGTATAAAGTTTTTCAGCTGTGAAATCTATTGGATTTAAGTTTAAGCTATTAATCCATATAGTTAATGCTATAAATAAACTTACTAATAATAGCATAAATATAATAGTTGTTGTTCTTTTTATTAATACGCTTTTCTTAATTTTTTCTATTATTTTTTCCATTTGTAACGCCTCCTTATCTTGCACTTTTTCTTCTTTGCATTACTGTTATTGTTAGAATTAAACAAAGTACTGTAAATGCTAAATATGTTATTGTATATGCTATATCTATTTGCCCAGTTGTAAATTTATAAAACATATTTATTAATGAAAAGTCTGAACCTGAAGCTATAAATTCTGGTAGTACCCATGTTATTACAAAAGTTACTATAGATATCATAGCAGCAATGATTTGATTTTCTGTTAAACTTGATGCAAATATACCAAATGCTGTATATGCCATACATAATAGTGCAAATCCTAGTAATGTTACTAATGCTGCTGGAATATCTGGAGTTCCAAAGTAACATATTATACCCATATATATTAAAGTGAATAATACTGCTATTATTACCATTACAAAAGCTGATATGAATTTTGCAAGTACTATTTTTGTTATACTAACTGGTGATGTTAATAGTAATTGCTCTGTTCCATTTTTTCTTTCTTCTGAAAAGGCTCTCATTGTTATCATTGGTATTAAAAATGCAAATACTAGTATTGTTGGTAAATATGTAAAAATATAAACAAATACATTTTGGAAATCTATAATTCCATTTGAATACCCTAGCTCTAAATTAAATGATATACTAAATGCTAGTAAAAATATTCCAATAAATACATATCCTATTGGAGATAAAAAATATGTTTTAACTTCTTTTTTTATAATTGCCCACATTATTCTTTTCCTCCTTCTTCTTGTTTTGTTTTTTCTTTTTCTTCTGCATTTTCATCTGATGAATTTGGGTCTTGCTCTTTTTTATTTCCTATTTTTTCTTGTTCATTATGTTTATTGTTTTTGTTTTTTTCTATTTTTTGCTTTTCTTTTTTATTTATATTTTTCTCTTGTCTGTCATCTATTAATTTCATAAATGCATCTTCTAAGCTTACTTCTGCCTTTTTTAATTCAAATATTGTAATATCTTCTTTTGGTAAAATATCGAATAGTGTTTTTCTTAGGTCTATATCTCCATTTGATACTATTTTATATTGTTTTGTTCCATCTTCATTGTCTTTTACATATTCCATTTCTTGCATATTTTTTATTTTATCTTTTATAGATAACATTTTTTCGTTTTTGTCTTCTACTGTGACATATATTACATTTTTATTTTGTGTCTTTGTTTCTAAGTTTTCTGGTGTATCTATTGCTACAATTTTACCTTTATTTATTATTACTACTCTTTCACATATTTGACTTACTTCTGATAAGATGTGTGAACTAAGTATTATTGTGTGCTTTTTTCCTAATTCTTTTATAAGATTTCTTATTTCTAATATTTGTTTTGGGTCTAGCCCTACTGTTGGCTCATCTAATATTAAAACATCTGGATTTCCTACCAATGCTCCTGCCATACTTACTCTTTGCTTGTATCCTCTTGATAAATTTTTTATTAGTTTGTTTTCTACCTCTTCTAGTCCTGTCTGTTTTATAACATTTTCAATTTCTTCTTTTCTGGTTTTTTTATCAACTGATTTAAGTTCTGCCATATATTTTACAAATTCCTTAGTAGTAAGCTCTTGATATGAGGGTACTCCTTCTGGCATATATCCTATTTGTTTTTTAGCTTTTCCTGGCTTTTTAGAAATATCATATCCATTAACAATAATATTTCCCTCACTTGCTTCAATAAAACCTGTTATCATATTCATTGTAGTACTTTTACCAGCACCATTTGGTCCTAAAAGCCCTACAATTTCTCCATCTTTAACATCAAAGCTAATGTTTTCTACTGCTGTAAAACTTCCATATTTTTTTGTTACATTCTTAACTTCTATCAAAATAATTCCTCCTCGTTTATATTTTGAAATACATATTTCCGTAAAGTTAACATTCAATTTTCTTGCACATCATATCACTTTACTTTTTTACTTGCAATAGAGTTCACATAGAATTTACAAAGAAGATGCCAGAAGTCAGGGGTCGAAAATTAGATATTGGAAGTTGCAGGATATATATTGTTTAATATTTAGCATAAAGTTTTTTTTATTATAATATATTTAACCAAAGGAGATTGTATATGAGCTTTTTATATCCTATATTTATTGCGTTTTTATTAGTATTTATATCTGAACTTGGCGATAAAACACAACTTTTAGTTTTATCTTTTTCATCTAAATTGAAAGCATCTACTATTCTTATAGGTGTAGCTCTTGGTTCATTTTTGAGTCATGGTATTGCTATTTTATTTGGAAGCTCTATTGGTCTTTTAGAAAATGAGTTTCTTCATAATATTTTACATTTTATGACTTATTTTTCTTTTATTCTTTTTGGCATTTTATCTTTTTTACCTGAAAAAGATAAGGCTCAAAATGATAAAAAAGATAACTTCTTAATGAAGTTATCTAAAATTGGTATTGGATATATCTTTATTATTGCTGCTTCTATTGCTGTTGGTGAACTTGGGGATAAAACTTTTTTAGCTTCTATTGGTCTTGGCATAAGCTACCCTCATTCAAAATTATTTTTAATTATTGGTGCAATTTTAGGTATGGTTATTTCAGATATGCTTGCTATTTTATTTGGAAAGTTCTTATCTTCTAAAATATCTGAAAATTTAATGCAAAAATTATCTGGAGTTTTATTTATTGTTTTTGGCGTTATTGGTTTTATTAAATTTATCATTTAGTTATACGAAATGTGAAAAATTATATCTCTTATTATATACTCTTTTTATATATTACTTTTCACATATATTTATTTATAACATATATTATTGTAGGTGATTTTATGAATTGTTTTAATGACTTAAAACCTTGTGAACTTGTTACTCTTGCTAATATTATTTCTATTACAATTGCTCAAAACTTAAATTCTGATGAGCTTGCTATTCTTGCTGGCTTTTTTACCATAATTGGAGATAGTTTGGCTGCTCTTTCAATTTCACCTAATAATGTTGATAATAAATCTTCTTGCTAATTTTAATATTAGCTATTCTCTTTTTCCTCATTTGATTGTACAACTCTTAACCTATATCCTTATGGATATAATAGTCTTATAAAGCGTTTTTAATATTTTATCTGCTTAACTCTTTAACAGTACTATTCTTATCAACTTGATATAATTGTTCTAATTGTTTTTTAGTAATATTTATAACTTTATCACAACAAGGTTTAAAATTTTTTATTTCCATAAACTAGCCAATATTTGTATATCAATAGAATTTTATATAAATTTTATCGATACATTATCTCTTTTTTTATTCTCCATAACAGCCTTTTTTGAGAATAGCTTTACTTATTTTTTATAGTTTTTGTGTAAAAGTTATATTTTTTATCTTTAATTTGAATTGTATTAGTTAAAATTCTATAATGACTCCTATATAATAAAAACATTCTACCTATTAATGGTAAAATGTTATATATTTTTTATGATTTTATAATTCTCTTCTTCCCTCTAACGCCTTACTTAGGGTTACCTCGTCTGTGTATTCTAGGTCTCCTCCTACTGGTATTCCATGAGCTATTCTGGTTGCTTTTATTCCTAGTGGTTTTATTAATTTTGAAATATACATTGCTGTTGCTTCTCCTTCTACACGTGGGTTTGTTGCTAGTATTACTTCTTTTACTTTTCCTTCCATTAGTCTTGAAAGTAATTCTTTTATTTTTATTTCGTCTGGTCCAATTCCATTCATTGGGGATATTGAACCATGAAGTACATGATACATTCCTTTAAATTCATGTGTTCTTTCCATTGCTATTACATCTTTTACATCTTCTACTACACATATTACGCTTTCATCTCTTTTTGGATTTGAACAAATAATACATGGATCTGTATCTGATATGTTATAGCATTTTGAGCAATATTTTAAGTTCTTTTTTGCATTTATTATTGAAGATACAAATTCATTTACTTCTTCTTCTGATCTATCTAACATATAAAATGCAAGCCTTGCTGCTGTTTTATTTCCTATACTTGGCAATTTTTCAAAAGCTTCTATCAGTTTTTCTATTGATGGTGAATAATATGACATATGAATCACCTACATTATTCCTGGTATGTTATATTTTCCTAAACTTTGTGCTTGAGCTGAGTCTACTTTTCTTAATGCTTCATTTACACATGTTAATATTAGGTCTTCTAACATTTCTACATCTTCTGGATCAACTACATCTTTTTTTATTTTTATTTGTTTTATTTCTTTTGCTCCAGATACTTTTACTTCTATTGCTCCTCCTCCTGCTGTAGCCTCAAATTCTTTTGATACTAATTCTTCTTGTGATTTTTCCATATCTGCTTGCATTTTTTTTGCTTCTTTCATTAATTGGCCTAAGTTCATTCCACCAAATCCTCCCATTCCTCCTGGGAATCCACCTTTTCTTGACATATTTAATCTTCCTTTCTTATTTTATCTTTCTATTCAACTACATTAAATTGTATTCCATTATCTTCTGCAAAACTCTCTATCTGATTTTTTTCTTTTTTTTGTACAACTTGTGTATCTTCATATATGTATTTTATTTTCATTGGTTTACCACATTCCATAGAAATACGTCTTTCTAGTTCTGATATACTTTCACTTTTTTCTAATATTGTTTTTCCAAATGATGTTATTCCTTTAGGAAATTGAATTCCTATTATTAAGTCATTAATTTTACTTGCTATAGTATTCATTAAATTTCTATATAGCATTATCTTTCCAGCATCTTTTAGTTCTTTTACTATTTTTGGCCACTCTTCTAGCCTTTCTCCTACTTCTATCGTTTTTACTGGTTTTGGAGTTCCGGGCAGACACAAAAACTGCCTCTACATCTGTTTTAGATGTTTTCATTTTTTTGTTCATTTCTGCATTCATGTCTATTTTATGTGGTATGTTTTCCACATTTTGTGAAATATTGTGGATTGCTCCTACTTTTATATTAGATATTTTCATTTCTAATTCGGTTATTTTACTTTTTAATTTTTCTATCTCACTATTATCAGTTTTTCCGATTAGAATTTTCCAAAGTACTTCCTATTTCTTCTGTTTGACCACTACATAATTTTATTATTCCTACTTGAAATAGAATTAATCTTTGTGAAGAGTATTTCATATCATTTTCTAAATTTGATAATGTATATACTATTTGTAGTAATTTTTCTTTTGTTACTTCATTTGCTAATTTCTCGATATTTGCTATTTCATTTTCTGAATACAAGTTTAGTTTTTTACTTGATTTATATATTAATATGTCTTTAACATATTTTATAATTTCCCATAAAAAGTTTTGTATATCCTTTCCTTCAGACATTACATCATCTATTGTTTGTAATGCATCATTTACATTATTTTTCAAAATTGATGTTACTATTTTATTTATATATTCTAGTTTCGGAATTCCTACTAAATCTTTTACTTTATCTTCATCTATTTTTGTTTCGCCATCTTGCAAGCATCTTTCTAATATAGAAAGTGCATCTCTCATGCCTCCTTCTGCTAAAACTGCTACTACTTTTAATGCTTCTTTAGTTATTTCTACTTTTATTTCATCACATACTATTTTTAATCTTTTTATTATGTCTTCATCAGATATTTGTTTAAAATCAAATCTTTGACATCTTGATAATATTGTAGCTGGTAGTTTTTGTGGTTCTGTTGTCGCCAATATGAATTTCACATGTTCTGGTGGTTCTTCTAGTGTTTTTAGTAATGCATTGAAAGCTCCTGTTGAAAGCATATGAACCTCATCTATTATATATACTCTATATTTTGCTTTTGTTGGCAAGAAATTTACTTCTTCTCTTATTTGCCTGATATCTTCTACACTATTGTTGGAAGCAGCATCCATTTCTACAATATCTGTAAGACTTCCATTTATAGCTTCCCTACAAATTTCGCATTCATTACATGGTTCTCCATCTTTTGGTGTTAAACAGTTTATTGCTCTTGCTAAAATTTTAGCAGCTGAGGTTTTTCCTGTTCCTCGTCCACCATTAAAAAGATAAGCATGTCCTATTCTTCCAGATATTATTTGATTTCTTAAAGTTTTTGTGATATGTTCCTGTCCAACCATTTCTTCAAATATACTTGGTCTAAATTTTCTATATAGTGCTGTGTAATTCAATATTTTCACCCCTATACTTTTAAAATTAGTTTCTCTATGGAAGATATTTCACATGCAAAGTTTCTACTTATTGCTGCTTCCTTCCGGACCTGACAAAGTTCATAGTCTTACACAAAAATATCCTCCATACAAAAACTAATTCTTTCTACTTTTTTATTATATATGTTTTTTATTATTTTATCAAGTATTTTTTCAAAAAATTAATTGTATACAATTAAATATAATTACAATTCATAGTTTTTATACTTTACATTTATATATATAATTAAGTTAATTTATTGAACAATAAAAGGGATGTTACCCTATGTAACTATAGTATAAATTTTAAATTGTTAATTTTCTCTATTTAATTTGAATGAACAAGGGATAGCATACAATGCTACCCCTACAATATAAAAATATTTTTTATAAAGTTGATATATTGATTGATGTTTATAAATTAATTATTGCTATAGTATGATTCATAAGTTCCTTCATTTATATAGCCAATGTTACAACTTCCTGTTCCTCCTGCTCCTCCTGATGCTGCTCTTCCATAATTACTATCAATTTGATATAGAGTTCCTCTTCCACCCCTACCTCCTGATATATTTATATGTGATGAAATTGGAATATCTTCTATCAATGTTATTTGTTTAGTAAATATATTTAATGAACCTCCTCCTGATGCTCCACCTCCTGATGCTCCACCATTATGATGTCTACCAGAAGCGTATCCACAAAATGCTGTAGCATCTCCTCCGTTAGCGCCAATTGATGTAAATGTTCCTTTTGAATCTATTATTATATTTTCAGCATATGTTATTAATAATCCTCCTGTTCCTAAACCACCATTTTGTGCTAATCTTGCTAAACTCGATTTATAACCATAACCAATACTTGCTCCTGCTCCTCCTGCTGCTGCACTGCCAAGTTTTCCACTGCCTCCATCTAATAAGGCTCCTGAACCACCTCTTGTCGTATTTGCATGGTTAGGATTAAGGTCCCCTGAATTCCTTTGCCTAGAGGTACCTCCTCCTCCTGCTCCTGCCCCATATGATGTTCCTGTTCCTCCTGCTGATCCATTTTGACGTCGTCCACTTATATCTAATACTGCAATAGCTCCTCCTGCTCCTCCTGCTGTTGCTCTTCTTACTCCTGAGCCAGATAATGTAGCAACTGTATTTGCATTTTGGCCAGGTCTTCCATTTATTGCTGTATTTATTCCTACTCCTGTTATAGCTGCACCCCCTGCTGCTCCTGTTGCAGGTACATATTCATAACTTTTATTTGCATTCTTCCATAAATATACATTTTCTCCTGGTGCTATTGCTCCATAATTATTTTGTATTGTTCCATTATTTGTTAATGTTTCTGTACAATATAATAGAAATCCTTTTGGCCCTCCATAACTAGAATAATATGGTCCTAATGTTACTCCTTCATTTATTGTTAAATTTCCGTTTACTTTTACTATTACCATATTTTTTGCATTTGCGTTTGATGTTCCTACATCATTTGCATCTCCATATGTTTTATTACTTTCTAATGTTATGCTTTCATTTTCTATATATGTGTGTACACTATATTCTTTGTCTCTTGCAGCTATTCTGTAGTAATTATCATTTTTCATAATTGCATTCCCTGTTGCTGATATTAAACTTTCACTTACTACTAATGCTCTTCTATCTCCATCATTATTGTCTATTAATTTGCCTTCTTTTACTTCACTTTTCGCTGTAATTGTATAATTATCACTTTCTAATACATCAAATACTCCATTATATTCTTGCCATGTTTCTCCATCATCTAAACTATAATGTGTTATTAAACTTTCTCCTGCACGGTTTATTTTTATTGTTTTTGTTGTTCCATCTTGTAATGTATCATAATTTGCTACTTGTACTAATGGATTATTGGTTGCTATTATTGTATATTTCTCTTGCTCTTCCTGACCTTCTAATTTTACACTAAAGAAATATCCTATCCCATCTTTTACTGTCCTATCTAATGCTACTTTTTGTTTTCCACCATATTCAATTTCTAATTCTGGTGTACTTATCTTTTCTATTCCTTTTGCACTTTCTACAGTTATTATTATGCTTATATTTTCTCCTTCTGTTTTAGTTATTTCATATTTTACTGCTGTTTCCATATTTTCTTCATTTTCAGCCTTTAATAAATTCGCTATTCTATTTATAGCTCCTGTTTTCTGTAGTATTATTGGCAAAATAACTATTATTAATATTCCTATTATTAATATAACTTTATTTATAATTTTTTTATTCATAATTACCTCTTTTGTTTATTTTATCCATTTTTATATATTTTATTATGTTTATAAGTTTATATCCATTTTATTTTATCAATATGTATTTTTTTAGTCAATATAAATTTTATAATTTTTTTATTTATTACGTGGAAACAAAAGGGACGGGGCAAAAAATTTCCA
>CAMXOP010000005.1 GCA_947245665.1 uncultured Clostridiaceae bacterium
AACGCTTGCTCCCTACGTATTACCGCGGCTGCTGGCACGTAGTTAGCCGGAGCTTCCTCCTTAGGTACTGTCCTTTTTCTTCCCTAACGACAATAGTTTACAATCCGAAGACCTTCTTCCTATACGCGGCGTCACTGCGTCAGAGTTTCCTCCATTGCGCAATATTCCCGACTGCTGCCTCCCGTAGGAGTCTGGGCCGTATCTCAGTCCCAATGTGGCCGTTCAACCTCTCAGTCCGGCTACTGATCGTTGACTTGGTAGGCCGTTACCCCACCAACTATCTAATCAGACGCGAGCCCATCTGTTAGCGGATTACTCCTTTCCCACTGATACCATGTGGTATCTATGGCATATGCGGTATTAGCAATGATTTCTCACTGTTATTCCCCTCTAACAGGCAGGTTGCTCACGCGTTACTCACCAGTCCGCCACTAAAGCCATTGTTATAAAACTTCAATCAGATAAATCTTCAATCTGTTTTATAACGACTTCCGTTCGACTTGCATGTCTTATGTGCGCCGCCAGCGTTTATCCTGAGCCAGGATCAAACTCTCTTGTTAATTGTATTTATATTTTTGGTTTTGCAACCTACGTATAAATCATTTTGAGTTTTTGCTCATTATAAATTTTGGTTTTGTTTTTTTATTTTGGTAGTACTAATTACTACCGCTTGGTTTTTTCAAAGGTTTGTTTATTGTTTACTTTTCAATGTACTTTTTGTTACTCATTTAGGTGTGTAACGTTTTGTATTTTACTACTTTTAAAACAGAATGTCAATACTTTTTTTAAAACTTTTTTATTTTTTTATTTTTGTATTTTTTGTGCAAAATAATAAACTAGTAAGTTGGCTTTCTCTACATCCTTGCCTAAGTTTTTTTACTAATTTATACTTTATTTTTCTGTTTTCCTAAGTGCTTTTTTATAATAACACATAGAATTAATAAAGTCAATAGTTTTTTTAAAATATTTTGTCGTTTTTTTAATTTTTTTCTTTACTGTTATTTTTTCGTAGTACATTTATAATATTAACATAAATTTTATCCTTTTGCAATAGTTTTTTTGTGGTAATTTATGTCAGTTCTTTGTTAACTATTATATTTATATATTTAATTTATATTCTATATTTCTACTAATATTACATCATCTCCTATACATTTTATATTTTGCCATGGTATTACTATGTCATTACTATTTGAAAATACACTTAATATTTTGTTACTCCCTGGTACTATAATAGATGTTATATTTCCATTTTCTAAATCTGCACATACATCTTGAACATATCCGAAGTCTTTTTCCATCTTTTATATTGATGACTTCTTTATGTTTAAAATCTAATCCTTTTTGCCCCATATAGTTCTCTCCTTTTTACTATTATATTATTAAGAAAGAAAAATATTTACTATTTTATTTATATATTTTTAATTTGTATTGTAAGAAAATATATAAAACACTATTTTATAAATTTTAAATAGTGTTTTTTATTATTAATATATTAGTTATGAATTAACATATTAATAATTCCATCTGTAATTTCCTTATTAATTTCATTACCTATATTATTTTTCTTCATAAATATATTTAGATTATTAAAGTTTTTTTCTAAAAATCTCTTTAAATCCATTTTATTATAATTGCACAAATATTGATTTTCTGTTTGATATATATTTGTAACTCTGCAATAACAGTGTACAAGAAGGTTAAAACATCTATTAGTTTGTTTATAATCTAAAAAATAGAACCAAGGTATTCCTATCTCTATAGAGTTTCTTAACCATGTCATTATTTCTGGTATTTCAAATATTTCTCTTGAATCATTGCTGTATTCAGGGAAGTATATGTCTATCGATGCTCTTGAGTTTATTAATGTTTCTTTATTTATAGACATTCTACTTATATAATCATTAATAATTTTAAAACTATTCTCTATTATTTCTTTTTTAGATATTGCTAGTATTCTTTTATCAGTTTGTTTGATAATTTTATTTATATCCCAGTTAATTTTAATTTGTTCTCTAAAATCATTTACTGTATTAGCTTCTTGAAAAACTGCTTCTTTAAAATTAGTTTCTAATTTATTTTCTTTTGGTATTTCTATCCACCATTTTTCTTCACCTACTGGCATAGTTTTATTAATATCAAATTTAACCCAATTCATTCTATCTCGTTTTTCGTCTATTATGATGATAAATATAGGACTTTGATTATTTAAATAATAATTTAAGTGTTTTTCTTCTCCTATATATTTATATCCATAGTTTGTTATGTTGTTAAAATATGAATTACCATATTTTATTTGCACTCCTATCATTTTTCCTGTAACATTTTCATCTATTATTAGTTCTATATATCCATCAATTCCAAAGTCATCTTCTTTATGCACTGAATGATAAATACATTTTAAATGTTCATTTACAAAAAGTTTAAAATATGATTCTCCTATCTTTCCTTTCATATTATTTGAAGTCATTTTTGGTAGTGTCATTTTCTCCTCCTTTATTTTACTAACTTTATATAATTATTTTTGCTATATTGATAGTTTTATTTATTCTATATGGTATATTTCTTGGCTTTCTCAATATTTTGTTGCATTAGCTTACTAGTTTAAAGTTAATTTCTGATTACTCTTTATCTTTCTAAATTTATTATACTATATATTATATAAAAAAGTCTAATAAAAAAATGAGATTTGAATTATGTTTTTCATTCAAATCTCATTTTTATAATTATTTATAGATTCTTTTTATATGCTCTATTGCACTTTTTTCTAATCTTGATACTTGTGCCTGTGATATTCCTATTTCATCTGCTACTTCAACTTGTGTTCTTCCTTCGAAGAATCTTTTGTTTATTATCATTTTTTCTTTTTCATTTAATTTTTTCATTGCTTCTAATATTGTTATATTTTCTGCCCAATTTTCATCAGTGTTTTTCATATCTTTTACCTGGTCTAATACATATAGTTTTTCACTTCCATCCCCATATACTGGTTCTTGCAATGATATTGGTTCTTGAATAGCATCTAAACTGAACGCTATTTCTTCTTTATCTACTCCTAATTCTTTTGCTATTTCTTCTATTGTAGGTTCTTTTTGTGTCTCTTTTATTATTTTCTCTTTTATTGCTAATGTTTTATATGCTAAATCTCTTATTGATCTACTTACTCTTATTGGATTGTTATCTCTTAAGTATCTTCTTATTTCTCCTATTATCATTGGTACTGCGTAGGTTGAAAATTGTACGTTTTGACTTAAGTCGAAGTTATCCATTGCTTTTATTAAACCGAATGCATCCTACTTGAAATAAGTCGTCTACATTTTCTCCTCTTCCGTAAAATCTTTTAATTACACTTAATACTAATCTTAAATTACCATTTATAAATATATCTCTTGCTTGTTCATTCCCATTTTTTATTTTGATTAATAGTTCATTTTTTTCTTCAGATGACAGTACTGGTAGTTTTGAAGTGTCTACTCCACATATTTCTACTTTTCTTATCAAAGAAAAAACCTCCTTTGGAAATATCTTGTAGTTTCATTATTTCCAAAGAACGGTCTTTCTATTCAATTATTGTTCGACTGTATTCAACAATAAAAGCTCCCTGTATTACTGAGAGCTTTTATTATTTTTTCTTTCTTTTCGAAATTCATCAAATACTTTTTTCGCTTTATATTGCAACCTTTTGTGTGAATAACAGTTTAAACTTCTTTTAATTATAAGTTCCATTGTTTCATCTGATACTATATTTTCAACAATTGCATTTTTCAAAATCAGTCTTACTAAACGGTCTGATTCCAAATTATATTTCTTTTTGAAATATTTAATGGGATTCGAAGGGTTATTTGCTATGTCTTCAGCTATATATTTTATTTGAACTTTTGACATTGCAATTACTAAAAATTCTTCACGCTGTTTTAGTAATCTTTCATAATACAGAACACATTTGCCCGCTGATTGCTGAATTTGCATTTCAGATTTAGTGATTGCCTTATTTCTAATTGCTTCAACCATTTTTCTGGAAATATATGCATGTATTATAGCATCTTCCTTAATTCTTTTGAAGCAACTTAATGTTATGTTGTTATCTCTTGCTACATCTGCCTGTGATACTACATAGTCACTTGTAGCATACTGCTCCAATACCTTTATTTCAAATTCTTTTAATTCTTCAAAACTCTTTTCCTTTTGTAACTCTGTATATTTCCGTGTCATATTTTAACCTCCTATAATTATATTTTTTGGTTCATTTTATTAACATAACGCTATTATAGCATGTTTCTATTTTTATGTCTATATTTTTTAAGATTTTATCCCGTCTTACTCATTATATCTTTTTTCATTTTAGATATTATTTTCTTTTCTAACCTTGATATGTAACTTTGTGATATTCCGAAGCATGTCTGCTACTTCTTTTTGAGTTTTTTCGTCTCCACTTATGAAACCAAATCTTAATTCCATTATATTTCTTTCTCTGCTATTTAGTTTTTCTATTGACGCCTTTAGAAGCTGTTTATCTACTTCATCTTCTATTCTTCTTGAGGTTATGTCTGGTTCCGTTCCTAAAATATCTGATAACAATAGTTCGTTTCCATCACCATCTTGATTTAATGGTTCATCTATTGATACTTCTCCTTTTATTCTGTTACTTCTTCTTAAATACATTAATATTTCGTTTTCTATACATCTTGAAGCATATGTAGCTAATTTTATTTTTTTGTCTGTATTGAATGTATTTACTCCTTTCATTAGTCCTATTGTTCCTATTGATATTAAGTCTTCTAATCCTACTCCTGTGTTTTCAAACTTTTTTGCTATATATACTACTAACCTCAAGTTCCTTTCTACTAATTTTTGCCTTGTTTCTATCTTTCCTTCGGCTAGTTCAGAAAGTAGAGTTTCTTCTTCCTCTGGCGTAAGTGGTGGTGGTAAGTTACTACTCCCTCCAATATAGTATATTGGCATATTTTCTATTTCATCATTATCTAAAAATTTTGTGTATATTGTATTAATACTATTTACTAGCACTTGTAATAAATTCATTTTCCTTACTCCCTTCTAATATTTCTAGTCCTAGTAGAGCATTATATTTATCTTTTTTACTTAATTTTTTATCATATATTCCTATTATTACATTTTTCAATTCTTCTTCATTTGCATCTATATAAGTTATTACTTTACTTGCTTTAAATCCTAAGAGCAATCCATTTTGCTTTCCTAATGATGTAAATGGTATTACTCTAAATTTTGATATGTACTCTATGCTCTCTTGTTCATATATTTCACTTAAGTCATCACCTCCTATTATCTTTTCTAAATTATCTAATATTTTATATGGAATAATTTTATATAATATATCTTTTTCTACTACTATTACAGGCATTCTTGTTATTGGGTCTTTTAGCATATTTCCTGTGTCTAACATTGCTTTTGCTGTTGTACTTTTTTCTCCAAAAAATATAGATATTTCACAGAACATATCATTTTTTCTTAATCTATATTTTACACTCTTAAATGCAATTACTGTTATCGTAAAACCTACTATTCCTCCTAATAATGCTATTTTTAGTGGATATGTTCCTATAAGGACTCCATCTTTCATTAATATGTCTTGTGGTTTTATAAAATACAATAACGCAAATGCACATCCCCCAAATACAAACGATATTAAATAAAAAATTATCATTTGCTTTGCAAGCAATTTTACATTTCTAGGATTATATGCAATATATACCATAACAATTGAAAGTACTATTTTCATTAGTATATTTGAATATACTTGCAATATTTGTGTATATGCTAATATTGCATATGTTCCTCCTAATAATGCTGATAGTATTAGTCTTATATGATTTAACTTTATTTTCAATATATATCCTGTTGAAAATAATATTATATAATTCATACATAAGTTTTCTATTAATACAACATCTAGGTAAATAGTCATTTCAAACTCCTTTTGAAGAAAAATTTGGGACGCGTCAAAAACTTTCCTTTTGTTTTTTATACTATTATTATAAAATTTATTTTAAGAGGAAAGTTTTCGATGCGTCCCAAATCTTTCCTAAAGTTATCCACAGGTTGGAAATTTTTTGCCCCGTCCCTAAAATTTCCAAGTTCTTTTATATGTTACTACTTTTTGTTTGATTTTTGTGTCATTTCTTGGAGGTGAAAAAAAGAAATAATCTAATTTTTTATACATTTTTAGATTATTTCTTTTATTTTTTTATTTATTTTTGTTTTTTATCTTATCTCATGACATTTTATTTATGTTTTATTTTATTCCTTTATTTTTGTTTCTTAAAAATGATGGTATGTCTAAGTCATTTGATGTTGTTGTGTTATCTACTGGTGCTGGTATTGAATTTATTTTTTCTCCCCATGCTCTATCTACTATACTACTTACATTTGATGCTGTTACTGTTCCTGCTTGTTTTTCGAATCCTGTTGCTATTACTGTTATTACTATATCATCATCTAAGCTTTCATCTATTACTGCACCAAATATGATATTTGCTTCTGGGTCTACACTTCTTTGTACTAGTTCTGCTGCTGTATTTACTTCATGTAATCCTAAGTTTGCTCCTCCTGTAATGTTTATAATTACTCCTCTTGCTCCTTCTATTGAGCTTTCTAGTAGTGGATTTTGTACTGCTTGTTTTGCTGCGTCTTCTGCTCTACTTTCTCCTGATGCTCTACCTATTCCCATATGTGCTATTCCTGTATTTAACATTATTGTTTTTACGTCTGCAAAGTCTAAGTTTACTAATCCTGGTACTGCTATTAAGTCTGATATACCTTGTACACCTTGTCTTAATACATCATCTGCCATTTTGAACGCTTCTACTATTGATGTTTTTCTATCTATTATTTGTAATAGTTTGTCGTTTGGTATTACTACTAATGTATCTACTTTTCCTTTTAAGCTTTCTACTCCTCTATCTGCTTGTGATAGACGTTTTTTTCCTTCAAATGTGAATGGCTTTGTTACAACTCCTATTGTTAGTATTCCCATCTCTTTTGCACATGCTGCTACTATTGGTGCTGCTCCTGTTCCTGTTCCTCCACCCATTCCGGCTGTAACAAATACCATGTCTGCACCTCTTAATGCTTCTTGTATTTCTGATTTACTTTCTTCTGCTGCTTGTGCTCCTATATCTGGGTTTGCTCCTGCTCCTAATCCTCTTGTTATTTTTTCACCTATTTGGATTTTTGAACCTGCTTTTGATAATAGTAGTGCTTGTCTATCTGTATTTATTGATATGAATTCTACTCCTTTTATTCCTGAATCTACCATTCTATTTACAGCATTGTTTCCTGCTCCTCCAACACCTATTACTTTTATTGTTGCTGTTCCATCTAACATTATATTTTCTTCTGCCCCATCTACGTACATTGTTTTTCCTCCTCTTAATTTTTTATTATTTCTTCTATTTATGAATAGAAAAATTCTTTTATTCTTTCAAATATTGTTTGTAATATGCTTTCTTTTGAATTTGAGTCTATACTACTTGAAACTGATTTTGCAAATGGTCTTGCTGCTATGTATCTTACTAAAGAATATGATGTTCTGTAGTCTGGCCTTACTGTACTTATTAGTCTTCCTGTTGCTACTTTTACTGGTATATTTAGTATTACTTTTCCTGCTACATCACTTTTGTTTATATTTGCTATTCCTTGTCCTGTTATTACTACATTGTTTATTCTTTGTTTTATTCCTTGTGCTGTAATATCTTTATTTACTAATGCAAATATTTCTTCTATTCTTGCTTCTATTATTTCTATTAGCTCTGAACTCTTTATTGCTTTTGTTTTACTATCTCCTTTATATGTGTTTAGTATTATTTCATTGTCATTATCAATGTATGATTTCATTGCTAAACCATATTGCTTTTTTAATTTTTCTGCTTCTTCTTCTGATATATTTAGTACTAATGAGATATCTGATGTTATATTTTTTCCTCCTAATGGTATTGTATTTGTATATATATATCCATTTGATTCAAATACTCCTATTTCTGTATTCCCTGCTCCAATATCTAGCAACATTATATTGTCTGATAGTTCATTATTATCTAACATTAAGTTTCTTTCTGCAAGTGTTGTTGCAACAAATCCATCAATTTCTATCCCTGCTTTTCTGAATATGTTTGATAATTGTTTTATATAGTCTTTATCTGCTAATATGACTTGTGCATTTAATGTGAAGTGTGAACTTAGATTTCCTACTGGATCTGTTACTACTTTTCTATCTTCTAGTATAAATTTATCTGTTACAATATCAATCATTACTTTTCCTTCTGGTATTTCTACATCTTTTGCTTGCATTATTCCAGATGTAACGTCTTTTACTGATATTCCTGCATATTTATCTTTTGCTTCTTTTACAATACTATTTTGTACTATTGTTATATATTTTCCTGGAACTGTTACATATGAAGAATTTATTTTTAGGTCTGTTTCTTTTTGTGCTTCTTCTATCACTTTTGATATTGATAGTGCTACTTCATCTTCATCTATTATTTTTGTCTTCTTTATTCCATCACATTTATATGTAGTATTGCAAATTACTTCAATTTGATTAAAGTTATTGACTTCTCCAACTACTAAACTAACTTTAGAAGTTCCGATGTCAATACCTACAATAATATCACCTATAGCCAAAGTAATTCCTCCATCTTTTTTATTAGTTTTATTTATTACATAGAATATTATATTTTGCAAAAAAAGTCAATAGGAAATGTTATATTTTTGTAATATTATCGTAATCTTTTTGTAATAATGTTTCATTTTGTTTTCTTATGTAAATTAATATAACTTTTTCTATTGATTTTCATATATATATATCCATAATGTGGCTTATTTTAAATCTCTAATATCGTATTTAAATAATTTCCTAGAATTCTATAGGCGCACTGCTCTCCCCTACAGTTTGGTTTTAACTTTTTCTATTTCTCTTCATTTGCTTGCTTTATTGTTGCTTCTGCTTTTGCTATTATTTTTTTGCTTGTTAGCTTTTCTACATAGTATCTACGTATTGTTCCTAAATTATTAAACATTCTTCCTACAAATACTATTACGGCTGCTAGGTATATATCTACATTTAGTTTTTCACCTAAGTATGTTAGTGCTATTGCTAAAATTGCATTTACAAAAAAACCTGATATAAATATTTTCATGTCAAAGTTTCTTTTCAATGTTGATGTTATTCCTCCAAATACTGAGTCTAATGCTGCTATTATTGCTATTGCTAAATATCCTGAATATGTGTATGGTATTGTTGGTATGTTTATACCTATTAATGCCCCTATTATACACCCTATTATAATTGCTATAAATATCATTGTTCTTCTGCCTCCTTTGCATATTTAAATTCCATAAGGTTATTACCACTGTTATATGCTAATATTTTTATATTTTTTTCTAGTGTCATATTTATTGTTTTTCCTAAACTTGTGTATTTATCTATGTACCCACTATTTTTTAGGCTAAGTGCACTTGATAAATATTTTTGATTTCCTATTACCTTTACTGTATATGGTGATGTTACTCTTTCTTCATTTATTAGTATTGTATCATTTACTACTACTATATCTGTCATATTTACTATTCTTTTATCATTAATTGAAATTGCTTCTGCTCCTGCTAATTTTAATTCGTTTATTAAATTTAGTAAGTCTCTATCTTCTATTTCTACATTTTCATTATCTGTTAGAGTTATTATTATTCCTTCTCCTGTAACATCTGTTTTTCCAACTAACATGTTTGTTTGAAGTAACTCTTTATCTAGTAATATTGTCATTTCTTCATTTGATGTCTCTTTTTGTTTATATTCATTTATTTTTTGATTTGTTTCTTCTAGTTTTTGTGATGTTTCTTCATATTTTGTTTTCCAACTAGCTATCATTGTTCTTAATTCTTCTTCCCTTGCTGTTTCTATTCCAGTAATATCTGTTTCTTCTACTGTTCTAAATTGTGCAGACATTACTGCTACTAATAGTATACAGACAGCTGCTATTGTTACTGACATAACTATTTTTTCTTTTTTCAATATATTCACCTCTATTTCATATATTTAGAAGATATAACTCCTGTATATTTTGTAATCTTTACATTATCTAGTTTTCTTATTGAAGTTACTATTCCATCATCATTTAACCAATCTAAGTAGCCTCCTCCTCTATTTAAAGCTGTTTCTAGTCTTTCTGGAAAGCCTATTGCTTTTATTACAAATGGAGAGCTTACTTTTTCGTCATTTATTTTTATTACATTTCCTATACATGTTATGGCTGTAGTTGTTACTATTCTTTGATCATTTATACTTATTGCTTCTGCTCCTGCATTTTTTAGTTCATTTACTATTCTTCTTAGGTCTCCATCATGTACTATATGGTTTGATATATCATCAACTACTGATATTGTTTCTCTTGTAGCATTTGGATCATCTTTTACTGTAAGTTCTATTCCTTTTCCTTCTAAATTTGTAAAACCCAATAAGTTATTATTTAATGTTATTTCTTCTTCTTTTGATGATGCTGTTGTATCATTCTTGGTTATCTCTTCCCTTATTTTTATTAATTCTTTTTCTGCATTTTCTACATTTCTTGTCTCATTATCATATTTTTCTTTCCATTTTAATACTTCATCTCTTAAGCTATCTTCTGAAAAGCTTTTTGCTACTGTAGAACTTGTCCCTTTTATTGTTTTTATTTGCACTACTATAGCTATTGATAGTATTAAACATACTATTCCTAATATTATAGATATTTTATTTCTATTCATATTTTTCACTTCCTTTACACGTTTTGTCTAAATATTGGATTATTTGTTTTTAAATCCATATCTACAAAAATCTCTCCTGATACTCCTTTTTCTTTTTCTAATATTGACTTTATATTTAATATTTTTGTACTTAAATCTACTCCATTTCCTAAATTTGCTACTTTTTGTTCACTTTCGAATACTAATTTGTAATTTTGGTCATTTTGTATATCTATTCTAGTTATTAAATTTGCTATATCATTATTTGCTGCTACTTCCATTATTTTTATTACTATAGACATTTTTTCTAGGTCATTTATACATAGTCTATTTCCTGGTATAAATTCTTCAGCTATTGTTTCTGTTCCCTGAATTATTGGAACTTCTAATTTTTGTGATGATATTTCTAATATATACCCTTGATTACTTATATATACATATCCACTTCCATATTCTAACATATATGTTGGTTTTCTTTCTTCTATTATAATTACTATTTTATCTGGTATTTTCCTTTTTATTTTTACATCATTAATATACGGATTTTCTAATATTTTGTGTTGTGCTTTGTGTATGTTTGTTTTATAAGTATTTTCATCTATTTTAATTTGTGATAAACTTATAATTTCTTCATTTGTTATTTTGTTATTTCCTTGAATATTTATTTGTTTTATATTAAAAAGTGGTGACATAGCTGTTGCTATTATTGCAGATACTATACACACTAATAAAAATGTGTATTTTATAATTCTCATTTTTTTTATTCTTTTCTTTTTTATTTTTTCTCTTTCTTTTTCTGAAATAACTTTTTTTACTTTTTTCTTTTTTACTTTAGAAGTTTCCTTTTTTATTTTCTTTTTGTTAACATTTTTATTATTTAGTTTTTTAGTTTCTTCTTTTGGAATTCCTATTACTATTTCATTATTAAAATTAAATTTTGTATCTGCTGTTTTATTTTTTTCACTATTTACTTTTTTCTTTTTTTTAGTTTTTTTCTTATTTTTAACATTCTTTTTACTTTGTTCATCATGTGCATTGAAATTATATAAATTTATTTCTACCTCTTTTGCTTTTTTCACCACTTTTTTCTCCTTTTTCTTTAGGTATTTTTTATAAATATATTTGCCCCTAAGTTTTGTAGTTTTATATCTAATTTTTCATATCCTCTTAATATATATTCTATATTTTGCACTGTTGTAATTCCTTTTGCCCCTAATGCTGCTGTAACTAATGCTGCTCCTCCTCGTAAGTCTGTACTATTAACTGGGGCGCTATTTAGTCTTCTAACTCCTTTTATAACTGCTGTTTTTCCTTCTATTGTGATTTTTGCTCCCATTCTTTTTAGTTCATTCATATACTTATATCTATTTTCAAAAATATTTTCTACTATAATAGATGTCCCTTTTGCTGTTGTTAATACTGTACCAAATATTGATTGCATATCTGTAGGAAAACCTGGATATGGCATTGTTTTTATATCTACAGCTTTTAATCTTTTGCTTGCATCTATTACTATATTATTATCTCCAGTTTCTATTTTTGCTCCGCATTTCTGTTAGTTTATCTATTATTGGTGTAATATGTTCATAATTAGTATTTATTAGTTCTATTTTTCCATTGGTTGCTGCCGCCATGCAAAGGTATGTTCCTGTTTCTATTCTATCTGGCATTATTTTATAGCCTACATCTTTTAGTTGTTTTACACCTGTTATCTTTATTTGGTTTGTTCCTGCACCTTCTATTTTGGCTCCCATTTTATTTAAAAATTTTGCCAAGTCTTCTATTTCTGGCTCCATTGCTGCATTTGAAATTGTTGTAATTCCTTCTGCTAGAACAGTTGCAAGTATTATATTTTCTGTTGCACCTACACTTGGAAAATCTAAGTGTATATCTGCTCCTATTATTTTATCACAACTACACCTAATAAATCCAGCATTTTCTTCAATATTTATTCCTAATTTTTTAAAAGCTTTCAAGTGTAGATCTATTGGTCTTGCTCCAATGTCACAACCTCCTGGATATGAAAATGTTGCTTCTTTAAATCTTCCTATTATTGCTCCAGCCATTATTACTGTTGAGCGCATTTGCCTCATTAAATCTTCAGGTATTTCTGTTTTTTTCATTTCCCTTGAATTAATTTCTATTTTACCATTACTTTTTTTTACTTTGCAACCCAAAAGGCCTAAAATTTTTAAAGTTATTTGTGTATCATGAATATTAGGTACATTATATAGTTTTGTGGTTCTTCCACTTAATATACTTCCTGCTATTATTGGAAGTGAAGCATTTTTTGAACCTGAAATTGGAACTATACCTTGTAATCTTTTTCCACCTTCTATTATGTAACTAAGCATTTTTATTTCCCCTTTCTTTTTACTTTTTATTTTTTATATTTTGCTATATATTATGTTGAATGTAAAAAGTTGGTGAAAAATAACTATTATGATGTACCGAAAAATAAAATCGAAGCTTTTTATTTCTTCGATTTTATTTCTCTAACATTTTTTTAATTTTACTTATTTTAGTAAGTGTTGTTATATATCCCACATTATAACAATAGTCAATCTTTTTTGTATTAAATACACTTGCTTCTGATAAGTCTAAGTCTATTACAAAATCACTTTCTCTTACTGCTTCTTCTGACCTTGCTTCAAATAGAATGTCTATTGATTTGAATGCTACTTCATATATATTTTTAGGCTCATATTCTAACCCTGCTGAAAACTTTATTGTTAGCACTTTATCTACTCCTAACTTTCGTACTTCCCCTGCTGGTACATTATCTAATATTCCTCCATCTACAAATTTATGTCCTAAATATTCACAAGGTGCAAATACTCCGTGGATAGCTTGAGCTTGCTCTTACTGCTTTTGCTATCTGTGCTTCATTAATATAATAGTCTCCTTCTATCTGTCTATTTGTAAATACATATTTTTTGCTTTTTACTATATCAACAGTTGGAATTGCTATTGGAAGTTTAATATCTTTTAAATCTTTAATCCCTTTTTCCTTCGCACATTCTCTAACAGCTATCTCTGTATTTTCACCAGATAAAATTCCATAACCTAATAGTCTTTTAGAAGTCTTTAAGTTTCCTGCAAAATGCTTAGCATTTGTTTTCATTATTTCTTTTGAAAAAAATTTAAATATTTCAAGCATTTTCTCTGTAGAATACCCCATTGCATATAAAGAAGCTACAATACTTCCAATACTTGTACCTGCTACAGCATCTATTTCTATTCCATTTTCCTCTAATGCCTTAATAACACCAATATGTGCTGCACCTTTTACGCCTCCACCTGCTAAAGCTAGACCTAATTTCATTTTTTACACCTACTTTTATTTTTTACTTATTATAACATTTTTTATTTAAATTTGTAATAATATTTTTCAAATTTAATTTTCTTAAATAATTCCTAATTTATCTTTTATAATAATAAAATTTTCTCATCCATCTGTGTTTATAAACAAATTATAATACTTGTATGTTAGTCAGTTTTAACTTAATTTAAATATAGGGGATGCCACTTATTAAAGTTTCATCCCCCATATTTTCCTTTATTCAGCTATAAATTCATCTGGCCATTGGATACTTCCCTTCCTTACAATGTATGGTACTGCAAAAGTTGTATCATCAGGACTATAGCCATTGTTGCAAATACAAGAAACAGTATTAGTATCATGGCAATAAGTAGAACCACCGATACGCCTAACTCGACCATCTTTCCATATAACTAACCTATGATAATATTCGGTATCAGGGGCTTTACAAATAGCGTCCCAACTTACTCCATTATCAACCATTTGTGCCCATGATAATGCTAATTCAACCCAATCTGCAATGTGACCGCCTACATTTTCAGCGAAATATTTCCATTCTTCAATTGTTGATTTTGACTTTTCTTTGCATGGTATCATAATTTCAAACGGTTTAGCATATTTTTGTGGATTATTATTTACTTCTACAAATGCCTCACTGACAACTCTCTTTACCCATTCCTCCTCTTTTGATCCTTTATTCTTGTAAAGATTCCACTGTTTGATAGAATCAGGTATCACCATCATTGAAGTTTTAATCATGTCCTTTTTCCTCCTGTTATTCAAAATTAGAGTAATTTACTCTTTATATTAAATATATCATAATTTTGCTCAACTGTCAAAATATAACTTCATTAACAAAATATCAATAGTATATTTAAAAACTTTTTTCATATACTACTATTATCAACAAATTACAGAAAAGGAGAGATTACATGTACCCAGAATACCCCTATGTTGGTTATAAAGATGAAAATGTTAGAACACCTCTTACTTTTCCTACACAGCACCAAAATGTACAGCCTGGAATGGAATATGAAATGAACCCGCTTCCTATTTTTGAAGATCCTTCTTATGTTCCTAGTAACAAATTATATGGAAAAGTTGCTATTATTACTGGTGGTGATAGTGGAATTGGTAGAGCTGTTTCAGTTTTATTTGCTAAAGAAGGAGCAGACATAGTTATTGTATATTTGAACGAAAAGAAAGATGCTGAATATACTAAAAACTACATTGAAACTCTTGGAAGACGCTGTATTTTAATTGAAGGAGATTTAAGAAAAGAAGAATTTTCAACATATATTATTGAAAATACAATAAAAACTTTTGGCAAAATTGATATTTTAGTAAATAATGCTGGTGTTCAATACCCACAAAACAGTATTTTAGATATTACTGCTGAACAATTAAAAACTACTTTTGAAACTAATATATTCTCTTTTTTTTATCTTACAAAAGCTATTCTTCCTCATTTAAAAACTAATAGTAGTATTATTAATACTACTTCTGTAACTGCCTTTGAAGGACATAAAACATTAATTGATTATTCTAGTACTAAAGGTGCTATTACAGTATTTACTAAATCACTTGCACTTTCCCTTGCAGATCAAAAAATACGTGTAAATGCCGTTGCTCCACGGCCCTATTTGGACACCTTTAATTCCTGCTAGTTTTTCTGCTAAGGAAGTAGAAGTGTTTGGAACTGATGTCCCTTTAAAAAGAGCTGGTCAACCTTTTGAACTTGCTCCTGCTTATTTATATTTAGCAAGTGATGACTCTAGATATGTTACTGGTCAAGTTATTCATGTGAATGGTGGAACTATGGTTTAAAAGAGAAAGATTTGGAACGTGTCTAAAACCTTCCAAATCTTTCTTTTTTCCATATTTTTTATCTCTTATATATCATATTAGTATTAATATTGATTGTATCTTTTTTGTTAATTTTGAAAACTCTTCCCCTCTTATCTCATTTGTTCCATATGTACTATATGTCAACTAATTTTTATATTAATATTTCACTACTAACTTATCAAACTTACTATTAATATACTTTTCTAGTTTCTCCATAAACTCTTCTGATTTTATTTCTTTATTTGCTACCATTTCTAAGCCTTTTTCCCAACTTGCTGTTAGTTTTGGATTTAGCATATCTGGCATTGATGAATATACTACGTCATAAATCGCTTCACCTTTTATTGTTGGAGTTACTATTTGTGTTTTTGTATTTATAGCTATGTAATTTATTTTTTCTAGTTTTTTTATTATTTCTCCTCTTGTTGCACTTGTTCCTATTCCTGCTCCTTTTATTTGTTCTCTTAGTTCTTCATCTTCTATTAGTTTTCCTGCGTTTTCCATTGCTAGTATTATTGAGCCTGAGTTGTATCTAGTAGGTGGTGTAGTTTCAGATTCTTTTATTTCATAATTTTGAATTCCTATTTCTTGTCCTTTTTTTAAATTTATTAAAATATCTAAATTATTTTCTTGTTCTTTTCCTTCTTGTTTTGTATTATCCACATTTTCTTCTTGGTTTGTGGATTTCTTCTCTTCATTTTCTTTTTTTATAGGCTTTAATATTTCTAAATATCCTAATGCTGTACATACCTTACCACTTACTGAAAATTTCTCCTTTTCTACATCAATACTTACTGATATTTTGTTATATTCTGCTGGTGGATAAAATATTGCTAAAAACCTTTTTACTATTAGTTTATATATTTGTTTGTGTAAGTCTTTTAATTTTTCATAACTTTCAAAACCTTGCCCTGTTGGAATTATTGCATAATGGTCTGTTATTTTACTATCATTTACATATTTTGTTTTTTCTAAATTTGTGGAATATTTTTGTTCTACCATCTTATTTATAAATCCTTGAACTTCTTCATCTTTAAAGCCTCTGGCTAACCCATTTAAATTTTTCTTAATTTCTTTTGCTACTGCTGTTGAAAGTACTCTTGCATCTGTTCTTGGGTATGTAACTAACTTTTGCTCATATAAATTTTGTATAATTTCAAGTGTTTCATCTGGCTTTATTTTAAACCTTTTACTACACTCATTTTGAAGTTCTGCTAAGTTAAATAATAAAGGTGCATTTTCCTTTTGTTTTGATTTTTTTATTTCTTCTATAACTGCTTTTTTTCCTTGAAGTGATATTATAAATTCTTTGCTATCAACTTCTTTTTTGAAACCTGTTTCATTATATAATTTAGGGCTTTCATACATTTTTGAAGTTTCGCATACTTTCCATTCAGCCTTAAAGCTTTTCCCCTCTTCTCCAAATTGTCCTACTATTTTGTAAAAAGGTGTTTTTACAAAGTTTCTAATTTCTCTTTCACGCAATACTATCATTCCAAGTACACATGTCATTACACGGCCTACTGAAATTGATGTTCTATCTTCATTTATCTTTTTTGCAATACTCCTTCCATATATTATAGAAAGTAATCTTGAAAAATTAATTCCTATTAAATAATCTTCTTTTGCTCTTAAATAAGCTGAATCTGATAGACTATCATATTCAGTAGAATCTTTTGCTTCTTTTATTCCTCTTAATATTTCTTCTTCTGTCTGCGAATCTATCCATACTCTTCTTATTTTAGCTTTTGGATTTGGATTTGCCATCATAAATACAAGTCTTTGTATGTATTCCCCTTCACGCCCTGAGTCACCTGCATTATAAATTTCTGTTATATCTTCTCTTTGTAGCAATCCTTTTACTATATTAAATTGTCTTTCTACTGCTGGTATAATTTCATATTTCCATTCTTTAGGCATAAAAGGAAGTGTGTCTAGTCTCCAAAGTTTTAGCTTTTCATCATATTTTTCAGGATATGACATTGTTACTAAATGACCAACACACCAAGTTATTATCCATTCATCTGATTCCAAATACCCATCTTTTCTAGTAGTATTTATTTTAAGTGCCTTGCTGAACTGCATAGCTACTGAGGGCTTTTCTGTAATTAATAGTTTTTTTGGCATCTTTTTACATCCTTTACTTTTAAATTGTGTCAATGGTGTGAAGCTATTTGACAATATTATTGTCAGTTGTGAAACTCTTTTTAAAAATATCTTATAGCTCTACCTTTTATTTTGTAGAAGGAGTGTCCCTTTTAGCAAAAATTTTTGAAAAAGGGGCGTCCCTTTTAGTTTATAATTTTATTATATCTATTTCTGATGTTATTTTGTTATTTCCATATGCATATATTATATATATTTGTCCATCTTTTCCTACTAGAAAATTGCTTACGTTGTCTGTTATATACATGGCATTGTTTACATCTCTTTTATATACTATTTGCCCTGTTGCTTCTGATATTGCTTGTGCTTGCTTACTTGCTTCTTTCACTTGATTTTCTATTTTTTTATTTACTTCTTTTTTGTCTATTTCATTTTTTTCTAATATTTCATTTAATGTTACTTTTTTTCCTGTTTCTATATCATAATTATATGTTTGTACTATTATTCTTTGTGCACTATTTCCTTCTTTTAATGTTGATTTTATGGCTAATGATAATATATTTTCATTTAAATATGCTGTATATTTTACATCATATATTGTGTATTGCTTAGGTCCTGCAAATATGCTATTTACTTTATCTGCAAATATTGATTGTGTTATTCCATTAAATTCTGTTGGTACATCTCCTATAATATTGAACACTGGTAGCTTTATATCTATACTATATTGTCCATCTTTTTCTTCTTGTATGTCATATGCAGTATATATAACATCTTGTTCTTCATATCCTTCTACTTTTGTTACTCCCATTGTGCCAAATTTTTGCTTATTTAAATTATTGGTGAATAGTTTATTAAATTCTTGTAATAAGTCTTCTGGATTATCTGCCTTTTGGCTATCATCAACTATTGTATTTGCAATTTCATTTACTGCACTTTCATCTATAACTTTTTTTGCAAATATTTGATAATACACTGCTATTACTATTGCAATTATACATATTATACTTATTACAATATACATTATATTTCTTTTTTTCATATGATAAAACTCCTATTCTTTTTCTTACTACTTGTATTATAGCATTAGCACTCTTCCATTTCAATATATTTTTTATTTTCATAGAAAATTATTTTACTGAATTTTCGTGTAAAGTTAACTTCTATTAATATATATTAGAAATGGAATTTACTTTTTTAATTTATTACTTTTATTTTTTAATATTTTTAAAACTGTAATAGTAATTATTTCCAGTTAAACTCTTAGCATTTGTTGTTTTTTAATTGACTATTTTCTTCTTTTAGTGTATGATATACTTGTTAAATTTTAAATAAAGGAGTATTTTCAAAATATGTTATGTTCAATATGTAATAAAAATACAGCTGTTATTTTTATAAATAAGCAGCTTCCAGATAAAAGTTTTGCTACTGAAGGCTTATGTTATGATTGTGCTAAACAAAAAGGCATTAACCCTTTAGAAGCATTAACAAAACAAGCTAACTTATCTGAAGAAGATATGAAAGATATGGCAAATCAGATAGAAACTATGTTTAAAGATATGTCTGATAATATAGATTTAGATTCAATTATTAATGTAGAAGAAGGTCCTAATGGATTTGATGATAATGCTGAACTTTCTAATGGTGCAGTTCCTTTAGGCTCTATTTTTTCGAATATGTTTGGAATGAAAAATAATTCTGAAGAAACTGAACCTTCTAATTCTTCTAACAAAAAGAAGGTTAAAGTTAATCAAAAACCTAAAGATAAAAAGAAGAAAGCTTTAGATACTTTCGGAACAAATTTAACTTTTAAGGCTAAGAATAATGAAATTGATGATGTAGTTGGTAGAAATAGGG
The DNA here is from genome assembly GCA_947245665.1 of uncultured Clostridiaceae bacterium. Taxonomy (GTDB): domain Bacteria; phylum Bacillota; class Clostridia; order TANB77; family CAG-508; genus UMGS1663. The sequence continues at coordinate 19,892 of CAMXOP010000005.1, forward strand.
AAATTCAAAGAATTGTACAAATTTTAAATAGACGTTCTAAAAATAACCCTTGTTTAATTGGTGAACCTGGTGTTGGTAAAACAGCTATTGCTCAAGGTTTAGCTATTAAAATTGCTCAGCGGTAAAGTTCCTGCAAAACTTTTAAATAAAGAGGTTTATTTACTTGATATGACTGCTGTTATAGCTGGTACACAATTTAGAGGCCAATTTGAAGCAAGAATGAAATCTATTATTGATGAATGTAAATCTTTAGGTAATATTATTTTAGTTATTGATGAAATTCACAATATTATAGGTGCTGGTGATGGTGAACATTCTATGAATGCTGCAAATATTTTAAAACCTTCTCTTTCTAATGGTGAAATTCAATTAATTGGTACTACTACTTTAAAAGAATATAGAAAATATATTGAAAAAGATAGTGCTTTAGAAAGGAGATTTCAGCCTGTTATTGTTGAAGAACCTTCTATTACTGATTCTATTGATATTCTTGAAGGTGTAAAAAAATATTATGAGGATTTTCATAAAGTAAAAATTTCTACAGATGTAATTAGACAAACTGTAATAATGTCTGAAAAATATATTCACGATAGATTTTTACCAGATAAAGCAATAGATATATTAGATGAAGCATGTTCAAGAATTAATTTAAATAATAAAGATTTATATGAATTAGAAGTATTAAAAAATGAACTTGTAAAAGTTCAAGAAGAAAAAGAAGAAGCTGCTGGAGCAGATTCAACTGAAGATTATAAAAAAGCAGCCGAATTAAAGGCTAAAGAATGTTCTTTAATAGAGAAAATAGAAAAAATAAATAGTCAGCTTAAATTAAAAGATTTAACTATTCAAGATATTGCAGAAGTAATTGAGCATTGGACTAAAATACCTGTTACTAAGATAACAGAAGAAGAAACTATAAAATTATTAAATTTAGAACAAAATCTTCATAAAAGAGTTATTGGTCAACAAGAAGCTTTAGAAAGTGTATCTCGTGCAATTAGAAGAAATAGAGCTGGACTTAAAAGTACAAAAAGACCACCTTCTTTTATATTTGTTGGGCCTACAGGTGTTGGTAAAACTGAACTCGCTAAAAGTTTAGCTTTTGAAATGTTTGGAAATGAAAATGCTATTATAAGAGTAGATATGTCAGAATATATGGAAAGCCACTCTACTTCAAAGTTAATAGGGTCACCTCCAGGATATGTAGGTTATGATGATGCTGGTCAATTAACTGAAAAGGTTAAGCGAAACCCTTATTCTATTGTACTACTTGACGAAATTGAAAAAGCCCACCCTGATGTATTTAATGTTCTACTTCAAGTTTTAGATGATGGAAGGTTAACTGACAACCAAGGAAATACTGTAAGTTTTGAAAATACTATTATAATAATGACTTCAAATGCTGGTTCTAACTTAAATACTAATTCAATTGGTTTTGGTGGAACATCAATTGCAAATAAAAATAAAATATTAGATGCTTTAAAAGATACTTTTAGACCTGAGTTTTTAAATAGGGTAGATGAAATTGTTGTATTTAACCCATTAAATAATGATGAGCTACTACAAATAGTTGATTTAATGTTAGAAGATACATCTAAAGCTTTAGCTAATAAAAATATAACAATGACTATGACTGCTGAAGCTAAAAATTTACTTTTACAAAAAGGAACTGATTTGAAGTATGGTGCAAGGCCTCTAAGGAGAGCTATTCAAAGATATATAGAAGATGAGCTTTCTGATATGATTTTAAAGGGTGAACTTAAAAATGGTGAGTGTATAAATGTTGATCTTGAAGATGATAAATTAAAATTTAATATATAAAAATAAGAAGGCACGGTTGCCCCATGCCCCTACAGTTTAAAAGTTATAAAAAATTGATTTTATACATTATTTTCGTATGGGTACATGCTACTGTGCCATTTATAAATAAACACAACAATAATTGTAGAATAGATAGTTATTTATCTAATAGGAGGAACTTATGAAGAAAATAAAAAACTGGTGTAGACATATACCAAATGCATTAACAATTTTAAGATTTATATTAATACCTTTTATTGTTTTAAGCATAGTAAATGAGAATTATATAGAAGCATTTATATTTTTAACACTATCAGGTCTTACTGATGTATTAGATGGTTTTATAGCAAGAAGATTTAATTTTATAACTAACTTTGGGAAATTAATAGACCCACTAGCTGACAAAACAACACAAATAGCCATATTGGTTACTTTTGCTTTAAAAGATATTATTCCTATGTGGATTTTACTAATTGTATTTATAAAAGAATTTGTTATGATAGCAGGTGCCTCTTTCCTTTATGGAAAAGAACTTGTAGTATCAAGTAGATGGTATGGAAAACTTGCAACTGTATTATTTTATTTAGCAATAGTATCTTCTTTTATTATAAAATATGTAAATGCAACATCTTTACTTCCAGAAGATACATTTAGCTTCGTTCCTCAGTTTGATATATATATTTATTACTTGGCATTAATTGCAACTGTATTTTCTTTAGTAATGTATTATATAACTTTTTATAAACAAGGTTATTTGAAAAAAGAAAATTTGAAAATAGAAGAAAAGTAGATGAATAAAAGTAAAGATTGAGAAAAATTAGGAAAGATTTAGACGTGTCCAAATCTTTCCTAATTTTTTTCAATCTTTCCCAAATCTTTCTTTTTATTCTTATTCATAGTCTTCTAATGTTTTATTTAGCTTATCTCTTCCATCTACTCGTATACCTTGTTTTAGTCTATTAATATCTTCTTCTGGTAAATAATTTGTTAATATTGCTGTTTTTTCTTTTAAGGTTTCTTTTTCATTTTCATCTAATATATATATTGCTATATGATTATCTAGCTCTTTTAATATATAATGTTCTTTACAAATTCCTTCTTCTTCTTTATAGAATAGTACTTCGTCATTTCTAAATGTCACTATATTCCAATCTTTATATATACCTTCTAGGTCTTCTCTTGTTTTATTTACCATTACTTCAGCTACTTTTTCTTTTTCAACTGTTATATGTTCACATTTTTTGTAGTAAACCTTAAATATAAACATACTATTGGGAGATACCTTCTCTTGTTCACTTGTGGTTGTTACTAGGTCCATATTACTTTGTATTATATTTTCTTCTATTTGATTTTTTTCTATAATATTTTTTTGATTCTCTTCTTGTTGTAGATTCGAATTTGTATTTTTATATATTATAACTCCAATTGTTACTAATATGGCAAATATTAGTATTCCTATAATACTAATTAAATATCCTTTTCTCATACTATCATTCCTTTTTCAGAAATTAGAAATTGGCGGTTAGATATTTAAACTCTAATTTCTAATTTTTATTCTTATATTAGTATGATAAGTTCTTGTTAAATTTATACAATTTTATTTTTTAAATATTAAATTTTATTTTGTTGTATAAATTCTTTAATCTTCATTCGCCCATTGCTATTTATAACAATTGAAATTTCTCCCATTTCGTCTGTTCTGTATATTCTACATCCGCAAATTTTCTAATCTTTTTAATACATCATCACTTGGGTGTCCAAAGTTGTTATTTTCACCTACTCCTATTAGAGCTATTTGTGGTTTTACTAACTCTAGAAATTCCTGTATACTTGAGGTTTTCGAGCCATGGTGTGCTATTTTTAATATTTTACTATGTAGTTTATTTGTTTTTATATATTTATTTACTATTTCTTCTTCTGCTATTTTTTCTATATCTCCTGTAAATAACATAGTAAAATTATTATAGTTTAGTTTCATTACTAGCGAGTTGTTGTTTAATATGTTACTTGCTATTAGTGTCTCTTGTGGCCATAATATTTCTATATCTATATTTTTTTCTATTTTGATTTTATTATTTAATTTTGCTATATGTACTCTTATATTCTCCTCTTTTGCAAGTTTTAAAAATTTATTATAGTTTGCTGATTCTTTCCCCTGTTTTGCTATAATTACATTCTTTACTTTTAGTTCTTCTATTACTGTTAATATCCCGTCCGGACATGGTCAAAATCAAAGTGTGATATGAAAATATAATCTAATTTTGTTATTCCTCTATCTAATAAATATGGTATTAATGTATTCTTCCCTATATCATAATTGTCATTTGTTTCATTTCCTCCCCCATCTATTAATATTGTTTTATGATTTGGTGTTATAATTAGTGTACAATCGCCTTGCCCTACATCTATAAAATATATTTTTAAAGTTGAAGGTAGTAATTTTACTAATTGAAAAAGTATTATTATTATTAAAATTACTACAATTATATTTTTTTGTAATTCCTTATTCTCTAATTTATTTAATATTATTCTTTCAAATCTTTTTTGCTTTGTTATTCTATAAAAATTTGTTTCATTGTTTTCTATTATTTTTTCTGTATTCTGTTGATTTTTTATACAAAAACAAGTTGTGTTCCTATATTTTATTAGATATATTACAATGCTTAAAATTATATAGTATAAAATTACTGCAAATATACTTGGAGTTTTTACATATATTTTTGAGAGTGGCAAACCACTAGTGAAATTTGCTATTTGTATAAGTAATTGTATAAATATTGATAATACTATTGCTGGTATTTTTGAAATTTGTATTGATATAAACGATATAAAAATTGTTATAAAACCTAATATTATTATAATTCCTAAAATTGGACCTGCTAATATATTTGATATAAAAAATGTTAATGATATTGTATTGTAGTGCATAGCTACTATTGGAAATATTATTAAGTTTGCTGATATACTTACTATCATCATTTGCTTTATAGTAGTTCTAAATTTATTTGTTATTTTTAATGTAGGTAATTTTATTTTTTCTTCTAAGATTTTGTTAAACAAAATAATTCCTAATGTTCCTCCATATGAAAGTTGCATTCCTACATCTAAAATTTTATATGGATTTATGATTAGTATTACTAATAGTGAAATACTTATACTTGCTATAATATTAGGTTTTCTATATATTAAACTTCCGAGCAATTATATATATAGCCATTATACAAGCTCTAGTAACTGAGGCAGTTCCTCCAGTTAAAAATATAAATAAAATTAGTAAAATTATAGTTACTATTTTTGAAAATCTTTTATTAGTTTTAATTATTTTTAATATAAATGTTATTCCTAAAATTACATATGCTACATGTGCTCCTGATACTGCTAACATGTGTGATAAATTACTATTTCTAAAACTTTCTTCAATTTCATTAGTTAATTTTTCTTTATTTCCTATTAAAATTCCTGTAAATAGATTTGCTTGCTCTTTTGTTAAAATTTGATTTGCATTATTTGTTATTTTAGAATTTATTTTATTTATAAAAATTAATAATTTATTATACTCAAATTTTTCTATTTTTTCTATTTTATTTGTTTCTATAATTCCATATATTTTTTTAGTTTTTAAATATTGTTTGTAATCAAATCCACCATTATTTCTTTGAGATGTTGGCTTTTTATATTGACCTATGAAAGTAATTTTATCACCATATTCGAGCTTATTTTTATTGTTTTTTATAGATAAGAGCAATGTCCCATTATATTTTTTATTTCCATTTATGTTTTTTACTTTTATTGTACATGTATCCTTATATTCTTTTTTATTAATATTACTTATAACTATTGCTTGTACTTTTACTTCTCCTTGTATGTTTTTATATTTTGTTTCAACGGATCTTTCAAGAAGTGATATATATGTGAAACTTAATATAAATATTATTAATATTAAAATTAGCTTTCTATTTGGAATTAATATTTTTATGTATCTGTTTAAGTTTTTTAATTTTCTTACTTTTTTAATTAATATTATTGTGATTATTAATAAAATTAAAGGAACTATATTTTTTATATATAGCCCCCATATTATTCCTAACATATATGCAACCATTATCATAAATATTGTCATATTTTTTCTCCTTATTCTGATTGCCCCCATTTTTAATTATTCATTATTAAACCTTTATTGTTTATTAATTATATTATTGTATTACTCTTCTTGCTGTCTCATATCTTTTTAAGTAACTTCCTGATGTTAGTGTTGATATTTTTACGCAATAGCCTGTTCCTGATGACGCATGTATGAAGTTTCCATCTCCTATATAAATTCCACAATGCCCTATTCCACTTCCTGTCTCATAGTCTGTGAAAAATACTAAATCCCCTGGCTGTAAATTCTCTTTTGCTATATGTGTTCCAACTCTTGATTGTGCTGTTGCTGAATGGCTTAGTTTTACTCCAAAGTTTTTTAGTACATACATTGTAAAACCTGAACAATCAAATGTATTTGGTCCTGAAGCTCCATATACATACTTACAACCTAAATATTTTTTTGCATACTCTACGACTTGTTGGCCTTTTGATATATTGGCTGGTTGATTATTTTGAGTAGCATTTTGTTGTGTATTTTTTTCTTCCTCTCTATTTGTTTCACCCCTTGATGTTGTAGCTACTTGTTTATCAGACAATAGCCTTTTTGCTATATATCCTGTTTTTCCTGCTACTTCTACTTTATACCAATCTCCATTTTCTGCTACTACTTTTACTGCATTATTTAGTATTAGTGAATCTACTACTTCATGCTCTGTACTAGGTCCTTTTCTTACATACACTGATGTGTTATTTATATACATTGTTTTCTCTGCTATTTTTGTGTCAGATGTAATTTGTTCTTCCTCATTTTGTGAATTATTATCATTAGGTTTAGTAATTTCTGTATCATCTGAAACTACAGTGGAATCAATTAATACATCTTGTCTAATCCAGCCTAATACTTCATCTGTTTCTACATATGCCCAGCCATTTGTTTTCGATATAATTGTAACATTGCTATTACCTTTTATGTTTTGTATAATATTTGCATTTATTAAAGGTAATATATATATATTGCTATCTTTAGAAACTTTCTTTTCTTTTATTTCTGTAGGAGTTAATTCTGAACTTGTTTGAAGTGTATTTTCTTGTCCTTCTCCTTCCGAAATTTCTTCATTGTTTTTAGTATTGTTAGTTACTGTATTGTTTGATATTGTATTTGTCTCTATAGTATTTGTAACGTTATTAGTTTCTGTATTGTTTTTGATACTAATTGTATTTTCTTCTACATTATTTGTATTGTTATTTTCTTCTTTTACTTTTACATAGTCTTTATGTACAAATCCTGTAATTCCTTTTATTTTTACTTTATACCAATCTCCAGCTTCTTCAATATATTCTAATTTTTCACCATAATTTAATAATTCTAATATTGTAGATTCTGTAGATGCTTCTTTCCTTAGCTTTAGTGTATCTGTATTTACAGTTAGTGTTTTAGCATTAATATGTGAAGAAATTATTATTAATATTGCTACAATTAGTGCTAAAATTGTAAGTACGTTTTTTACTAATTTCATAAAATATTTTCTCCTTTTGTAGATATTCTATTACCACCTCAGTATATACTTTATTTCCGTAAAAGTCAACAAATTTTGTAATATAAATTACATAAAATTTTATCAATGTGCTTTACATTTTACATAAAATTTGTTATAATTTAAACATTAACTGTTTAATTGAACTAGCTTTATAGTTCTTTCACCTAATAGGAGGTTTTATATGGCTAAAACGAATGCAAAAGGATATTTTTGTGATTATCCTTGTGTTTTTTTACATTCCAAGTGTCAAAACTTTTTCTGTTCAGGATGTGCTTCTGCCGGAATGCCTTTAAGTCCAAACACCGAATATCCTGAATATACTAAAGTTTCCTTAAACAACATCAAAAAAGAAACATCAGCCAAATAAAATATGAAGATTATTCTATGATTCGATTTATTGGCTATTATTAGGTGCTTTTTTGGATTCATATCTTATTATTTAAAATAGTAAGAGTATCTTTAAAATCAAGAGGAAAGAATTGGGTGATTCCAAAACTTTCCTTCTATTTTTTAGTTTATTTTTTTAAATCAATTAAAAAAAGGAAAGTTTTGGATGCGTCCAATTCTTTCCTCCTATTTTTTTTAATCAATTAAAAAAGGAAAGTTTTGGATGCGTCCAATTCTTTCCTTTTTGATTTATCTATAATTACTCTTTGATATCAGCTACGACACCTGAACCTACTGTTCTACCACCTTCACGGATAGCGAATCTTAGTCCTTTTTCGATAGCGATTGGAGTGATTAATTCGATTTCCATATCTACGTTATCTCCTGGCATAACCATTTCTGTTCCAGCAGGTAATTTGATAACACCTGTAACGTCTGTTGTTCTGAAATAGAATTGTGGTCTATATCCATCGAAGAATGGTGTATGACGTCCACCTTCTTCTTTTGTTAGAACGTATACTTGTGATGTGAATTTTGTGTGTGGATGTATTGTTCCTGGTTTTGCTAAAACTTGACCTCTTTCGATGTCTTTTCTATCTATACCTCTTAATAATACACCTATATTGTCTCCAGCTTCTGCTTGGTCTAATAATTTTCTGAACATTTCAACACCTGTAACAACACTCTTGTTAACTGGTCTGATACCAACTATTTCAACTTCGTCTTGAACTTTAACAATTCCTCTTTCTACTCTACCTGTAGCAACTGTTCCACGTCCTGTAATTGTGAATACGTCTTCTACTGGCATTAAGAATGGTTGATCTACTGGTCTTTCTGGTGTTGGAATATAGCTATCAACTGCTTCCATTAATTCTTTCATACATGCATATTCTGGTGCATTTGAATCTGTTGATGTAGATTCTAGAACGTTTAATGAAGATCCTTTTATAATTGGAATTTCGTCTCCTGGGAAACCATATTCTGATAATAAGTCTCTAACTTCCATTTCTACTAATTCTAATAATTCTGGATCATCAACCATATCACATTTGTTTAGGTATACTACGATATATTTAACACCAACTTGTCTTGCAAGTAGTATATGTTCTCTTGTTTGTGGCATTGGGCCATCAGCTGCTGAAACAACTAGTATAGCACCATCCATTTGTGCTGCACCTGTAATCATGTTTTTAACGTAGTCAGCATGTCCTGGGCAGTCAACGTGTGCATAATGTCTATTATCTGTTTCATATTCTACGTGAGCTGTGTTGATTGTGATTCCTCTAGCTTTTTCTTCTGGAGCACTATCAATTGCATCATATGCTTCATATTTAGCTTTTCCTAAAAATCCTAAGTATTTAGTAATAGCTGCTGTTGTTGTTGTTTTACCATGGTCAACGTGTCCGATTGTACCAATGTTAATATGTGGTTTTGTTCTTTCAAATTTTTCCTTTGCCATTTGAAATTTTCCTCCTTTTTTCTTTTCATTTATTTTATTTTTTTAAAATTAATAACTAATTTTATGCACTTGCATTTTATAACATATTTAAAAAAAATGCAAGTCTTTTAAATTATTTTATAAATATTAAATACTTTTTGTTATTATATTTAATATTGTAGGGGCAGGTGCTTTAAGTCTGCATTTTCCCCAGAAGGCATATATTAATAATGTTTATTATTCAAGATATTTCATTGTAGCATGGGCGGACGCAAGGCCACGCCCCTACATAAAATTTACATTTTTTAATATTTATAAATTAATCCTTCTTTGCTCTTGATGCTACTATTGCTTCAAGTACTGATTTTGGAACTTCTTCATAATGGCTTGGTTCCATTGCGTATGTTCCTCTTCCTTGTGTTCTTGAACGTAAGTCTGTTGCATATCCAAACATTTCTGATAGTGGTATAAATCCACGAATTATTTGGCTTCCACTACGTGCTTCCATTCCTTCCATTCTTCCACGTCTTGAGTTTATATCTCCTATAACATCTCCCATGTATTCTTCTGGAACTGTTACTTCTACTCTCATTATTGGCTCTAATAGTACTGATTTTGCTTGACGACATCCTTCTTTGAATGCCATTGATCCTGCTATTTTGAATGCCATTTCTGATGAGTCAACTTCATGGTATGAACCATCTACTAATGTTGCCTTGAAGTCTATAACTGGATATCCAGCTAGAATTCCTGATTCAGCAGCTTCTCTAATACCTTCTTCTGTTGGTTTTATATATTCTTTTGGAACTGCTCCACCAACGATTTGGCTTTCGAATTGAACTCCTGTTCCTGGCTCTAATGGTTCTAATTCTATCCATACATCTCCATATTGTCCACGTCCACCTGATTGACGAGCAAATTTACCTTGTACTTTTACTTTATTTCTTATTGTTTCTTTATAAGAAACTTGTGGTTTTCCAACTGTACATTCAACTTTAAATTCTCTCTTTAATCTGTCTACGATGATATCTAGGTGAAGTTCACCCATACCAGCGATTATTGTTTGACCTGTTTCATGATCTGTATGTGTTTTGAATGTTGGATCTTCTTCTGCTAGTTTAGCTAAAGCTACGCCCATTTTTTCGCTATTTGCTTTGTCTTTTGGTTCTATAGCTATATCAATAACTGGCTCTGGGAATTCCATTGATTCTAATATAACTGGATGTGCTGGGTCACAAAGTGTATCTCCTGTTGATACTTCTTTTAATCCAACTGCTGCAGCTATATCTCCTGCATATACTTTGTCTATATCTTCTCTGTGGTTAGCATGCATTAATAGTATTCTTCCCATTCTATCTTTTTTGCTCTTGTTTGCATTTAATATTGTAGATCCAGATTCTAATGTTCCTGAATATACTCTAAAGAAACAAAGTTTTCCAACAAATGGGTCTGTTGCTATTTTGAATGCTAATGCTGAGAAAGGTTCTGTATCAGATGTTACTCTTTCTACTTCATTACCGCTATCGTCTACACCTTTAATATTTGGTATGTCTAGTGGTGATGGCATATAGTATACTATTGAATTTAGTAATTCTTGTACACCTTTGTTTTTATATGATGAACCACATGTTACTGGAACTATTGTGTTATCTATTGTTCCTTTTCTTAGACCTGCTCTTATTTCTTCTGGTGTTAATTCACCTTCATCTAAGTATTTCATCATTAATTCATCATCTTGTTCTGCTGCTGCTTCTACCATTGCTGCTCTGTATTCTTCTGCTTTTTCTTTTAAATCTTCAGGAATATCTGTTTCTTCAATTTCTCTTCCTAAATCATCTTTATGAATAAAAGCTCTCATACTTACTAAGTCAACAATTCCTTGGAAATTGTCTTCGCTACCGATTGGCAATTCGATTGGAACTGCATTTGCATTTAATCTTTCTTTCATTTGCTCAACGCATCCGTAGAAATCTGCACCTGTCATATCCATTTTATTTACATATGCCATTCTTGGTACTTTGTATTTATCAGCTTGTCTCCAAACTGTTTCTGATTGTGGTTGTACACCACTTCTTGCTGCTAGAACTAGTACAGAACCATCTAGTACTCTTAAAGATCTTTCAACTTCTACTGTGAAGTCAACGTGTCCTGGAGTATCTATGATGTTTATTCTGTTGTCCATCCATTTACATGTTGTTGCAGCTGAAGTAATTGTTATACCTCTTTCTTGTTCTTGAACCATCCAGTCCATTGTTGCTGCACCTTCGTGAACTTCTCCTATTTTATGAGTTCTACCTGTATAGAATAGAATTCTTTCTGTAGTAGTAGTTTTTCCAGCATCTATATGGGCCATGATTCCTATATTTCTTGTTCTCTCTAAAGGAAACTCTCTTCCAGCCATTTGGTTTTTCCTCCTCTATCTTCTTTTAGTTCCTGACTTAGGATGCATCTTTCCGTATGGTAAATCCTTTAAGGATAATATACATCCCTCGCGGGGTACTTCTATTATTTAAATTTTAGCATTGTTTCCGCATTGGGGACAGTTCCTAATCTAGCTAGATTATTTCATTTTTTCACTTGATATTCTTCTCTATCTTGTTTCCGATTATGAACCGTCCCCAAAGCTATCCTCTTGCTATTATTCTACCATTTGTAATGTGCGAAAGCTTTGTTTGCTTCTGCCATTCTGTGCATGTCTTCTTTCTTCTTGAATGCTCCACCGTTTCCAGCTAAAGCGTCCATTATTTCTCCTGCTAATTTTTCAGCCATTGTTTTTTCATGTCTGTTTCTAGCATAAGTAACTAGCCATCTTAACCCTAAAGTTTGTCTTCTTTCTGGTCTTATTTCTAATGGTACTTGGTATGTTGCTCCACCAACTCTTCTTGCTTTTACTTCAAGAACTGGCATTACATTGTTAAGAGCTTCTTCAAATATTTCTAAAGCATCTCTTTGCTCTTTTTCTTTTATGATATCAAATGCATCATATACTATTTTTTGAGCAACTGTTTTTTTACCATCTAGCATAACATTGTTTATTAGTTTTGTAACAAGTTTGCTATTGTACATTGGATCTGCTATTACTTCTCTTTTTGCTACATATCCTCTTCTTGGCACTATTCTTCACTCCTTTTCTGTTTGGATGTTGGAGGTTAGAAGTTGGAAGTTAGATTTATTTTTAATCTCTCTTCTATACTATCTTGTTTCCATTCCATCCTAGATTTGTTGATATTTATATAAAATATCTAAAGTTACTCGGAAAGTAATTCTTCCCGTACAGTGCGTATAATATATATTTTAAATTTAAGTTCCTGAGATTTTGGTTAATATAAAAATTTATTTTTTAGCTTTTAACTTCCAATCTCCAACTTCCAATTAATATCTTCTTATATGCACTAAATCAATATTTATTATTGATATAATTTTGAATTTTACCTAAATTTTATTTTTTAGGTCTTTTTGCTCCATATTTAGATCTAGCTTGCATTCTGTCTTTAACACCTGCTGTATCTAA
>CAMXOP010000006.1 GCA_947245665.1 uncultured Clostridiaceae bacterium
GAAATAAAAAGTGTAAATTATAAATATAGTGATATATCAATAAAGCTACCACGAACTTTAAGCTATTTAGAAAATAAAATAAAAAAAGAAATAAAATCTAATATATCAAGAGGAAAGGTAGATGTATTTATTACATTTGAAAATTACAGTGATGAAGGAAAAGAAGTAATAGTAAATAAAGAATTAGTAAAAAAATATATCGATGAATTTAATAAAATAGCTACAGAAAATAATTTAAAAATGGATATACCATTAGCAGAAATAGTAAAATTACCAGATATATTAACATTAAAGGATATAGATGAAGAAGTAGAAGACAATATAGAAAAAGAACTATTAGAATGTGTAAAACAAGCTATTTCAAATTTTATATCAATGAGAGAGGTAGAAGGAAATAAGATAAAAGAGGATTTAATAAAAAGAATAGACACAATAGAAAAGCAAGTCGAAAAAATTTCTTCATATTCTACTGGACTTGTACAAGAATATGTAGTAAAATTAGAAGAAAGAATAAAAGAAATATTAAGAACAGATGTAGTAGATGAAGCAAGACTAATGGCAGAAGTTGTTATATATGCAGATAAGTGTTCTATAGAGGAAGAAATAACAAGATTAAGAAGTCATATTAATCAATATAAACAAATGATTAATGAAGAGAAACCAATAGGCAAGAAAATAGACTTTTTAATACAAGAAATGAACAGAGAAATAAATACAACAGGCTCAAAGTCAGGAAGTTTAGATATAACAAACTTAGTTATAGAAGTAAAAATAGGACTAGAAGATATAAGAGAACAAATACAAAACATAGAATAGCAAATACATATAAGGAGGTAAAATATGAGGCTTATCAACATTGGGTTTGGAAATATAGTATCATCTAATAGAATAGTTGCAATAGTAAGCCCAGAATCTGCACCAATAAAAAGAATAATTGGAGATGCAAAAGATAATAAAAATGCAATAGATGCCACATACGGAAGAAGAACACGAGCTGTTATAATAATGGATTCAGGACATATTGTTTTATCCGCACTACAACCTGAAACAGTAGCAGCAAGATTTGATAAAGAGGATATAGAAGAATAGAAAAGGAGAGTGATAAAAAATGATGGTAAAACCAACAACAGCAGAATTATTAGAAAAATCAGATAGCAAATTCAGACTAGTAATAGCAACATCAAAAAGAGCAAGACAAATAGCAGAAGGAAAAGAAAAACTAACAAAAGTAGATGAACAAGCACCTGTAACAATAGCAGCAAATGAAATAGCAGAAGGAAAAGTAAAAATAGAAAATGGAGATGAATAAAATAAAAATATTTTGAAAATAATATATAAAAAATATTTAGGGGCTTAATCGGTAAGGAATGCCTATAATAATTTACCGAATTATGCCCTTTAATAATATATTAAAAGGAGTATTTATGGAAAAGAAAAAAATTATATCAATAACTGGAGAATTAGCAAGTGGAAAAAGTGTAATAGCAAAAATAATAACAGAAAAATTAAATTATGGAATATATAAAAATGGAGAATACTTTAGAAAATTAGCAAAAGAGCATAATATGGATGTAACAAGTTTTAATAAATATGTAGAAAAACATCCAGAAATAGACCATGCAATAGAAAATAGTGCTACAGAATATGCAAAAGCACATGAAGAATTTGTAATAGATGCAAGACTTGGCTGGTATGCAGTACCAGAATCATTTAAAGTATACTTAACAGTAAATATAGATGAAGCAGCAAAAAGAGCCTTTAATGACGAAAAAAGGAAAGCAACAGAAAATTTTAGAACAATAGAAGAACAAAAACAAGACTTAATAACAAGATATAATTTAGAAAACGAAAGATATTATAAACTATATAATGTAAAAAAAGCAGATTTATCAAATTATGACTTAGTATTAGATACAACTGAAGGAAACCCAGAAAAACAAGCTGAAAAGATAATAGAAGAATATAAAAAATGGTTAGAAAAATAAAATTAACATAAATAAAAAACTATTTAAATATAAAAAATATTACTGTATTTTTTAGTAATTATTGCAATATGAAGTAAAATTTGATATATATTAATATGATTATGGTAAATAAAACTTGTAAACAATAATTTGTTAGGGAGGGCATAATATGTGTATTAATGACGTGAAAAAAATTATAGTAGAAATTCTTGACAAAAAACAGGGAATTACATTATTAGAATTATATGATATTTTTGTACGGGACTATAATGGAACATTAAAAGTTAATGATAAGAAATTTGAAGACATTTTGGAAGATTTATTAAGAGAAGGAAAAATTCAAAAAAAACAAGACTTGGATGACAATACAATATATTATAATGTATATTCTTTTAATGTAAATATTTCATTTACAGGTAAAGTTAAGGATTGCTATGAATGCAGATTCGGAATGACAAATAGTGATATAGAAAAAATATTTGGAGGAACATTTAAACCAAATGAATACCAAAGAATATCAGAAAGAGAAAGAGTTTGTCTATTAAATCCAGATACAAATATAACTTCGAATGAATTCGGAAGATATTGGAATCAAAAGCCAAAAAAATGTCCTTTCAATAAAAAGGAAGAATAGTAAAACAAAATAGAGCATATCTTTTAGTTATGCTCTATTTTGTTAGCCTCTTCCTGACTCAAATATTCATACTCAACCATAGAACGAATTACCTTACCTTGCCTACTTTTAGCCAAATCGGGGTTAACTGTAGGAGCATAAACAGAAGGTGCATTTGGAATTCCTGCAAGCATTGTTGCTTCATATAAACTTAAATCTTTAGGTTCTTTTTTATAATATCCTTTAGCAGCTTGTTTAACACCATAATATCCATCACCAAAATAAATAGTATTAAAATATAATTCTAATATCTCATCTTTAGAATAATTATTTTCTAAGTCAAATGATAAAAATATTTCAGCAATTTTTCTATATACAAAGTTTTTTTCAGTAATAAAATATAAATTTTTAGCAACTTGTTGAGTTATAGTACTACCACCTTCATTTAGTTCTTTTGCTTGTAGATTTGAAATAATAGCCCTTCCAATAGAAATTATATCAATAGCTCCATGCTCTTTAAACCTATGGTCTTCAACAGCAATTATTGCATTAGAGTAATATTTAGGAACATCAACTATTGAAACAAAATCAACATCATTTCTAATATTAGAAACTTTTTTATCTAAACTAATTTCGTTAATAGCATCTTTATACATATTATATCCATTAAAAATAATAAAAGAAGAAACAATAATTACAATTACTAAAATAAATAATAACAATCTTCTAACAAATTTCATAAAATTTTCCTCCTTTGTTTTGTTAGATCCATTATATAACAAAAAAATTAAAAAATATATATTAATTTATTAAAATTTTATTAATTTAAATTTTAAAGGTTATAAATTAAGGTAGAAGGATACTTGAAAAAATAAATTATTAATGATATTATGATTACGTAAAATAAAATACAAGGAGTAGAAGTATGAAAAATAGAAAAGGGATAATATTAGCAGGAGGAAGTGCAACAAGGTTATACCCATTAACACTTGCTATATCTAAGCAGATAATGCCAGTATATGATAAACCAATGATATATTATCCGCTATCAGTATTAATGGAAGCGGGAATAAAAGAAGTATTAATAATTTCAACACCAAGAGATATAATTACATTTGAGGCATTATTAGGAGATGGTTCAAAATGGGGTATGCATTTTGAATATAAAATTCAAGAAAAACCAAATGGACTAGCAGAAGCATTTATAATAGGCGAAGAATTTATAGGTGAAGATAATGTTACTATGATATTAGGAGACAACATGTTCTATGGAGAGCATTTAGCAGAAGTACTAAAAAGAGCAAGTGCTAGAGAAGATGAGGCAACAATATTTGGGTATTTAGTAAAAGACCCAACAGCATATGGAGTTGTAGAAATTAATCAAGATGGGCATGCAGTATCAATAGAAGAAAAACCAGAAATACCAAAATCTAATTATGCAGTACCAGGACTATACTTTTATACAAATGATGTTATACAAATAGCCAAAACAATAAAACCATCAGCAAGAGGAGAATTAGAAATAACATCAGTTAATGAAGAATATATGAAAAAAGGAAAATTAAAAGTAGAGAAATTAGGTAGAGGAATGACATGGTTTGATACAGGAACACATGATGCCTTATTAGAAACAGCAAGTTTTGTACAAACTATAGAAAAAAGGCAAGGAATGCAAGTATGTTGCCCAGAGGAAATTGCATATAAAAATGGTTGGATAAATAAGGAACAATTACTAAACTTGGCAGAAAAATTTATGAAAACAGAATATGGAGTATACTTAAAAGAGTTGGCAGAAGACAAATATTAAAGGAGAAAAAATATGGGAAAATTTAAAAGAATTGATACATCAATAGAAGGTGTATGTATAATAGAACCAACTGTATTTGGAGATAATAGAGGGTATTTTATGGAGACATACAGCGAAGCAGATTTTAAAGAGATTGGATTAGACTATAAATTTGTACAAGATAATCAATCAAAATCAAAAAAAGGAGTATTAAGAGGATTACACTTTCAAAAAGAAAATACACAAGCAAAATTAGTTAGATGTATAAAAGGAGAAGTATTTGATGTAGCAGTAGACCTAAGGCCAGGAAGCAAAACATATGGAAAATGGGAAGGAATTGTAATATCAGAAGAAAACAAAAAAATGTTTATGATACCAAGAGGATTTGCACATGGCTTCTTAGTATTATCAGATGAAGCAGAATTTACATATAAATGTGATGATATATATAATCATTCAGCAGAAGGTGGACTTAAATATGATGATCCAGATGTAAACATTAAATGGCCAATGGGAGAACTAAAAAAAGAAGACTTAATAACATCAGAAAAAGATGCATTATGGCCATCACTAAAAGAATTAAGCAAAACAGATTTATTTAAAAATTTATAATGGAGGAAAAAATATGGAAAGAAATATTTTAGTAACAGGAGCAGCAGGTTTTATAGGAGCAAATTTTGCAGAATACTTTGTAGAAAAACATCCAGAATATAATGTAATTGTAGTAGATAAACTAACATATGCTGGAAACTTAGAAAATTTAATAAAAGTAAAAGACAAAATAAAATTCGAACAAGCAGATATATGTGACTTTGACAAAATGACTGAAATTTTTGATAAATATGACATAAATGGAGTAATTCATTTTGCAGCAGAAAGCCATGTAGATAATAGTATAAAAACACCATTTATATTCACACAGACGAATGTACTTGGGACACACACACTTTTAGAAGTAGCTAAAAGAAAATGGGGAGAAGGTTCACCAAATAAATTTATGCATATATCAACAGATGAAGTATATGGAGCATTAGGAGAAGAAGGTTACTTTACAGAAAACTCACCAATAAAGCCAAGTAGTCCATATTCAGCATCAAAAGCAAGTTCAGATTTATTAGTAAAAGCATATCATGAAACATTTAAAATGAATGTAAATATTACAAACTGTTCAAACAATTATGGCCCATATCAACACAATGAAAAACTAATACCACATATGATAAAGTTAGCATTAAATGATGAAAAACTTCCAGTATATGGAACAGGAATGAATGTTAGAGATTGGCTATATGTAGAAGACCATTGTGAAGCAATAGACATAGTATTCCATAAAGGAAAAGATGGAGAAAGATATAATGTAGGAGGACATAATGAAAAAAGAAATATAGAAATAGTCAAGTTAATATTAAAACATTTAAATAAACCAGAAAGCTTAATAAATTATGTAGAAGATAGAAAAGGTCATGACTTTAGATATGCAATAGATCCAACAAAAATAAGTACACAATTAGGCTGGCTTCCAAAAACAAAATTTGAAGATGGAATAATAAAAACAATAGACTGGTATATAAATAATCCAGATTGGTTAAAGTAAGGAGCAAAAATGCAAATATTAACAGTTTTATTAAGATATATATTATTATATTTAGTAATAATATCAGGAAGTATATTTATAGCAAATAAAGCAAACAAAAAAATAGAAAAGTGTATAGCTCCCAATATAGCAATTATAATAATAGCATTATATATATTTGGAATATTTGAAATACTAAAATATGGGGTATGGATAATTGCAGGGATAAATATAATTTTAGGATTATACACAATTATAAACAATAAAAACAAACTAAAAGAAAAAATATTAACACCAGGATTTATATTTTTTAATATAATATTTTTTATATTAATGATAACAACATATAATAAAAACCTAGTAGACTATGATCATTATTTTTACAGAAGTTTTAATACAAAAGTAATATATTATACAGATTGTATAAGTAAAGGTTTTGAAGCACTATATCCACCATCAATAAACTTATTAGAATATTTCTTTATGAAAATAATAGGGGAATATGCACAAGGAATAGAAGCATTTGCAGTGCAAATTTTTGGTTTTTCACTATTAATACCATTATTTGATAGAAATAAAAATACAAAATTTATAAATACAGTCATATCAATAGCTATAATATGTGTACCAGCAATTTTAGCAAACTTAATATTTTATGAATCAGCATATCCAGATGCATTGTTAGGTTTAATAATAGGGTATAGTATATATATGCTTTATACAGAAAAAAACAATAAATTTAAAATATTTTCAGTAGCATTAATATTAGCAGTTACTACAATAACAAAACCAATTGGATTTTGTATTAGTGGAATTATAATAGGAATGTATATACTAATAGAGCTATTAAACAATAAATGTAATAAAAAAGAAAATATAAAAAAATTCTTTAAATCAAAAGAGTTTAGAAATATTATTATATTAATAATTACAGTAGTTATGATATTTACATCATGGAAGATATTCACAAAAATAAATAATAAATATAATAAAGGAATACGAGGAGAAGATTCAAGTAGAACAGAAGGACAACCAATAACATATACATTAAAAAGTATACTAACTACAACATTTGGATATTATGAAGAAAATCATGATACAGCAGACTCAAACAATGACCTAATACCAAAGATATATTCAGCAATAGCAACAATAGCACCAGTAAGAATGTCAATATATGGAGTTATAGCAATAATAGCGATAAGTACATTAATAGTATACAAATATGTTATAAAAGATAAAGAAAAAACAAAATTTGCAAATACAGTAATATCATTAATTGTAGGACTGGTAATTTATATAATATTATTACAACTATCATATATACTAAAATTTTCAACTGAAGAAATGCTAGGACATAATGGACTAAATAGATATTTGCCAACATTTCTATTAGGGATGATATATTTCATAGTAACAATTAGTATAAAAAACATGGAAGAAAAAAATGATAGAAAAATAAATTTTTGTATATTACTTAGTATAATAATAGCATTTACACCATTGCAATCAATAGCAAATGTAAGTATAACATCAGGAATATATAATATACAATCTATAGAATATTGCAATAATGGTAGAATACCAGCAAACAAAATAAATAATAAAATAGAAGAAGAAGCAGAAATAATAAGTATTTCACAAAATGAAAAAACAAATATATATAATTGGATGATAAAATATTATTTATATCCAAACCATAGTGTAAAAATATATAACAATGTTAAAGAACAAAATGTAGCAAAAATAAAAGCAAAAATATTAGAAGAAAATATTTCATATATATACATTGTAAATTCAGATGAGAAACTAAATAAAGCCATAAATGATGAATTTAAAAATGAAATAAAATTAAAAGAAAACACATTATACAAAATACAAATTGAAGAAAATAAAATAGAATTAAAAGAAGAAGCCTTGGACTAAAATAATAGTCTAGGGCTTCTTCTTTTAAATACAAATGTCAATGTGGCTTGCAAAACTTGCTTTAGTTCCACTGGTATTGCGATAACTTCTGCCTGTGTGGCTACCACTTACAGGTTCCACTTTTCTTTTATTTTGTTTAGAAGAATTAACAGAAGCTTTAACAGTAGGTTTATACAAATAAGTGCTTGCACAAGCATAAAGGTTAGAAACTCTCATAGGAACCTCCTTATGAAAATTAAGTCAACAGATAATTAAATATATTATAGCACAAATGTTTTAAAAATACAAATTATGCTTGCAATAAAGCTAATAAATATATATAATATAGGAAATAAAATAATATAGAGAGTTAGAAACGTATAGTGTTAAATAAGCCATCTTTTCATATTAATATAAATTAAAATAAAAATCAAAGCCTCCAAGCTTATAGGCATTCCCACGCCTCAAAGGGCTGTCGGCAGTTAATTTTTATTTTAATATATATCAATACAAAAAGATTACTCTATGAAACGCAGGTACAAACTATTCTAAAAATATAGATATTTTAATAAATAATAACTAATATTTATTATTTAATATCTAGTATTTAACTTTTAGAAAAGGAGAAAAATATGAAAAAAATAAGTATTATAATTCCAGCATATAATGAAGAAGAATCACTACCATTTTTATATGAAAGATTAGAAAAATTAATGAATGAAATAAAAGAATATGAATTTGAAGTACTATTCATAAATGATGGAAGTAAAGACAAAACAATAAAAATAATAAAAGAGCTAAGAGAAAAAGATAAGCGTATAAGCTATGTAGACTTTTCAAGAAATTTTGGAAAAGAAATAGCGATGTTAGCAGGTTTGGACTATGCAAAAGGAGATGCTGTAATATTTATGGATGCAGATCTTCAAGATCCACCAGAAATAATACCAGAACTAATAAAATATTGGGAAGAAGGGTATGACGATGTATATGCAAGAAGAAAATCAAGAGAAGGAGAAACATGGCTTAAAAAATTTACATCAAAAATGTATTATAAAGTATTACAAGGATTAACAAGAGTACCAATACAAAAAGACACAGGAGACTTCAGACTATTAGATAGAAGATGTGTAAATGCACTAAGAAAATTAAGAGAATCACAAAGATGTTCAAAAAGCATGTTTAGTTGGATAGGATATAATAAAAAAGAAGTACTATATGATAGAGATCCACGTATTGCAGGAAAAACAAAATGGAACTATAGAAAGCTAATAGACTTAGCAATAGATGGAATAACATCATTCACAACATCACCATTAAGAGTATCAACATATTTAGCAATACCCACATTTATAATACTAGGAATATACTTTATATATGTAATAGCAAAATGTATAGCACTAAAAGTAGCAATACAAGCATTCCAAGCCATAATACTACTAATACTATTCTTCTCAGGAATACAAATAATGCTATTTCGGAATAGTAGGAGAATACCTAGGAAGAATATTCAACGAAACAAAAAATAGACCCCTATACTTCGTAAACGAATACAACGAAGAAAAAGAAACAAACGAATAGCTAGCATTAGGGAAGGTAGCATTGGGGACAGTAGCTTTGGGGACGGTTCGTAATCGGAAACAAGATAGAAAATAACCTCAAGTAAAAAAGCAAAAATAATCTAGCTAGATTAGGAACTGTCCCCAATGCGGAAACGGAGCCGAAAACCAACACAGCAACCGCACCAAAACGCAGAAAAAAGCAAAAAAGAAAAGCAAAAAAGAAAAGCAAAAAAGAAAAGCAAAAAAGAAAAGCAAAAAAAGAAAAGCAAAAAAAGAACAAAAACAAAGAAAGAACAAAAAAAGGAACAAAAACAATGGAAGAAAACGAAAACCTAATCCGTCCAGAACTAGAAAACAAACAAGAAGAAAAAATGGAAAACACACTAAGGCCACAATTATTAAACGAATATATAGGACAAGACAAAGTAAAAGAAAACATGAAAATATATATAGAGGCTGCCAAAAAAAGAAGAGAGCCACTTGATCATGTTCTATTATATGGACCACCAGGGCTAGGAAAAACAACATTAGCAGGGATAATAGCAAATGAAATGAAATCAAACATAAAAATAACCTCAGGACCAGCAATAGAAAAACCAGGAGATTTAGCAGCAATACTAACAGCACTTACACAAGGGGATATACTATTTATAGATGAAATACATAGGTTAAGTAAAAGTGTAGAAGAAATACTATACCCAGCATTAGAAGACTATGTGCTAGACATAGTAATAGGAACAGGGCCAGCAGCAAAATCAATAAGAATAGACCTACCAAAATTTACGCTAATAGGAGCAACCACAAAAGCAGGTTCACTAACAACACCATTAAGAGATAGATTTGGAATAGTAGATAGACTAGAATTATATTCAGAAAAAGACCTATCAACAATAGTAAAAAGATCAGCAAAAATACTAAAAATAGAAATAGATGAGCCATCAAGCATAGAAATAGCAAGACGTTCAAGAGGAACACCACGAATAGCTAATAGACTACTAAAAAGAGTAAGAGACTATGCACTAGTTTTAGGAGATGGAAATATAACACTAAAAATAACAAAACATGCATTAAATAAGCTAGAAATAGATGAAATAGGATTAGACAATATAGATAGAAAAATATTAGAAACAATGATAATAACCTATCGGAGGAAGACCAGTAGGATTAGAAACACTAGCAACAACAGTAGGAGAAGAAGTAGATACTTTAGAAGATGTATATGAACCATACCTAATACAAATAGGATATATAACAAGAACACCAAGAGGAAGAATAGCAACGCCATTAGCATATAGGCATATAGGAATAGAGTATAATGAATAAAAAATAGAAGATAGAAGTCAGAAAATAGAAGTTAGAAGTTGAAGATATAGTAAAATCCGACATCTAACCTCGGTCACTGACTTCTTACTTCAAGCATATGTCTTTAAATAGGAGGATAAAATGCCAATAGTATACACAATTTCAATTCTAATACTATTTACATTAGTAATACTGCAAAAAAAATCAGAAAAAAAACTAGAAATAACAAAAGCGATTATAATAACATTAGTTTTAACATTAGCATATAACACTTTTGTATGTTATATTTTGAACTTAATAAATATACCAATAACATTACTAAGCCTATCAGTAATTAATATAATAATATCTATAATACTAATAGCAAACATCATAAAAACAAGGGAAATACAAAAATATAAAATAAGTAAAGTAAATATAATAGTCATAATATTGTTCACCACAATTGTATCAATAATTACAAATATCAACTTTGGAAATGTAACTAAAATTCGTTATGTATCAATGGATGCAAGAGAACATTATAAAGTAGCAAGGGAATTTTCAGAAAATGAAAGTCTTACAAATAAAGCTACATCAAACAATACAACAGCAGGAGCATTTATGCCAGGAGCATATACAAATGTAGGAATAATATTCAAAGTATTAAACCCATATATAGGTACAGTAAATTTATATAAAGCATATATCGTATTTGAAGCATTTGTATATTTATTAGCAGGAATAATATTTTATATGTTATTAGAAAAAGAAAGTGATAAACCACATACAAAATTAATAACAATAATATTTTCTATAATATATATAATAGGATATCCATTAAATGCATGGATATCAGGTTTTCATTATCTAATATTAGGAATATTATTTATAGAAACAATTATATATATAATACAAGAAAAGCAAAAGCTAAATATGGGACATAAACTAATAACAATGTTTTTATTAAATCTAGGCTTAATTTTCTCATACTCACTATTTTGCCCATTTATATATTTAGCAGAATTTATATATTATATTTATAAATATATGAAAGAAAAAGATAAAATACAAATAGTATTATCAACACTTATAACACTTATTTTACCAGGAATAATAGGAGTAACATATTTAATTATACCAACATTAGGCAAAGTAGGAAGTTTTATAGCATTAGAAGGATGGCTATACAAAAATTTATGGTCAAACTTTATATTATTTATACCATTTACAATATATTATATATACAAAAATATTAAAAATAAAAATCTAACATTCGATAATGTAATATTCATAACATTATTAATATATATGTCACTGCTATATATAGGAACAAAAACAGGAAAATGCTCAGAATACTACTTTTACAAAAATTATTTTATATTATGGTTAATAACAATATATTCAAGTACAAAAGGAATGATAAAATATATAAAAGAAGAGAAATGGAAATACATAGTATATATTTATACAATTATCTACCTAGTAATATTCATAACATGTATAAATTATAATCAAAAATATGTATCTCAAGAGCCAGATGATAGCTTAAATAAAACAATGGAAATATTCGACTTCAATAAAACAATGATAAATGCAAAGGGGGCAGCATTTGTAACAAATGAAGAACTAGAATTATTAAAAGAGATGGAAAATAATATACAAGGTAATTGGCAAAAAGAAAATAATATATTGCTAGTAACAGACCCAACACAAGAAAGATGGATACAATCATTAACAGGGTATATAAACATACTTTATGATGATAGAGAATATGCAATACAAAATTTAAAAGAAGAAAACTATAAATATATAGTAACATTTGAAAATAGAAATACTTATGAAAATATAAAACAATATATAAAAAAAGAAAATATGAAAATAATATATGAAACTGAAAAACGGAAAAATATATGAAAAGGAGAACTAAAAATAAATGAAACTATTATTACATACTTGTTGTGCACCATGTAGTGTATACTGCATAGAGTCTTTAAGAAAAGAAGGAATAGAACCAACAATATACTGGTATAACCCAAACATACACCCATATATGGAATATAAAGCAAGAAGAGATACATTAAAAGAATATACCAAAAACATAAATATAAATGTCATATTTGAGGAAGAATATGGACTAGATGAATTTTGTAAAAATGTAATAAATAGCTTACAAACAAGATGTGAAGATTACTGTTACAGAGTGCGACTAGAGCAAACAGCAAAATATGCAAAAGAAAATCGGTTATGACACAATATCAACAACTTTACTTATAAGCCCATACCAAAAACACGAAGTATTAAAAAAACAAGGCGAAGAAATAGCCAAAAAATATGGTATAAAATTTTTATACAGAGACTTTAGAATAGGTTTCAGAGAAGGACAAACAAAAGCAAGAGAACTAGGACTATATATGCAAAAGTATTGTGGATGTGTATTTTCAGAAGAAATGTCGAGTCTTGCACGACAAAAAAAGGATAAAGAGATGATAGATAGAGTTAATAGAGATACAGAACGAAGAATAAGATTATCAGATTGCATGCCTAATCTCGATTTTAGACCACTAAAAAGAGAAAATAAAGAAGAAATAGAGTTTATATATAATATTAAAAAGCAAAAATATGCAGAAGAAAATAAGCAAGAATTAAACGAAGAAATACAGACAAAATTATTTGAAAGATATATAAAAGAAAATGCAAAGAATATAAAAATAATTACAATAAAAAAAGAAAAAATAGGTTTTTTTGATGGCAGGATTTTAGAAGACAATACTTTTAAAATTGATAATATATTTATAATAAATGAATACCGTAACAAAGGAATAGAAATAGCAGTTTCAAATGAGATTTTATTTGAAACTAAAGGTATTATGGAAAAAAGGAATTAGGTAAAGTGAAAAAAATAATTGAAGGAAAGATAGAATATGAGTCTAAAAATTATGGTTTTTATTATATTAACAACATTTTAACTTTAATACCAGATGAGGATTTAGAAGCGGTATGGAAAAGTATGTTCAAATCACTAAAAGAAAGAACTGTTGATGATAATTTATTATTAGAAGGAATTACTAGTTCTGGATACAGAATAACTTTTATTAATATAAAATTGATAAGACAAAGTGGAGGAATTTACAAGGCTTTTGTACCTGCATATATAATTGGAAATTCTAATATGACCAATCCTCTACCGAAAATCGACAACTTTGAAACAATGATTTTTTATGGAAAATGTATTGATAATTTTTTTGATCCTCAAAAAGTAATTGAATTGGGAAATGAGGATGTAAATGAGATTAATATGAAACTAAAGACATTAAAGAATGATGATATTTTAATTGAGAAAGATAAATTCAATGTAGGAGTTAGTTCAACATTATCACGAGCGAAAAAAATACCAATACGCCAGTAGTATTAAAATCATATTTGCAAATTAACTTTGAGAATAAGAAAAGTATTGCAGAAGTAATTGAATATTATAGAAAAATAAGTGAATTATTTAAATTTCTATATTTGAGAGAACATATAAAATTTAATGAGATTAAATTAATTTCGAGTGGGAAAGTTAAAATTGAAAATGAAATAAAGGATATTACAAATACATTTGATTTTTACTATTATTTACCTGAAGAAGATAAAATAGACTTGCCAGATATTAATAGTTGTGTTAAATATGGACAAATAGAGACACATTTTAAAGATTTATATTTAACGATTAATAATAAAAAAGCATATAAAAATTATTATAATTTAAATAAAGATGATGAACTTAAGATTACGATTAATAAATATCATAATATTTCATCTGCATTTGAATCATGGTTTGATATAAATTTTCCAAAGTTTAAAAGTGATACAAATGAAAATTATAAAATTTTAAAGGATAAAGTTATAAAATTCATAGAGGATTGTATTAAAGAAGAAGAGGAAATAGAATAGCTCATGGAAATATGAAAAATGAAATATTATTTTCAGATATAGATGTAGTGGCGTATGTTATTGTAGAAAGATTAGTGCAATGTTTAGTTTTTTATAAGGCTAATGTTGACATGAATAAAATTAAAGAAATAGTAGATGATAGATTTTGACAAATTTGGATTAATTTAGTAAGTTAAAGAAGAAAGGAGGAGTTTAATGAATAATGAAATTATGAATCAAGACAATAATAAAATATTAATTTATACTTCTGATGATGGACAAGTTAAAATAGAAGTAAGATTAGAAGATGAAAATGTTTGGCTTACGCAAACTGCTATGGCAGAACTTTTTAATACAACAAAGCAAAATATAAGTTTACATATAAAAAATATTTTTGAAGAAAAAGAACTGGATGAAAATTCAGTTGTCAAGGAAAACTTGACAACTGCCTCAGATGGCAAAAATTACAAAACAAAATTTTACAATTTAGATTTAATTATATCAGTTGGATATCGTGTGAAGTCAATTCGTGGTACTCAATTTAGAATATGGGCAAATAAATTGATAAAGGAGTATCTAATAAAAGGATATAACTTAAATGTAGATAGATTTAAAAATAATGGTGGTGGACTATATTTTGAAGAAGTATTAGAAAAAATTAGAGATATTCGTTCATCAGAAAAAGTATTTTGGAGAAAGATTTTAGATATATATGCTACAAGTATTGATTATGATGCAAGAGATGAAAAAACAAAAGAATTTTTTAAAACTGTTCAAAACAAGATGCATTATGCAGTTCATGGGAACACAGCAGCAGAAGTGATTTTCAATAGGGTAGATAGTGAAAAGGAGAATATTGGATTAACTAATTTTAGAGGAAATAGTCCTACAAGAGCAGAAACAGAAATCGCAAAAAATTATCTATCAGAAAAAGAATTAGATTTATTAAATAGAATGGTATCAGCTTATTTAGATGTAGCAGAAATTAATGCTTTAAATATGCACCCTATGACAATGAAAGATTGGAAAAAAGAACTAGATGGATTTTTAACAATGACACATAAAGAAATATTAGAAGGTGCAGGAAAAATATCCCATGAAAAAGCCTTAGAAAAAGCACATATGGAATATGATAAATATATGAAATCCCATTTAACTCAAGCTGAAAAAGATTACTTAGAAATTATGGGAGAGGATATAAAAAAACTGAAATAGCAAATAATTGAAGGATGGTTATAATATATTAGTAGACATCGATATTAAAAATCTTAAGAATTTTGCAGAATATCCATTTAATTTATCAATGAATGAAAAAATGAAACAGCTATTAGAAAGTATAGTAATTAATGGAATTATAACACCACTAATTGTTAGAAAAAAAGATGAATGCTATGAAATTATATATGGGCATAGAAGAAAATATATTGCAGAAATTTTAAATATTAGAAAATTACCTTGTATTGTAAAAGAGATGAATGATAAAGAAGCAATATTAGCTATGGTAGATTCTAATATTTATAGAGAAAATATTTTACTAAGTGAAAAGGCTTTTTCTTATAAAATGAAATTAGAAGCTATTAAAGATTTTGATAAAAAGCTAATCATTTTAGATGTAAGTTCAGAAAGTTGGAATTTGAATTGTGCCGAATTTATAGATGAAATAAATAATGAAAATAACATGACTATAAATAAATATGTTAAATTAACAAATTTAATTCCAGAGTTATTAGAATTAGTTGATAGTAAAAGAATTGCTTTTAGACCAGCAATGGAACTTTCTTATCTAAGTAAGGAAAGTCAAGTTATAATACAAAATATATTTGATATGAATGAAGTTACTCCATCTTTAAGTCAAGCTATACAACTAAAAAAATGGAACAAGAAGGAAAATTGAATGAAGACATAATAGAGGAAATTTTGAGTAAAGAAAAGCCAAATCAAAAAGAAAGATTTAGTATTCCTTATGAAGATTTGAAAAAATATTTACAAGATGATTATTCTAATAAACAAATAGAAAATATAATTTGTGGGTTACTAAAGAAACATTCATTAAATAGTAAAAGTTAATAATAAAATAGTATATAAAATATACGAATATAGTTGAAAACAGTAATGAAAGAGGATTTTTTGTTTTATGAATTTAATGTGCGGGAATTGATATTTCAGAGGAAATGAGTATAAAGATCGTATTGAGAAAGATAAGAAGAAATTTGAAAATTATATTAAATAATTAAATGTAGAATAAATGGATTGCAAGTTTAAACCTAATAGCAATAGATTAAACATATATATACTTAACATACAACTCAAAAGATCTAGTAATAGAACATTTAGTAAAAAGAACAGAATCAAAAAAATGGAACACACAATGGATGTACAAGAAAAGTTAGGATTTGGAAGCAAAGGATATTAATAAAAATATAAGTAAAAAAAGATTTGGGACATGTCTAAAAAATTCGAAACATTAAATAACTTTATATATTTTTTAGTTATTGATATTTGGAAAATTTTTAGAGATGTCCCAAATCTTTTCGTTCTAAATCTTTTTTATTTATTATCAATAATTAGTAGAAATATTTTATTAATTATGATATAGTTCATTAAGGAAAATAAAATATTACTTATAGAAAATGATAAATTGATTAAGCTAGGAAAAGTATAATATTAGTTTTATAATAAAATGAAGTAAATTTTAAACAAAATTAATAAACTATTATAAAAATGAAGAAACTATAGAAGATTTAGTAGAATTTATAAAAAATAATTATTTAGATGAAATAGAAATAAATAATAAGAAGAGGAGAGAGAATAATTTTGAGCAGATTATTAGTAGTTGATGGAAACAGTATAATGAATAGAGCCTTTTATGGAATAATGGGATCTAAAATGTTAATGACAGCTGATGGAACATATACAAATGCAGTATATGGTTTTTTAGCAATTTTATTTAAAATAGAAGAAGACCTAACTCCAGAATATATAGCAGTAGCATTTGACCTAAAAGCACCAACAGCAAGGCACAAAATGTATGAAGGGTATAAAGCTAACCGACATGGAATGCCTGATGAATTAGCACAGCAAATGCCTATAATAAAAGAAATACTAAAAGATATGAATATAACCATAATAGAAAAAGAAGGATATGAAGCAGATGACATATTAGGAACACTAGCAAAAAGAGGAGAAAAAGAAGGGTTAGAAGTAACTATTTTGACAGGAGATAGAGACGCCTTTCAGCTAACTTCAGATCATATAACAGTAAGAATACCACGAACAAAAGCAGGAAAAACAGAAGTAGAAGACTTCGATAAAAATAAGGTATTAGAAGTATATGGCTTAGAGCCAGAAAAGCTAATAGAAGTAAAAGGTCTTCAAGGAGATACTTCAGATAATATACCAGGAGTACCAGGAGTAGGCGAAAAAACAGCACTAAATATTGTAAAAGAATATGGAAGTATAGAAAACTTATATAAAGAAATAGAAGAAGAAAGAGCTACAAGCATAAAAGGAAAAACAAGGGAAAAGATAATAGAAAACAAAGAATTAGCCTATTTATCAAAAGAATTAGGAACAATAAATATAAATGTACCAATACAAGAAAACTTAGAAAGTCTAGTAAAAAAACAATGGAATAAGGAAGCAGTGTTAGAAAAATTCAAAGAGTTAAGATTTAATAGGTATATAGAAAGATTTAACCTAAACGATAATTCAAATAATTCTAATAATAAAGAAGCAAAAGAATTATTTGAGATAGTAGAGTTAGATAGCAAAAGTAAAGAAGCAGAAGAGCTAATAGAAAAAATAAAAGAAAACAAAGAAATAATATATTACTTAGACAAAGTAACTATAAATAGTACAGCAAATATTATAAAAAAAGAAATAAATGCAATAAGCATAATAGTAGAAAATAAAGTATATTATATAAAAAATATAATACAAATGTTAGAAAAATTAAAGAAAATATTTGAAAGTAAAGAAATAAGAAAAGTAAGCTACAAATTAAAAGAAGACTATGTCATATTAAAAGAGCATGAAATAACAATGCAAAACTTAAATTTTGATGTAGAAATTGCAGCATATTTATTAAATCCAACAGCTAGTAAATATATGTTAGAAACACTAAGCTTAGACTATTTAGAATTAGATATAAATGAATACATGAAAATAAATGGAGTGGATAAAAAAGAAAACAAACAAATAAATTTATTTGATGCAAATATAGAAGAGAGCAAAGACAGCAAAAAATATGAAACATGTTTTATAACATATGTAATAAAACAATTAAAAGAATTATTATTAAAAAAACTAGAAGAACAAAATAGTATAAAACTATTTAATGATATAGAAATGCCACTTGCCGAAGTTCTTGCCAAAATACAATATGAAGGAATGTATATAGATAAAGAAGAATTAATATCATTTGGAGAAGAGCTAAAAGGAGGAATACAAGAACTAACAAAAGAAATATATGAATTAGCAGGAGAAGAATTTAATATAAATTCAACACAGCAACTAGGAAACATACTATTTGAAAAACTAAACTTAACAACCTCAAAAAAGACAAAAAAAGGATACTCAACAGATGTAGACGCATTAGAAAAAATAAAAAAAGAACATCCAATAGTAGAAAAAATACTAGAATATAGAAGCTTAATGAAACTAAATTCAACATATGTAGAAGGAATGTTACCATATATAAACGAAAAAACAAAAAGAATACATTCATACTTCCACCAAACAGTAACAGCAACAGGAAGAATAAGCTCAACAGAGCCCAACTTACAAAACATACCAACAAGAATAGAATTAGGAAAACGCCTAAGAAAAGTATTCAAACCGAAAAAAGGATATGTATTCATAGATGCAGATTACTCACAAATAGAATTAAGAGTGCTAGCACATATCTCACAAGATGAGCACATGTTAGAAGCATTCAAAAATGGAGAAGACATTCACAAACAAGCAGCATCAAAAGTATTAGGAATACCAATAGAAGAAGTAACAAAAGAGCAAAGAAGTAATGCAAAAGCAGTAAACTTTGGAATAGTATATGGAATAAGTGATTTTGGTTTAGCCGAACAACTAGGAATATCAAGAAAAGAAGCAAAAAAATATATAGAACAATACCTAGAAAAATACAGTGGAATAGATAAATTTATGAAAGAAGTAGTAGAAGAAGCAAAAGAAAAAGGATATGTAGAAACATTATTTAATAGAAGAAGAAATATACCAGAGCTAAGCTCAAATAACTATATGGTGCGCCAATTTGGAGCAAGAGCTGCAATGAACACTCCAATACAAGGAACAGCAGCCGACATAATGAAACTAGCAATGGTAAACTTAAATAAAGCACTAGAAGAAACAAAGCTAGATGCAAAAATAATCCTACAAGTCCATGACGAACTAATATTAGAAGTAAGCGAAAAAGACAGAGAACAAGCAAAACAAATGTTAAAAGAATGT
Source organism: uncultured Clostridiaceae bacterium (assembly GCA_947245665.1). GTDB lineage: Bacteria > Bacillota > Clostridia > TANB77 > CAG-508 > UMGS1663. Next base: position 20,060 of record CAMXOP010000006.1, read on the forward strand.
ATGGAAAACGCTAGTCACCTAACAGTCCCACTAGAAGTAGAAGTATCAGAAGCAACCAACTGGTATGAGTGCAAATAAACTAGAACTGGGAAAGGTAGATTAGGGACGGTAGATTAGGGACAGTAGATTGGGGACGGTAGATTGGGGACGGTTCGTAATCGGAAACAAGATAGAGAATAACCACAAGCTAAAAAACAAAAATAATATAGCTAGATTAGGAACTGTCCCCAATCGGAAGCCAAGAAGAAAAATATCAAAAGTAGAGAGCTGCAAGAAGTAAAAAACTAAAAGCACCCACTTGAGTAATCGATATTGCTTTAATAATAATAGGGTTAGCATGATGTATTATAGCAACAGTTATACTCGGAAAACGTTTAGAAAATATAAGAAAAAAACGGTTGGAATATGAGGAAAAACAACTAGAAGCAATAAAGAAAAATGTACATGCAATTAAACTACAAGATAACGGTACTGATATTGATGAAATATGTAAAAGTTTAAAAGAAAAAGATATGCATATAAATTTTAAACTAAAAGAATGAGGTTCTTATTTGGAACCTCATTTATCATATACCTAATAACAAAAAATATTTTAAAATTATAAAAAATAGATAATAATAAAAAAGATAAAACCAACATATTTAGTTGAAATTATAATAAAATTATGCTAGTATTATTTCATAACGAAAAAGGAGATACAAAATTTGAAAAAGAAAACAAAAATCCTAATAATAGTATTATTAATAATATTTATAATACTATTCGGAATACTAAAGATACAAAATTTCATATTAAAAAAGATATATAAAACAGACTATTCAGAATATGTATATAAATACTCTGAAGAAAACAACTTAGACCCACTACTAACATTTGCAATAATAAAAGCCGAAAGTAACTTCAACCGAAACATAAAGTCAAGAAGTGGAGCAATAGGATTAATGCAACTAATGGAAAGCACAGCACTAGAAGAAGCAGAAGAAGTAAATGAAGAAATAGTTGTAACTGAAAGCCTGTACAATCCAGAAATAAATATAAAAATAGGAACAAAATACTATTCAAAATTAATAAAAAAGTATAATAACAACATGCTGTTAGCATTAGCAGCATATAATGCAGGAATAGGAAATGTAGATAGCTGGATAAAACAAGGAATAATAAAAGAAGATGGCACAGACATAGAAAATATACCATTCAAAGAAACAAACAACTATGTAAGAAAAATAGTAAGAGATTATAAAATTTATCAAAAACTATATAAATAAAGGAGGAGTTTAAAATGTCAATATTAGTAACAGGAGGAGCAGGGTATATAGGAAGCCATACAGTAGTAGAATTATTAAATATAGGAGAAGAAATAATTATAATAGACAACTTTTCAAACAGTAAACCATCAACACTAGAATCAATAAAAGAAATAGCAAAAAAAGAAATCAGATTTTATGAAGGAGACTACACAAATAAAGAAACACTAGAAAAAATATTTGAAGAAAATAAAGATATAACAGCAGTAATAAATTTTGCAGGCTACAAATCAGTTGGAGAATCAGTACAAAAACCATTAGAATACTATACAAATAACATATCAGGAGCATTAATACTATTAAAAACTATGCAAAAATATAATATAAAAAAATTCATATTTAGTTCATCAGCAACAGTATATGGAGAACCAGAGAGAATACCATTAACAGAAGAATGTAAAACAGGAGGAACAACAAACCCATATGGAACAACAAAACTATACATAGAGCAAATACTAAAAGATTTATATAAATCAGACAATAGCTGGGACATAGCAATACTAAGATATTTCAACCCAGTAGGAGCACATGAAAGTGGAAAAATAGGAGAAGAGCCACAAGGAATACCAAATAATTTAATGCCATATATAGTAAGAGTAGCTGGAGGGCAATTAGAACAATTAAGTATATTTGGAAATGATTATAACACAAAAGATGGAACAGGAGTAAGAGATTATATACATGTAGTAGACTTAGCAAAAGGACATTTAAAAGCGCTAGAAAAGCTAAATAAAGAAAAATCAGGATTATATATATACAATTTAGGAACAGGAACAGGATATAGTGTATTAGAAATGGTAAAAGCATTTGAAAAAGCAACAGGGCAGAAAGTACCATATAAAATAGCACCAAGGAGAGAAGGAGATATAGCAACATGCTACTCAAATCCAGAAAAAGCCCAAAGAGAGCTAAACTGGAAAGCAGAAAAAACATTAGAAGAAATGTGTAAAGACTCATGGAACTATTGGAAATTTTAGGGACGGGGCAAAAAATTTCCAAACTGTGGATAACTCTAAATTTTAAATTTATATACAAAATAAAATAATAAATTACCATAATTTATTACGAAATAATATTAAAAGTTTTCATAAAGAATAGCGGAAAAATAATTGTGAACAACTTGTGCCCTGAATGCGTTGAAAATACGTTATCAACAGAGTTATCCACAGCTTCCACAAAAATTATGAAAGAGCAAAAAGTAAATTGATATTACAAAAACAGTAAACATAAAAATAAGAAAAGAAATGAAAATGTAACAATTATGTAATATATAAAGGAAAAATATACTTTTTGAAATATAAATGAAATATAATGAACAAAAAATAATAAAAAATGACAAAAGTATTGAAATAAAATTTGTAATATAGTAATATTTATGTAATAAAATGAAGGAGGATAAAAATGGAAGCAAGAATAATAGGAGACTCATTACCAGTAGTTACATGTAAACTATCAAAAGGAGAATCAGTAGTAACAGAAAGTGGTGGAATGAGCTGGATGGATGAAGGAATAAAAATGACTACATCAACAAATGGTGGAATAATGAAAGGATTAGGAAGAGCATTAGCAGGAGAATCATTATTCATGAATACATATACAGCAGAAAAAGACGATGTAGAAATAGCATTTTCATCTTCATTTCCAGGAAAAATATTAGAATTCAATTTAAGTGAAGGAGAAACAATAATAGCACAAAAAAAGGCATTCTTATGTGCAGAAAACACAGTAGATATATCAATGCACTTTAGAAAGAAATTAGGAGCAGGTTTCTTTGGAGGAGAAGGCTTCATAATGCAAAAAATAACAGGTCCTGGAAAGGTATATTTAGAAATAGATGGTGAAGTGGTAAAAAAAGAATTACAAGCTAAAAGTAGATAATGGATATGTAGCAGCAATGGAAGCAGGAATAAAATTAGATATCACAACAGTACCAGGCCTAAAAAATATAATGTTTGGAGGAGAAGGACTATTTTTAACAACTGTAGAAGGTCCAGGAACAGTGTGGTTACAATCAATGCCAATATCAAAATTAGCAAGTTTGCTATATGTACCAAGAGGCTAATTCACATTAGATATGTTTTCTAATGAGAAGCTGTGAGTTTTGAGAACTTTCAGTAAATTTAATATTAACTATTGACTTTATTATAAAAAGGTAATAAAATATTAAAAATTGAATACAAATGCAAAGAAAAAGAGAAAGCAAAACTATTTTATTAAGAAGAGAGTTGGGAAAGGTGAAAGCCAACAATAAAATATTTGTGGGGAGCTTTGGAGCATATAAAATAAAAGAGGGTAATTAAAAGAAAATTACCAATTAGGGTGGAACCGCGGAAAAAAAAACTTTCGTCCCTAGCTATGAAGGCTAGGAACGAAAGTTTTTTTGTTTAGAAAGATGAAAGTCAGAAATTGAAAATCAGAAAAATTGAATATATAAAATACTAGAAATATAAATGAAGAAAAAAATATATATCAAAATTGACTTGTTATATATTTTTTAAGAATATTCTGATAATCACATCTGACTGCCAACATCTAAAATAATAAGGAGGAATTAAAATGTCAGAATTAACAATGGAGAAACTGGTTGCATTATGCAAAAACAGAGGGTTTGTATACCCAGGCTCAGAAATTTATGGAGGTTTAGCAAACTCTTGGGATTATGGCCCATTAGGAGCAGAACTTAAGAAAAACATTAAAGATGCATGGTGGAAAAAATTTATAACAGAAAATAAACACAATGTAGGAATAGATGCAGCAATAATGATGAACCCACAAGTATGGGTAACAACAGGTCACGTAGGAGGTTTTTCAGACCCATTAATAGATTGTAAGGCATGTAAAACAAGACATAGAGCAGACAAATTAATAGAAGAATGGGGATTTAAACAAGGAAAAGATATTTCAGGGTTAGATGGATGGACAAATGAGCAATTAGTAGGATACATTAACGAAAACAATATAGTTTGTCCAAATTGTGGAAAGCAAGAATTTACAGAAATAAGAAAATTCAACTTAATGTTCAAAACATTTATGGGAGTAACAGAGGACGCAAAATCTGAAGTGTACCTAAGACCAGAAACAGCACAAGGAATGTTTGTAGACTTCAAAAATGTATTACGTACAACAAGAAGCAAAATGCCAATGGGAATAGGTCAAATGGGACGTTCCTTCAGAAATGAAATAACACCAGGAAACTTCATATTCAGAACAAGAGAATTTGAACAAATGGAACTAGAATTCTTCTGCAAACCAGGAACAAACCTAGAATGGTATGAATACTGGAAAAAGTTCTGTAAAGATTGGTTAATAAACTTAGGAGTAAAAGAAGAAAACTTAAGAATGAGAGAACATTCAAAAGAAGAACTTTCATTCTACAGCAAAGGAACAACAGACATAGAATTCTTATTCCCATTTGGTTGGGGAGAGCTATGGGGAATAGCAGATAGAACAGATTATGACCTATCAAGACATATGGAAGCTTCAAAACAAGACTTAACATACTTAGACCCAGAAACAAATGAAAGATATGTACCATACTGTGTAGAACCAGCTGTTGGTGTAGATAGAATATTCTTAAGTATGTTATGCAACGCATATGAAGAACAAGAAATAGCAGAAGGTGACACAAGAACAGTGTTGCACTTACACCCAGCTTTAGCACCATACAAAGTAGCTGTATTGCCACTATCTAAAAAATTAAGTGAAAAAGCAGATGAAGTATATACAAAATTATCAAAGAAGTTCATGTGTGACTATGATGAAGCAGGTTCAATAGGAAAACGTTATAGAAGAGAAGACGAAATAGGAACACCTTATTGTGTGACAGTAGACTTTGATACATTAGAAGATGACACAGTAACAATACGTGATAGAGATACAATGGAACAAATACGCCTAAAAATAGATGAAATACCAGTGTGGTTGGAAGAAAAATTAGAATTTTAAAGAAAGTTCCCATTGGGGACGTTTCCGAATGGGAACTAACGTTACTTTTGGGAATTACTAAGTAAATGAAAAACAAGAATAAAATTTTCTAAGTGGCAAAGCTACATAACAAAATTTTATTCTTCCATGACCATCTTCTAAAGAAACTTAAGTACTAATTGGCTGACTTTACTTAGAATATAAAAAACAATCGAAAAATTTTATTTTTCGATTGTTTTGTCATATTAGTAGAACCTTTGTCGAAGGTATAGAAAAAGGTAGTAACATAATGTATAATGAATAAACCTTTTACCTAAAAGGTAGAAAGGAGGTTTTCTGTATGAAAAGATTACCAAAGATAATAGCCTTAATCTTAGTTTTATACATACTAAAAGAGTTCAACGATTAAGGAAAAACCCCGTTGTTGTAGCAACGGGGTTTTTTATTTCTGTATGAAAAGATTTATTGTATAAATCTTTAAGATTAAATATATAATACTATATTTTACAATATATGTCAATAAAAAATTAGATTTTTTAAAATTTCCCGATATCATATCATACCTAAATGTAAATTGATCTTGTAAAATCCCTACCATCATTAATTATAATTCCTACTTTCCCAGTGTCAGAGTAAAAGAAAGAATGATTATGAGCTTAAAGATTATCAAATATGGAAGCTCTAATTTCTTCTGGAATTATAAGCTATGCAATTATATCTTTCCTTTTAATATACATATATCTCCTTAGGTTTTGATATAGTACGAACAAAATTAAATAAAGAAAAAAACAAAAAATAAAAAATTACAAAAAAATCTTTACATTTCCCCGTTTTATGGGTATAATAAGTACGTTCTGGAAAAATATTCTAGGACGAGCTAAAAACGAAAAAGTTTTAACAAAATCATATAGTTAAGACACAAAAAAACAAGGAGGTTTTTATATGAGTCAAAAGTATGTATACCTTTTTAGTGAAGGAAATGCAAACATGCGTGAACTATTAGGAGGAAAAGGAGCTAACTTAGCAGAAATGACTAACTTAGGTTTACCAATTCCACAAGGTTTCACAGTTACAACAGAAGCCTGCACAAGATACTACGAAGATGGTGAAAAAATATCATCAGAAATAGAAGAAGAAATCTTTGCAAGCTTAGCAAAATTAGAAGAAATTACAGGAAAGAAATTTGGAGATTTAGAAAATCCATTACTAGTATCTGTACGTTCAGGAGCTAGAGCATCAATGCCAGGAATGATGGATACAGTTTTAAACTTAGGTTTAAATGAAGAAGTAGTTAAATCAATAGCAGCAAAAAATGAAAGATTTGCTTATGACAGCTACAGAAGATTTATCCAAATGTTTAGTGATGTTGTTATGGAAATACCAAAACCTTTCTTTGAAAAAATAATAGATGAAGTAAAGACTGCAAAAGGTGTAAAATTAGATACAGAACTTACAGCAGAAGACCTAAAAGAATTAGTAGTAAAATTCAAAGAAGTATACAAAAATGCTAAAGGAGAAGAATTCCCATCAGACCCAAGAACACAATTAATAGAAGGTGTAAAAGCCGTATTCCGTTCTTGGAACAATGCAAGAGCTATAACATATAGAAGATTAAACGATATACCAGGAAGCTGGGGAACAGCTGTAAACATTCAAGAAATGGTATTTGGAAATATGGGAGAAGACTGTGGAACAGGTGTTGCATTCACACGTAACCCAGCTACAGGAGAAAACAAAATATTTGGAGAATACTTAATGAATGCACAAGGAGAAGACGTTGTTGCAGGTGTTAGAACTCCACAACATATAGACCAATTGAAAGAAGTAAATCCAAAAGCATATGAAGATTTCATAATGTATGCAGAAAAACTAGAAAAACATTACAAAGATATGCAAGATATGGAATTCACAATAGAAAAAGGAAAACTATTTTTCTTACAAACAAGAAATGGTAAAAGAACTGCAAATGCTGCACTTCAAATAGCTGTTGATCTAGTAAACGAAGGAATGATAACAGAAAAAGAAGCAGTATTAAGAGTAGAACCAGCTCAATTAGACCAATTGCTACATCCAAACTTCGATAGCGAAGCTCTAAAAGCAGCAAAAGTAGTAGCAAAAGGTTTAGCAGCATCACCAGGAGCTGCAACAGGTAAAGTAGTATTTACAGCAGATAGAGCTGTAGAATTATATGAAGCAGGAGAAAAAGACCTAGTATTAGTAAGACTAGAAACATCTCCAGAAGACATAGATGGAATGAATGTATGTCATGGTGTACTTACAGTACGTGGAGGTATGACATCACACGCAGCCGTTGTTGCACGTGGTATGGGAACATGCTGTGTAGCAGGTTGTGGTGAGATAATAGTAAATGAAGAAGAAAAATACTTCACACTTCCAGATGGAAGAAAAGTGCTAGAGGGTGAATGGATTTCACTTGATGGTTCAACAGGAAATGTATATGGAGAAAAAGTTGAAACAGTAGAAGCATCAGTTTCAGGAAACTTCGCTACATTAATGGGATGGGCTGACCAATATAGAGTATTAAAAGTAAAAACAAATGCAGATACTCCAAAAGATGCACACCAAGCATATGAATTTGGAGCACAAGGTATAGGTCTATGCCGTACAGAGCATATGTTCTTTGCTACCGACCGAATAGCAGCTATTCGTGAAATGATAGTTTCAAGAACAGCAGAGCAACGTGAAAAAGCATTAGCAAAAATACTTCCAATGCAAAGAGGAGATTTCGAAGGACTATACAGAGAAATGAAAGGTTACCCAGTAACAATACGTTTCTTAGATCCACCACTACATGAGTTCGTACCACACGAAGATGAAGCAATTGCAGAATTAGCAAAAGAAATGGGATTATCATTTGAAGAATTAAAAAATATCTGTGAAGGATTAAAAGAATTCAACCCAATGATGGGACACCGTGGATGCCGTTTAGCAGTAACATACCCTGAAATTGCAGCAATGCAAACAAGAGCTGTTATAGAAGCTGCAATAAATGTAAATAAAGAAGGAATGAACGTAGTTCCAGAAATAATGATTCCATTAGTTGGAGAAATAAAAGAATTAAAATATGTAAAAGACGTAGTAGTTAAAACAGCAGACGAAGTTATAGCAAATGCTGGTGTTAACTTAGAATACAAAGTAGGAACAATGATAGAAATACCAAGAGCAGCTCTAACAGCAGATGAAATAGCAAAAGAAGCTGAATTCTTCTCATTCGGAACAAATGACTTAACACAAATGACATTTGGATTTAGCCGTGATGACGCAGCAAAATTCTTAGGAGATTACTACGACAAGAAAATATACGAATCAGATCCATTTGCTAAACTAGACCAAACAGGTGTAGGAAAATTAGTAGAAATGGCAGTAAAATTAGGAAAACAAACAAGACCAGACATAGACTTAGGAATATGTGGAGAACATGGAGGAAACCCAGCATCAGTAGAATTCTGCCATAAAGTAGGATTAGACTATGTATCATGCTCACCATACAGAGTTCCAATAGCAAGATTAGCTGCTGCACAAGCTGCAATCAAATTTCCTAGATAGAATTTAAATATTTAAAATAAAAAACCACTAATTGTGGTTTTTTATTTTGAAGTAAAATTAATCAAATATAAGCTTTGTAAGTACATAAAAAAATTAAATTAAAGACTTGAATTTTTTATGTAAATATGTTAAGATATGTAGTATATAATAAATTAAAGTGATTTGCCTTGTAAGGTAAAGGAGGACAACACATGAAAATGCAACTCACATTAAATGATGCAACTCTTGACTTAGTAGTAGCACAGCTTCAGCCAGTGCTTGAAGCACCATACTTCATGCATAATGGAAGAAAATTCGCAGGAGGAAAAGTAACAGTCCACCGATGGAAAGATATGTTCATAGGTAGAGAAAAACGACCAATGATTCATTTTGCTTTCAATGGATCATATGGATATTATTTCTGTGAAGGCGACACTGTCATTTCATATGGTACTGATAAAGTAATTGTAAAAGGTAAAGATGAAAAGATATTCACTAAGGCAACTGTAACAGCCAAAGAAGCAAAAAAGATAGTAGCAACTAAACGTATGAATAAAGAGTATGAAGAAAAATGTGAAAAAGCATACTGGGCAGACGTTAAGGCTGATTGGGAGAGGGAAATTGTTGGATTTTTCTTGGAATATTAAATCTTATAAAGAGGGTGTCCTAGAATGAACTGTTACCTTAAAAGTGGACAGTAAAAAGAAAGAGAGGCTCTCTGGAAAGTATTGTAGTTATTTCTGCAATACTTTCTCTTTTTAACATTAAAGTAAACCCCCAGCTATGCTGGGGGCATTATAAAACTTATAGTTATGAGTAGAGTAACAAAAAAACCAACTCAGACATGATATAATATTTAAAGTTTGACAGCTAAAATATAAATCATGAAAGGAGTTGGTAGTATGAAAAGTTCATACACAGAAAGTTTAGCACATACAACATGGGAATGCAAGTACCATATTGTATTTGCACCAAAATTTAGAAGAAAAGAAATATATGGTAACCTAAAAAGAGAAATAGGAATGATATTGAGAGAACTATGTAGAAGGAAAGAAGTGGAAATAATAGAAGCATAATATTTGAGAGGCACGCAAATTTAAAGTACAAATATGGAAACAGAGTATTTTGGTGTCGAGGATATTATGTAAGTACAGTAGGAAATAATAAGACAGCGGTAGCAAGATATGTAGCAAATCAGTTAAAAGAAGATATGATGACAAATCAAATAACAATAAAAGAATATAAAGACCCTTTTAAGGGTAGCAAGTAAAAATAATGCAAGTGTAAATGGCGATAGCTGTCAAACTGAGGCACTTCAGTGCCAGCTGGTATCAAGGCCTTATAGGCCGATATGAAAATCCCCCAGTTATACTGGGGGATAATTATTTATTATTTCTAATTCTTTTTCTTTATATTGTATTGGTGTTAAATATCCTAAAGATTTTTGTATTCTTTCATTATTATAATACGATATATATTATTATTTCATTAGTTATATCACTGTTTTTTAAATCTATCAGCGGATTGTATAATAATTCACTTTTCAATGTTCCAAAAAAGCTTTCCATAGGTGAATTATCAATTGGTGTACCTTTTCTGGACATACTTTGTATAAAGTTATTTTCTTCTAAAAACTTTTGAAAAACTAAACTATTATATATTCCTCCTTGGTCTGAATGAAAGATTGTTCATTCTGGTATAGATTTATTTTTGATTTGCTCTATCATTTTCATTCCAACTTCTAAAGTTGCATGTTCTGCAATTTCAGCTACTTCTATAACATGAGTATGTAAATCCTTAATAGGAGAAATATATAGCTTTTTTCCTTTATTTTTTATTTCTGTTAGATCAGTTGCGATCTTATCAAAAGGACAGCTTGTATTAAAATTTCTTTTAAGTACATTATGTTTTGGGTGTACTTCGCCAGATTTATTATATTTCTTTTTTACTTTTATTACTGCTAAATATCCATTTTCTTTCATAAACCTATATGTTCTTTTCCTATTAATTTTTATATAATAATCTTGTTCTAAGGCATGTGTCATTCTGTCTACTCCATATCTACCTTTATGCTTTTGATATAGTTCTTTTATTTTACTAATAATATGTTTATCTTCTAACATCTTATCTGTTATTATATCTTTTCTTTTTAACCATTTATAATATGTTGAACGATTAATATTAGCTACATGTAAAAGTATTGTGATAGGATATGTATTAGATAATTCGAAAATTATCTCTTTTTTTTAATATGTTTTCTCTATGCTCAACTATTTTTTTTAAATAGGCATTTTCAGCCTCTAATTTTAGAATTTTTTCTTCAGTAGATAAATTAGTTTTTTTAGTTCTACCTTTTAAAATACCAGTATCTTTACCACGATTTTCTCCTAATCCATCTACACCAAATTCTTTATATGTTCTTGTCCATCGTATAATCATGTAATCTTTCGGGATATTATATTTTTTAGCAATTTTAGTAATTCTCCAGATTTACCTGATAAGTAGTCTTCTACTACCATCAATTTAAATTCTTGTGAGTAGGTTTTTCTTTTTTACCCATAAAAATACCCCCTTAAAGTATACACCTCTTTTTTATTAGTGTCTACTTTAAGGGAAAGAGTTCAAAATAGGACACCCTCTTAATAACTAAGGAAAAATTGGAAGAATATATGTGTAAAGTTAAATAGCAGTCATTAAGAAAGGAACTTCAAACAGTATAAATATCAATTTAGTGTGACATATGTTTGACAAACCTACAAAATAAATTTCTCAAAAATAATAAGTGTAGTGTTACAATTGATGTGAAACAAAAGTAATAAAAAATTGAATAAGTGATTT
>CAMXOP010000007.1 GCA_947245665.1 uncultured Clostridiaceae bacterium
AGCAGCAGCATACCTTAGAAAAAATGACATAGATATAATAAAAATAAAAAAATGGTTCCAAAGTGACTTAGATACATATAACAGAATATCTGAGATAGTAAATAAAACAGAAATTATAAAAGGAACAATAGGAATTTCGATATATGAAGAAGAAAACAAAAATGCGAATATAATTTGTGCAAAAGCAGCAGATGAGCTACTAACAATAAGCGATATAACAGCGTCATTTGTAATAGGAAAACTAGGAGAAAAAGTATGTATAAGTGGACGTTCAATAGGAGATATAAATGTTCAAGTAATACTAGAAAAGTTACGGAGGCGGCGGACATATAACACTAGCTGGAGCTCAAGTTGAAGGAATGAACATAGAAGAGGTAAAACAGGAGCTAATAAATAAAATAGAAGAATATTTTGAGGAAATATTAAATTAAATAACATAAAGGGAAAGATTTGGGATGATTCAAAAAATTTGAGACGCTTCAAAACTTTCTTTTTTTGTATATTAAGTTGTTTTAAAAAAAATTAATTAAAAAAGTTTTTAAAGCGTCTCAAGTTTTTCCAAATCTTTTCCATGCCTTTTAAGTAGATAAATTAATTCAACCAAAGCACTTGAAAATAAAGCGTTTTTAAGGTAAAATATAAGAGATGTATAAGGAGGTAAATAATAATGAAAGTTATTTTATTAAGTGATATAAAAGGAGTAGGTAAAAAAGACCAAATTATAAATGCAAATGATGGATATGCAAGAAATTATTTATTTCCAAAAAAATTAGCAGTAGAAGCAACTACAGGGAATTTAGGAAATTTAAAAGCAAAACAAGAATCAAATCAATATAGAAAAGATATGCAAAAGGAAGAAGCAATAAAACTAGCAGATAAATTAAAAAATATTGCTCTAACAATAAAAGTAAAAGCAGGAGAAAATGGTAAAATATTTGGGGGAGTAACTGCAAAAGAAATAGCAGAAAACTTAAAAACACAATATGCAATAGATGTAGATAAAAAGAAAATAAATTTGAGCGAAACAATAAAAGTTACAGGAATAAGAACAGTAGATATTAAATTATATGAAGGCGTAATTGGAAAATTAAAAGTTAATGTAAATGCTTAAATATAAAATAAAGAATTATAGGGGAAAGCATTGCTCTTCTGTATTTCGAAGGAATTATTAAAAATTAATAATAAAAAGTTATAGTTAAGAGTAAATAGTACAAATTCAGGTAATTTAAGAAAGGGGCAAAATATGGAACAAGGAAAAGTACCACCACACGATACAGAAGCTGAACAAGCAGTTATAGGTAGTATGCTTACAGATAAAGATGCAATAATATCTGCAATAGAAGTACTAAAAGAAGAAGATTTTTATAGACAAGATAATAGAACTATTTTTATAGCTATTTTAAATTTATATAATAGGGCAGAACCAGTTGATATTATTACATTAAAATCAGAGCTTTCTAGTATGGGCAAATTAGATGCTATAGGTGGATTAGAATATTTAGCAGAGCTTCCAGACAAAGTTCCTACTACATCTAATGTAGATAAATACATAAAAATAGTTGAAGAAAAATCAATACTTCGAAATTTAATAAAAACAGCAAATGAAATTATAAAACTTGGTTATGATGAAACACAAGATGTAGAATTTCTAATGGATCAGGCAGAGAAAAAGATATTTGATACAATTCAATCTAAAAATCAAAAAGGATATTCTTCTATAAAAGATATATTAGTAGATACATTTACACAATTAGAACAATTATATAATCAAAAACAACATATAACAGGAGTACCAACAGGTTTTGCAGACTTAGACTATAAAACAGCAGGGCTTCATGGTTCAGAGTTAATATTAGTTGCTGCACGTCCAGCAATGGGGAAATCTGCATTTGCATTAAATATAGCAACATATGCAGCTACAAGAGGCAACACACCTGTTGCAATATTTAGTTTAGAAATGTCAAAAGAGCAAATGGTAAATAGAATTCTATGTAGTGAAGCTATGGTAGATAGCAATAAAGTAAGAACTGGAAAAATAGATGATGATGAATGGGGAAAACTTGCTGATGCATCAGGAGTACTTTCAGAATCTAAAATATTTATAGATGATACACCAGGTATATCTATAATGGAAATAAGAGCAAAATGTAGAAAATTAAGTTTAGAGCAACAAATAGGATTAGTTGTAATTGACTACTTACAATTAATTCAAGGAAGTGGAAAAAGAGGAGCATCACGTGAACAAGAAATTTCAGAAATAAGTCGTTCATTAAAAATATTAGCAAAAGAAATAAATGTACCAGTAATAGCGCTATCACAGTTATCAAGAGCAGTAGAGCAACGTCCAGACCATAGGCCAATGTTATCAGATCTTCGTGAATCTGGAGCAATAGAGCAAGATGCTGATATAGTAATGTTTTTATATAGAGATGACTATTACAATGAAGATAGTGATAAAAAAAATATTGCAGAAGTAATACTAGCAAAACATCGTGCAGGTTCAACAGGAACTGTAGATTTAAGATGGTTAGGAAATTATACTAAATTTGTAAACTTAGAACGTTATAGAGAATAGAAATGCATAGAGGTTAAATAATAAAGAATTGAAGTGTAGAGGTACGCATTGTAGATGTTAGGTAATATATTATAAAAAGTTTATATAAATGGACGAGCAATACTTGCCCCTACAATTTGAAAAATAGTAAAGGAATTAATATGCTAGAGAAAAAGATTTTAAATACGATAAAAAAGTATGAACTAATTAAAGATGGGGATAATATAGTTGTTGGGGTTTCTGGTGGACCAGACTCAATGGCTTTATTAAATTCACTTATAGAGATAAAACAAACTTCAAATATAAAATTTAATATAGTAGTAGCTCATATTAACCATATGATAAGAGCTGAGGCAGATGAAGAAACTAAATATGTACAGGAATTTTGTGAGCAGAAAAACATTAAATGCTTTATAAAAAAAGAAAAGGTAGAAGAAATTGCGAAAAACGATAAAATAGGAACAGAAGAGGCTGGAAGAAAAGTAAGATATTCTTTTTTTAATGAAGTAGCTAAAAAAGTAAATGCAAATAAAATAGCAACAGCACATAATTCAAATGATAATGCAGAAACTGTACTTATGAATATTATTAGGGGGAGTGGGACTTCTGGATTAAAAGGAATAGAACCAATTAGAGAAAACAAATATATACGAGCATTAATAGAATGTACGAGAATTGAAATTGAAGAATATTGTGAAGAACAAAACTTAAAACCAAGAATAGATAAAAGCAATATGGAAAATATATATACAAGAAATAAAATAAGAAATTTATTAATTCCATATATAGAAGAAAAATTTAATCCTAATATAATAAGTTCATTAAATAAATTATCAGAGCTTGCAGCAAATGAAAACAGTTTTATTGAAAAAAAAGTAGAAGAAAGTTATAGGCAAGTATTAATAGAAGAAATGTTAGGGAATAAAGAATTAAATAGAAAAAAAGAAATAATATTAGACTTAAAAAAATTTAATAAACTAGATTTAGTAATAAAAAACAGATTAATGTTATATACTATTGGTAGAGTATTAGGAACAAGTAAAAACATAGAGAAAGTACATATTGAAGACCTAGTAAAGCTATGCAATAATAATATAGGAAACAAATATCTAACACCAAATAAAAATATAAAAGTAATGGTAAATAACAGAAAAATATATTTTATAAAGCAATAAAGATGAAAAATGTGTTATATGAGTTACGATTTGGGTAACCTAAAATACTTAATCTTTAGAAAAATTATAAATATAAGGTAAGTTATTCAAAGTTTAAGTAGAGGGAAATGCTACCCTTACAATCAAAAAACAATATAAATATAAAATTTAAACAAAATATAGCATCCGTAGGCACCTACAAACCCTGCATCTTTGTAAAGAAAAAGACATATAAAAAACTATTGAATTAGTGAAAAATATATGTTATATAATGATAAATAGCTTTAAAATATGTAAGAACAGAAATAATAGTTTTAAGATAGTTAGAACATAAGTGAATTTAAAAACATAAATTATCAACATCAAGTTTCTAACCTATGAATTCTGTTACAACAAAGGAGGAAAAAAAGTGAAAAATAGTATAAAAACTTTAGCTATGTGGTTAATCATATTGGTAATTTTCATAGTATTAATCACATCAATTTTAGGTAGTGGAAGCAATGAACTTGCATATTCAGAACTAATATCTAAAATTGAAACTGGAGAAGTAAAAGAATTAGAAATTTCATCTGATGGAAAAAAAGCACAAGTAACATTAAAAAATGAGAATAATCCAAAAGAAGTTAATATACCAAGTATAGATAGTCTAATGGATAGTTTATCAGATTCTATGAAAACACAAAGTATAAAGGTAACAGAAAAATCAGAATCTATTTTAATGTTAGGTTTAAGTCTACTTACTCCATTTGGAATATTAATAATATTCCTAGTATTTTGGTTCTTCTTAATGAATGGCAACCAAAATAATGGAAATAAAACAATGACTTTTGGAAAAAGTAAAGCAAGAATGTTAGGACCACAAGATAAGACTAGAGTAACATTTAAAGACGTAGCAGGAGTAGATGAAGAAAAAGAAGAATTAGAAGAAATTGTAGAATTTTTAAAAAATCCAAAGAAATTTACAGACATGGGAGCAAGAATACCTAAAGGAGTATTACTTGTAGGACCTCCAGGTACTGGTAAAACGCTTTTAGCAAAAGCAGTAGCAGGAGAAGCAGGAGTACCATTTTTTATTATAAGTGGTTCAGACTTTGTTGAAATGTTTGTAGGTGTTGGAGCATCAAGAGTAAGAGATTTATTTGAAGAAGCTAAGAAAAAGTCACCTTGTATAATATTTATAGATGAAATAGATGCTGTAGGACGTCAAAGAGGAGCAGGACTAGGTGGAGGACATGATGAGAGAGAACAAACATTAAATCAACTATTAGTAGAAATGGATGGATTTGCAGAAAATGAAGGTGTAATAGTGTTAGCAGCAACAAACAGACCAGATGTATTAGATAAAGCACTATTAAGAGCTGGAAGATTTGATAGACAAATAATGGTAGGTTCACCAGATGTAAAAGCAAGAGAGCAAATATTAGAAGTACATTCAAGAAAGAAAAGATTAGCACCAGATGTAGATTTAAAAGTAATTGCAAGAAATACCTCAGGTTTTGCTGGAGCAGACTTAGAAAATGTACTTAATGAAGCAGCTCTATTAGCAGCAAGAAGAAATATACAAGAAATAGGCATGAAAGAGATAGAAGATGCCATGATAAAAGTAACAATGGGACCTGAAAAGAGAACAAGAGTAAGAAGTGAAAAAGAAAATAAATTAGTAGCATATCATGAGGCAGGTCATGCAGTAGTAAGTAGATTTTTACCAACACAAGACCCTGTACACCAAATATCAATAGTACCAAGAGGAATGGCTGGAGGATATACAATGTATCGTCCAACAGAAGACAAAAACTTTATGTCTAAAATAGAAATGGAAGAAAATATAGTATCATTACTAGGTGGAAGAGTAGCAGAAAAATTAATATTAGATGATATATCAACTGGAGCAAGTAATGATATAGAAAGAGCAACAAAAATAGCTAGAAGTATGGTTACAAAATATGGTATGAGTGAAAGAGTAGGAACAATAATGTTAGGTTCAGGGCAAGAAGAAGTTTTCTTAGGAAGAGATTTTGCTCAATCAAAAGAATACTCAGAAGAGACAGCTGCAATAGTAGATGAAGAAGTAAAGAGAATAGTAGACCAAGGATATAATACAGCATTAGAAATATTAAAAGCAAATATAGATAAACTTCATGCAGTGGCAAAAGTATTGTTAGAAAAAGAAAAAATAGATGGAGAAGAATTTGACGAAATATTTAAAAATTAAAAAAATAGAATATATAGGGGCACAGCAACGTGCCCTTTTATATTATAAAAAAACGTAAGAAATGGCCTTGTATTTGTTTGCATGGTAAAGGCATTTTTTTAAAATCCTCATCATAAATATATACAATTTATACAAATACTAAGCAACAAAGTTACTTTTACAATGATAAAGTCAATTTCATTTTTATCAAATAATACTTAATATCAAAATAGCTAACATCATCTATAAGTAAATCTTTTATTTCTCTTAATTTACCAGAACTACACTTTCTAATAGCATCATAAATATCATTTTCAAATTGAGTATTAATTTCATTTTCTAAATTAATATCCATACCATTTTCATAACAATCTAATAAATGTTGTTCTATAGTTCTTTCAGTTAGACCTCTAATTTTAGTAATTTCTTTAATAGTTTTTCCATCTTTAGTATAAAGTTCATAACTAACTTGTTTAGTATCAACTTTAGGGGTAGCAATACTTTTGGATTTAGAATTTTCTAAAGTATCAAGCCTCTTAATGTCATGCTCTTGGGTGTAATTTCTAATAACATCTATAAAAATATCACCATATTTTTCTAATTTAAATGTTCCTACACCACTTATTTTAAGCATACTATCCACATCTGTTGGGTAATATGTGGACATCTGTTTTAAAGAAACGTCTGCAAATATAATAAAGGGTGGAACATTATTTTGTTTAGCAACTTCCATTCTAAGTTCTCGCAATATATCAAATAGTTTATTATCAAAAGGTAAGCTTTCAAAGTCATCTTTACTGTTTCTTTCAGGTCTTAAAATTCTTTCAATTTTCTTCTTAATAACAACTTGTGTATCAGAAAATAAAATATCATTAGCTTTAGAATCTAAAGTTAAAATAGGATATTTGTTACCAATACTCTTAATATATCCTTCTGCAACTAAAAATGAAATTAAATCTCTAATAGTATCTCTAGTGTATTCACTCATAATTCCATAAGTAGAAAGAGAGTCAAAACCAAGAGATTTTACTTTTGCAGATTTAGAACCCTTAAGAACGTCAGCTACCAAGCCAGCACCAAAACGCTCATGCATTCTTTTAATACAAGAAAGAATCTTTTTACTATCAATAGTAATATCAGTTATTTCTATCTCAGAATTACAATTAGAGCAAAATTTACAATTATCAAATTTAGGCTTTTCCCCAAAGTATTCTAAAATATAACTTCTAAGGCATTTGCTAGTATTACAATAATCTACTATATCATTTAACTTTTGATACTCATTGGTATGATTACCTTCAAATGAATGTTCAATTAGAAATTTACTTGTAACAACATCTGCTCTACTAAAAAGTAAAACGCATTCTGCTTTATCACCATCACGTCCAGCACGCCCAGCCTCTTGATAATAGCTTTCTAGGTCAGAAGGCATATTATAATGAATAACATACCTTACATTAGATTTATCAATACCCATTCCAAAAGCATTTGTAGCAATCATAATTTCAGTTCTATCATATACAAAATCATTTTGAGAAGTAGTTCTATTTTTTTCCCCCATTCCTGCATGATACTTAGAAACTTTATAACCATAATTATAAAGCCTTTCATAAACCTCATCTACAGTTTTTCTAGTAGAACAATAAATAATACCAGACATATTTTTATGATCTTCCAAGAATTTAAGAAGAAATTCCTTTTTGCTTTCAGGTGTTTGAACACTAAAATAAAGATTCTCCCTATCAAAACCAGTAGTTAAAACAAAAGGATTGTGTAAATCTAATAATTTAATAATATCATCTTTAACAACTTGAGTAGCAGTAGCTGTAAAAGAAACTATAACAGGTCTTTTATTTAAACTACTAATAACTTTTGAAATTTCACAATAACTAGGTCTAAAGTCATGTCCCCATTGTGAAACACAATGGGCCTCATCAATTGCGATCATAGAAATATCTAAAAAATTAAGCATGTTAATAAAAGTATCTGAAAAAAACCTTTCAGGTGCAACATAAATAATTTTATACATTCCATGATAAATATTTTGAATAGTTTGCGAATAATCAACTTCAGTTAAGGAACTATTAATATATGTAGCAGGAATACCAACCTGTATTAAGCTATCTACTTGATCCTTCATAAGTGAAATAAGTGGAGAAATAACAACTGTTACTCCATCAAAAATCATAGCAGGAATTTGATAACAAATAGATTTACCAGCTCCAGTAGGCATAATTCCCAAGCAATCTTCTTTTTCTAAAATATGGCTAATGATTTCTGCTTGTCCAGCTCTAAAATTATCATAACCAAAATATTTCTTTAAAACTTCAATAGATGTCAATAAAAAAACCTCTTTTCTTATATATATTTAATAATTATACTACGGAAAAAGTAAAGATGTAAAGCATTGGATAAAATTATGTATACTAATTTATCATATTATTTTGAAGTTGTAAAGAGATAAATAAAAAAATGTAAAAACTTTACAAAAAATATTTAAATAATTGACATATAATGCTATACTCATATAGTAAGAAAAAAAGAGAGGGAAATTAATAAAAAGAAAAGGAAAATTAGGGAAGTTTTATAGATATAGTAATTACCCAAAATGTACATATAAAAAAGGAGGAGGTTTGCAATTAAAAGCAAACAAGAATAAAATGAAAATAATACTAGCATCAAAATCACCAAGAAGAAAAGAATTAATGAACATGTTAAACTTAGAATATGAAGTAATAGTAAGTGAGGCAGATGAAACATTAAAAGAAGGGATTACTATAGAAGAACAAGCAAAAAGACTATCATACATAAAAGCAAAAACAGTATTTGAAGAGACATTAGGAGATAGAATAGTAATTGGCTCAGACACAATGGTTATAAAAGATAATAAGATATATGGAAAACCAAAAGATGAAGAAGAAGCATTAAAAATACTAAAAGAATTAAATGGCGCTAAACATCAAGTAATAACAGGCTTAGCGATATTAGTAGAAAAAGATGGAAAATATGAAGAATATATAGATTACGATATAACAGAGGTATATTTTAAAAATATGACAGATACAGAAATAAAAAACTGGATATCAACTGGAAAAGCAATGGATAAAGCAGGAGCATATGCAATACAAGGAGAGTTTTCGGTATTTATCGAAAAGATAAATGGAAATTATTGGGCAGTAGTAGGTTTACCTATTCATAAGGTATATGATATATTGAAAATTATAAATGAATAACTTGTATATGTATCAGTGGTCATGCTTTCAATTAGGAAAATATTTTTATCAAAACTGGACTTTATATGTACATATTTGTCTAATACCATTAGAACCTAAAGCATCACACATATCAGCATTTGAAACTATTTTTCCTTCAAGCGTTTCAGGTGTAAAACATTTTAATAATTTATTGTAGTTAATACATTAAAAAAGATAAGACTATGTTTTGTGCTTCTAAATAAATCATATAATTATTCCTAATCTCCTTTACATTAGTTAAGTTTTCAGCAGTTTCTTTTCCAAATAACTTATTATGAAGAAAACGGAGAGATATAGGAGAATGCTACGCTTACCAAACATGTGAAATGTTGCTCGGTGCTATATCTAAAAGATTCGATACAATAGCCCAATTTACTGCTTTTGAAGATTTTATTAGTTTTGAGAGAAAAGGTAAAAATAAGGTTAAAAGAGTAGAAAATCATAAAATTAAGGTAACGATAGAAGTTGATATGGTGTGCGGAGTAGTATAGATTTAATAGTAAAAAATAGAATGTTTGGAGATAAAACTTAATAAGGGCTTTTATTTTTTTTATGTTATGATAGAATATTAATTAATAATAAGTAGATAGAGGAAAGCAAATGACAGAGGTATATAGAGAAGCATTTACAGAAGTAAATGAAATTTTAAAGTATTTAAATGAAAATTTATTAAAGAAAATTCCAAAGGAAATTATAGATAATATAAAAGAAAACATGTCTACATCATATGAATTAGAATATGATAATACTAAAGGGTTAAATGAACAAAATTTAAAACAAGAAACAAGAGCAATATTATCTATACTATATAGGGATTATATTTGTGATGAAAATATAAAACAAGAAATAATACAAAAAGATAGAAAAGAATGGTTTGAATTAGAAAAAAAGAAAGGATATGGAAATACAAATATATTCAAGAAACAAAATATTCAAAATAAAGATATAGAAGAAAATAAAGCTCTACAAGTAGTAAGAAAACAAAATATTATTATAAAAATAATAAGTAAGATAAAAATAATGTGGGGGAAAATACATGGATAAAACTAAAAAGTTTGTATTTGTAGTAAAATATTTAAAAAATGAGATAGATTATAATCAATTAGGAGACGAGTTATTAGAAGGAAAACATATAGACTTTTGGGAGCATGACAATTATCAAAAATATAAAAAAGAATTGATTGAATTACTAAAAGATTATGAATTTTATCAATATTTAATAGATAATGATTGTCTAGTTATAGCAATGAAAGAATATACAAATATATTAAGCGATTATCTTGATACTCGTCATATACAAACTGATGAAGATTATATAGAAAGAAAACAATTGATAGATGCAATTATCTCAATATCAGATAAAGATAAGCTAGACATATTGAATTGCACGGAAGAGGAAGAATACGAAGAAGATATAGTATATAATCCTATAACATCAAGAATGGATGATGAAGTACTAAAAAATATTATTTTGTCACTATCAGAGGAAGAGAGAATAAAATTCTTGCTTAATCCAGACAATAGAAATTTACATTTTAGAAGATTAAATGATGAAGATAAAATTGTAATATTTGAGTCATTAAGTGAAGAAAATAAAATGAAAATATTCTCAGAAAATACAACTATTAGAGATGAGGATTGGTCATATACATTTATTCCATTTTTGCGTGGAAGCGATGAGGATATATATGGGGAATTAATAAAAGAACTTGGACTTGATTCAAAAATGAAAATACTTGGAAATGAAGAAAATAAATTTAATTATATATTACAAGTATTGAACAATGTAGATTATTCAGAAGATAATGGCTTAATAGATATAATATTAGAACTTGATACGGAACAGAGAATTGAGATATTAAAAAACTCAAAAGGAAAATATGATATTTTATTACAAATACTAAAAGAAAATAAAATTCAAGATTTATTTTTTAGTATAGAATCTGTAAATGATGAAGTCATAAATATATTAAACAAATATATATTACATGAAACAGAAGAAAAAATAGAAAGTTTTGGAGAAAAATTAAAAAGAATTGCTAGTATTGATGAAAAAGTATTAAGTGTATATAGACTTGAATTGATTGATTATTTACAAAATGAAAGTGATGATAAAATACAATTTTTAGAAGATAACTTAAGAAAATTAAAGAATATAAATGAAGATATATTAAGTACATGCGAATTTAAAATATTAACAGTAGAATATAAAGATTTAAGTACAAAATTGGATGTTATAACATGTGACTCAAAAGTGCAAAAAAAGATATTAAATTTAGGTGATAATGGATATGAAATACTGGTAAAAGTATTAGACATAGTAGAAAAAGATGATATAAAAGATTGGATTCCAATAATAGATAACTTGTTAGAAGGATTAAATAATAAAGAATATGAAGACTTATTAGAAAGCATAGAAAGTTCAAAATTAACAAATGAAGAGACAATTAGAAAGTTACTATATATACTTTCAAATCCAAAGAATATATTTGATATAAAAAGTATAGAAGAAGTAGAAAATTTCAATAGAATAGAGTATGTAGAGAAGATCAAACAAGGAGAGATAAGCACAAAATATATTCGTAGTTTAGATAAAATAGAAAAGTTACAATTATGTGTATTAGAAAAGAAATATGGACAATCTTTAGAAGAAAGTATAAGGTTACTTAAAACATATGGTAAGGATTTAGATGAATTTGAATTAAATAATGAAAGAGATGCAAAAGTAAAAGCATATCTTGAAGCAGTAAGAAATATTTTGAATACATATGATAAAAAAACTTTAGAAGAACTATATAATAGTAATGAAAATTTACAAGATAATTATTTATTTAGCAATATAATAGAAAGTGAAATTAGAACATATTTTGCAAGACAATCTAACAAAGTATTATATAAAGTAAAAGATGAGGATAAAATAGATATTAACTTACCACTAGCTAAAGGAATAGAAATATATGATGCAGGAGAGAATTTTATAATTGAGTTAACTTCATTAGGTGCTTATAGTAAGTATGATGTTAATGCAAATTTCAATGATGAATGGAATAGAAAACTAATAAAATCGCATGGATTTTGTACTACTCCTATTGCAAATAATAATATAGCAACAGCAAGAATAAAGTATGTAGCTTTAGGATTCAACGATTTTGCAGAGAATTCTTTACTTTTATCAGCTCCATGGGATGTATGGTCAACAAATGCAAATGAAGTGATGAATACAAGTCAATATATTAAAGATGGGAGAATATTATATGATATTCCACATAAACAAATTGATAATATTAGACATACTCACCCAGAAAACGTAAGAGAAAGAAGAGCATTAGATAAAGGAAAAGTATATAAAAAACAACCAGCTTATATAGTTTATATTCCAGAAATTCCATTAGAAAAATATATAGAATTACAAAAGCAAGGGAAACTAAATGATAGAGATGAACGAAATAAATTGTTAATAGAGTACACACAAAATGATAAAATATGGGAAAATTCTGTTAGAGCTTCAAGAGAATTTCTAGTAGAAACAGATGATGGAGAGATGAAGCCATCGCCAATTGTTGTTTTAGATAGAACATATATTGCTATTAAAGAAAAGGAAAAGTTAGATGAACTAGAGAAAAAATTAAAGGAAACAGGAAATCCAGATTTAATAAATAGAATAATAGTAGATTCGGAAAATAATAGAACAGGTAGCACTTTTTGTGATGAAATTAGGGATAAACTATTTTCACCACAAATATTACAAGATAGAATAGCAAGAATCGAAGAAATAATACAAGAATTAGAGAAAAAAGATAAAAAAATTGCAAATGAATGTAAGCAAATGTTAATAAAAACAACGATAGAAGAACAACAAAAATATGAATGCTTTGGATATGACAAAGAATTAAAAACAGAAAGAGGATATAATCATAATGAATATCTTAATAAATGGATTGAAGAATACAATAAACCTTATGATATAACAGATTTTAGAAAACAATGCTTAGGAGAAGAGGGAAAACAACAAGTAGGAAAGATTGTTAAAGAAATAGAAGAAATGTTAGAATACCCAAATGAAGGAATTCATTCAAAAAGACATATTCAAGATGTAGTATTATTTTCATATATGATAGCAAATAATGAAGGAAAGCTAGATGATGAAACTAAAAGTTTGTTATTACAAGCAGCAAAATATCATGATTCAGGAAGAAATGAAGAATTCCATAATGGAAGAAGAGCAGATGGAAAAGATGAACATGCTATATACAGTACAGATGTTGCAAAGAAATATCTAAAAGAACAAGGAATAGAATATAGTAAAATTGCTATGGTAAATACAGCAATTTTATATCATGAACATAATGAAGAAAATATAAATGAATTTGATGAAAAAGAATTTTTAAAAATCTGTTTAAGATTTGGTGTGAAAGAGGAAGATATTGAAAATACTAGACTTATGTGTCAATATCTAAAAGATGCAGATGCTTTAGATAGAGCTAGATTTAAAGAAAAAGCTTCATTAAATCCAATATATTTAAGAACAAATACTGCGAAATCATTGATAGAAGAAGCAAGAAGAATAAATGAAAGATATAGAGAACTAGATGAACAAAATGAAAAGAAATCAGTAATTCATATTATTGACGAAGATGAACTTAAAGAAAATAATAATAGAGTATCTGAAAACCAAAGAAGAGAGGCAACAGAGATTTTGAATAGAATGATGAAAGACAAAGAAGAAAAGGAGTTTAGAGATAATGGATGATAAAAATGTAAAGGAACAAGAGATTATTGATGAAGCTTATAAAGTTTCAAAAGAAATAAATGAAATATGTGATAAAACTAGAAAAAAAGAATTTGATAATGAAAACGAGAGATAGATCAAAAGGAACTTTAAATTTTAAAATCCTCTATGTAGATTGTAATGTGCTTTATGAAAATAAGTCAATGTTAAAATGAATGTGCTAACGCACAACCTTGACTTATTTTTAAAAACACATTATTTTTTGGTTAAGAGGATTTAAGGATAAGTATATTTAATCAAGTAAACATAAGTACATTTTAGGAGCAAAATACCTCATTTTAGATGAGAGCAGGAAAGCATGTTTAACACAATGCCTATACACATTGAAGGATAAGCCTTCAAGAGTTAATAAAGAAACAAAAATTTTAAGCAAATATGATGCAAAAATTCACTCGGTGAACTGGCTCAAACCCGCTATTCTTCGTCACAAATTAAAAATAGTGAACTAAAATGCCTAAAAAGTTCACTATTTTTAGTCAAAAGTTCACCGAGTGTACTCAATTTTTATAAAGTAAGTTTACTAAGTGAATGTGAAAAAAGTAAAAAATTTTCAAGTACACCAAGTGAATTAAATCTAAATTGTATTAGTACACTTAGTGAACTTGTGATTTCAAATCATATTTTTTTAGTTCACTTAGTGTACTTATAAAATTAGATGTGAAAAATATTATATCAAAAATAGAAAAGAGGGAAATAAAAGGGAATTGATTTTATAAGAACACGATAATATAATGATAGCATGAAAAAGAAAGAGCAAAGAGATTAGAAAAATTCTAGTTTCTTTGCTCTTTTTCTTTTCAAATTTAAAGGAAAAGGAGCAATTTCATGCTACATGATTATAATATTGAAGTTAACAACTCCAATGATTTAAAAGATAATGCTATGCTAAATTGTAGCATGGAATTATCAATCTTAAATAATTTGTTTAGAGAAAACTTAATAACAGAAGCAGAATATACAGAAACAAAAAGAAAAATTTTAAAAGATTACAAACTTTTGTAATTTCAATTTACTTTTTACTTAAAAAATGATATAAAATTATTAAGTTTTATCTCTAGGCGGAACAGAGGTATAATGGAAATTCAAGTCATAGAGAAAACAAACGGAAGAATCAACAGAGTAACAGGTACGACAATCAAGGAAAGATTAAGAGTTTGTGCTTATTGTAGAGTTAGCACAGATAATGAAGAACAATTAAACAGTTATCAATCACAATTAAAGTATTATGATGAAAAAATAAATAGTAAATCAGAATGGCAATTTGCAGGAATATATGCAGATGAAGCTATAAGTGGTACATTAGATTTTAAAAGAACAAATTTTATGAACATGATACAAGATGCAATGCAAGGAAAAATAGATATGATACTAACAAAATCCATATCAAGATTTGCTAGAAACACATTAGATACTTTAAAATATGTAAGAATGCTAAAAGAGAAAAATGTTGCAATTCTTTTTGAAGAAGAAAACATAAATACAGGTTCAGGACAAGGAGAATTAGTATTAACTTTGTTAAGTGCTATGGCACAATAAGAAAGTGAAAACATATCTTCACATGTTCTATTAGGTCTGAAAATGAAGAAAGATAGAGGAAAATTAATTGGCTAGCTGCTATGGCTATAATTATAATCTTGAAACAAAAGAAATAACAATCAATGAAGAAGAAGCAAATATTGTAAGATATATGTTTGAAAGATATGTAGAAGGAGTTGGTTCAAGTACCATAGCAAAAGAACTAACAGAAAAAGGAATAAAAACTCCAAAAGGCGGAATAAAATGGTGCGAATCAACAATAAGAGGAATTCTAAAAAATGAAAAATATATTGGAGATGTGCTAATGGGAAAAACATTTACAATAGATCCAATATCACATAAAAGATTAAGTAACCTAGGAGAAGTAGACAAGCATTATTTAAAAGAACATCATGAGCCAATTATTAGTAAAGAGTTATTTGATAGAGTGCAATAAATAAGAACCAAAAGAGCAGGTAACAGAGAAACAGGAAGAAGGAATGATAACTATAGCAAGAAATATCATTTTAGTAGTAAGTTATATTGTGGTTTTTGTGGCAGTCTATTAACTAGAAGAAATTGGAATGGAAACAGAAATTGTGCAAAAGCAGTGTGGCAATGCATTAAAAGAGCAAAACACGGAAAAGAAGAATGTCCATATTGTAAAGCAATTCCAGAAGAGATATTAGAAGATTGTTTTGTACAAGGTTATAAAATACTCTGTAATGATAATAGAAAAGTAGTAGAAAATTTTTTAGAAAAAATTGAAAATATTTTAAAAGAAAATACTACAGAAACAATGGTAAGCAAATTAGAAAAGGACAAAAAGAAAATAAACAAGAAACTTGCTAATTTATTAGAACTAAATTTAGAAGGCAAAATCAATAAAGAACAATATACAGAGAAATTCGATAACTTAAATGTAGAATTACTTAAAGTAGAACAAAGAATAGAAAGACTACTAAAAGAAACAAATAGAACAGAGAGTATAAAACTAAGATTAAACAAGTTTAAAAGTTTATTTAAAAATATAGATATAATGCCAAAGTTTGATAAAGATGTTTTTGAATGTTTAATTGATAAAGTAGTAATTGGAGAAATTGAACAAGATGGAACAATAAATCCATATATAATAAGATTTATTTGTAAAAATGGAACAGAAATTGTAAAGACAAATTTACTGCTATGAGCGATAAACAACATTCAAATAATACTGCAACCAGAGAGAAACAACACATGTGGAATGTTGCTCGGTGCTATATCTAAAAGATTCGATACAATAGCCAAATTTACTGCTTTTGAAGATTTTATTAGTTTTGAGAGAAAAGGCAAAATTTGTCAATGATAGGAACAAAAGAAGAATGTATATTACAATATAATCATGCAAAAATTTTTGATATTGGAAAAGAAGTAGTAATGCTAGATTCAAATAAACCTATGTGGACTGAAATTATACATGAATCTAATGTTATAAATAGAATTAAAGAAGAAGATAAAGAAGTGGAAGAACAAGAAATTTAGGAGATATAGAATGAAAATTTTTAAAACGATAATATCAAGTTTTAAACATACAACAGTATTAATACTTGTATTTCTCATATTAAGTATAATACTAAATTATTTAACAACATATATACCAGTAGTTATACAATATTTCATAGATGTGCTATTAAATCAAAATACTAGTAATGCTATAATAGAAAATTTTATTAGTATATTTAATAATAAACTATCATTTATTCCAATAATATGTATATTATTGTTAATGATTGAAGGAATAATTGTTTTATCAACATATATAAGAACAATTGTAAAAAACAAAATAATACAAGAATTTCAATTTGACTTAAAGTTAAAACTATTTGAGCATATACAAAATCTAACATATCAAGATTTTTATAAAAACTCTCTTGCTGATTTAGTACAAAATATGGCAGATGATGTAAATAACATAGTAAACTTTATAGAAAAACAATTAACATATATATTAGATATTGTATTAATAATTATTTTTGCGATAGTTCAACTTGTAAATTTAGATTTAAGATTATCAATAGTTATGATTATAGCAGTTGGAACTATAATTTTATTATCAATATGGTATTTTAAGAAATCAAAGCCAATTATAGAAAATAGAATAAAAACACAAAAAGAAATGTATGCAAACCTAAATGATAACTATTCAAATATAAAATTTATGAAGATAAATAATCTACAAGAAAAAGAGAAAGAAAGATTTAATAAAACAAATATTAAAAATTTTGAAGCAAATAAAAGCAAGGTAATAATTGACACTTGGTATAAGCTGTTGATTGATGGAATTGTAAGAATACAAACTCCTTTTATATTTATTTTGAGTTCATATTTATATATGCAAAACACTATTACAATTGGAAGTATATATGTAACAATAAACTACTCTAACAAAGTAACAAGAGCATTTACAAATTTGACAGAAATTCTTGAAGTTTTTAATTTATGTATTGCTTCATATAAAAGATTAAATAATTTATTAAATTTAACATTAGAAGATGAAAAAACAATAAATAACAATATTGAAATACAAGACACAACAATAACGTTTAAAAATGCTAATATCAATGTAAATGCAAAAACAATTTTAAAAAATTTGAATTTTACAATTAAACCAAATGAAAAAGTAATGATAGCAGGTAGTACAGGAAGTGGAAAATCTATATTAGTAAAGACATTGGTAGGATTCTATGATTATGAAGGTAGTATAAAAATAGGTGAGTATGAAGTTAGAGATTTAAATAAAAAAGCCGTTAGAGAAAATATTTGTTTATTATTACAAGATTCGTATTTGTTTTCAAGAACAATAGCAGAAAATATAAAAATATTAGTACCTTATATAACATATCCAGAGATAGTAGAACTTTCAAACTTTTTTTCATTTCATAATGATGTAACAAAATTTGATAAAGGATATGATAGTGAAATTGGAAGAAATGGGATGGTACTATCAAAAGGTCAAAAACAAAGATTAGTATTAGTAAGAGCATATACAAAATCAAAGCCAATAATGATTTTTGATGATTCTTTTAGTGCAATTGACAGAATAAATAAAAAGAAAATCTTAAACAATTTACTAACATTAGAAGATAATTCAAGTAAAATATTTATTACTCATAATATTGAATTAGCACCGAAATTTGAAAAAATAATTTATATAAACAATGGACAAGCAATATGTGGCACACATAACGAATTATTGAAAAATGAAAATTATAGAGAAATATATAGTTTAGATATAAATAAAATAGGAGAAGAATATGTTTAACAAAAAATCACTAAAAGAAATGTTTGATTTTACAACAAATAAAAAGAAAACTATTAAAATTGGAATAACTATAGTTTTAGCATCTTTACCATATCTTATATTTTATCAATATGTATTATCTAAAGTGATTGATAAATATATACCAGATAAAAATTTAAATATGGTATGGATATTATCTTTAATACTAATTGCAATTATAATAATTAGATTTTTGTTTGATAAATATTCAGAGGTACAAAGAAAGACATGCTATTATGATAACGACATACAAATAAAAAACAAAATATTTAATAATATACAATATGCCAATATAAGCTATTTAGATAAAATACAAGTAGGAAAACTATTCAATTTAACAACAACACAAAGTTTTGAAGCATCACAAATGTTTGTATGGAATGGTTTAGGAATATTTGCTGTTAGATTAAAAAGTATAATAGTTATATCAATTATAATTCTATTTATAGATTGGAAAATTGCATTAGTTGTAATAGGAATATTTATTTTATCATATCTTGTATTAATACCTTTTTATAATAAGAATATGAAAACTTATAAAAGATTGCAATTATCAATTATTGATTTGCAAGGAAAAATTAATGAATATATAGATAGCTTTTCGACTACTAAAACATTAAGATTAGAAGAAATAAATATTAAAGATATAAAGGGAATGTTAAAGATAAGTAAAAAAGAGTTAATTAACTCTAGTAAAATTTTAGGGTTACATACAGCACTATTTACATTATTAACATTTTTATCAATAATAGCTACTTTAGTTATTGGAGGTAATCAAATTGCATTAGGAATTGGGTTAGGTTCTACAATAATGTTAATAGTAGATTATATAAATGATATAAATGGTCATATGCAAAGCTTATTAGATCATGTTCATAGTATAGTAAATAAATATAATTGTTATATCAACATATTTAATATTATTTGTATTGATAAAGAAAAAGATGAAGGAACATTAGAACTAGAGAAAATTAATTCAATAGAATTTAAAGATGTGAAATTAAGCTATGATGGTGTAAATACAATATTAGATAATATAAATTTAAAAATAGATAAACCGATGACTGTTGCAATTGTTGGAAAAAGTGGAGCAGGAAAGACCTCATTTGTTAATTTAATTCCCAGATTTTACAATTTAACAGAAGGTCAAATATTAATAAATGGAATTGATTATACAAAATATAAATTAAATGAATTAAGAAAAAACATTTCATATGTATTTCAAGAGCCAGTTATATTAAATATGTCTATAAAAGATAATTTAATGTATGGAAATCATAATATTCAATTAGAGGATGTTATTAATATTTGTGAAAAATTAGGTATAAATGAAAAAATACAAACTTTTGCTAAAGGATATGATACAATAATAAATGCAGAAACAGATATATTATCATATGGAGAAAAACAGCTATTAAGTTTTGCTAGAGCAATTTTAAAGAATGGAAACATTGTAATACTGGATGAAGTAACATCTAATTTAGACTTACAATTTGAAAAGAATGTTATGGAAGCTAATAAAATAATTTTAGAAAATAAAATATCTTTTGTAATTGCACATAGAATTAATACAATAAAAAATGCTGATTTAATTGCATTTATAGATGACAAACGAATTGTAGAAATGGGTAATCATCAAGACCTTATTGAAAAACATGGATATTATTATAACTTGTATATAAGTAAGGAAGAAGTACTGAATAATTAAATCCTCTATGTAATTTTAATATGCTTTATAAAAATAAGTCAAGGTTAAATTGAATGTGCTATCGCACATGGATTTAGGTCAAGTAATGATAATAGAAAAGTAATAGAGAATTTTTTAGAAAGGATAGAAAATGTCCTAAAAGAAAATACTACAGAAACAATAGTAACAAAACTAGAAAAAGACAAAGAAAAAATAAACAAAAAACTTGCTAATTTATTAGAACTAAATTTAGAAGGTAAAATCAACAAATAACAATATACAGAAAAATTTGATAACTTAAATGTAGAATTATTTAAAGTAGAAAACAAAATAGAAAGCCTACTAAAAGAAACAAATAGAACAAAAAGCATTAAACTAAGATTAAACAAGTTTAAAGGGTTATTTAAAAATATAGATATAATGCCAAAGTTTGATAGAGATGTTTTTAAATGTTTAATTAATAAAGTAGTAATAGGAGAAACATTAGAAGATGAAACAATAAATCCATATACAATAAGATTTATATGCAAAAATGGAACAGAAATAAATTGCGAAGATAAATTTACTGCTACAAGCGATAAACAATATTCAAATAATATTGCAACCAGAGAGAAACAACATAACTAGAGAGCAGAAAATTGATTGTACTTGTAATAAGTACAATCAATTTTATAGTTTTAGTAATAATTAATAATTGTAACAAAATACTAAAAAATAATAAGAAATTTTCGAAAACTATTTACAAATTATGTAAATAATGCTATTATAATAAAAATTAATTCAAAAAAATTAAAATCAACTTAACCTAATTCAAGGTTAAAAAATCCTAAAAATGAAAGGAAAAAACAATATGTTATCAATAGTAAAAAGTATGTCTCTACTTGGTTTAGAAGGGTACCTTATTTCTGTGCAAGTAGATGTTTCTGGTGGCATGCCACGGATTTGAAATTGTTGGGCTTCCTGATACTAGTATTAGGGAGGCAAAAGAGAGAGTAAAAACGGCTATAAAAAATTCTGGTTATGAATTGCAAAGTAGAAAAATAGTTGTAAATTTAGCACCAGCAGATACAAGAAAAGAAGGTTCATTTTTTGATTTGCCTATTGCAATAGGAGTATTAAATTGTACAGAATATTTAGAAAAAGAGCAATTAAAAAATATTGCATTTATAGGAGAACTTTCGCTGGATGGAAAAATAAACAAAGTAGATGGAGTATTACCAATGTGTATTGAAGCAAAAAAGCTAGGTATAGAAACAATAGTAGTACCAAAAGAAAATGCGAAAGAAGCCTGTGTTGTAGAAGGGATAGAAGTATTAGGTGCAGAAAGTTTAAATCAAGTAGTAAATTATTTAAATTCAAAAGTTACAATTCCAACATATAAAACTGATATAAAAAGTTTATTTTCAAAACAAAATAAGTATTCATTAAATTTTTCAGAAGTAAAAGGACAAGAAAATATAAAAAGAGCTTTAGAAATAGCAGCTTCTGGAGGTCATAATTGCCTCCTTATTCGGGTTGCCCCGGTTCTCGGAAAAACTATGATGGCAAGGAGAATACCTTCAATTTTACCAGACTTAAGTTTTGAAGAAGCATTAGAAACGACAAAAATACATAGTATAGCAGGAATATTAACAAAACAAACACCACTTATAACAGTAAGACCTTTTAGAGCACCACATCATACAGTATCACCAAGCTCATTAGTAGGAGGAGGCAGAATTCCAAAACCAGGAGAAATAAGTTTAGCTCATAATGGAGTACTATTTTTAGATGAGTTACCAGAATTTAATAAAAGTACACTAGAAGTAATGAGAGCACCAATAGAAGATGGAATAGTAAATATAAGTAGAGTAAATGCAAGTTTAACATATCCATGTAATTTTATGCTAGTAGCCTCTATGAATCCATGTCCTTGTGGATTTTATGGTTCACCTGATAAAGAATGTAAATGTTCACCACAAAGCATACAAAAGTATATGGGAAGAATAAGTGGACCACTACTAGATAGAATAGACATTCAAGTAGAAGTAACACCAGTAAAATATGAAAAACTACAAAATAGTAATAAAACAGAGACATCTGAACAAATAAAAGAAAGAGTAAATAAAGCAAGGCAGATACAACTAGAAAGATACAAAGATTTAGATATATATTCAAATTCACAGCTTACACCAAAACTAATAGAAAAATACTGCAAACTAGATAGTAAAAGTAAAAAGATATTACAAAAAGCATTTGAAAAATTAGGATTAAGTGCAAGAGCACATGGAAGAATACTAAAAGTAGCAAGAACGATAGCAGACCTAGAAGAAAAAGAAAATATAGAACTAACACATATTTCAGAAGCAATACAATATAGAAACTTAGATAAGAAATACTGAAAGTAGCACGGTAGGGACGGTCCTTTTCGTTCCGAATTCGGAACGCTGGGGACACTCCTTACATAAATAATGCTAAATGTAAAAATATATTAGGAAATAAAAAAGGAATGTAAGGGATTAATAAGGAAATTCTGTAAGAACTTACCAATTATACTTAAAATTTAGCAATTAAATTAGAATAAATGTAGGGAGAATTGAAATTGCAAGCCTTACAATTAATTTCTATAAATAAAAAATATTAGGTAATTCTCTGGCGTTAAAGGAAATTAATAATCATCCTTACAATAAATTTTGATAGGAGGCAAGATGAGTAAAATTTATGAAATAAATGAAAATAATGAAGAATATCCTCAAAACTTACGTAAAATACAAAAACACCCACCAAAATTATATGTGATGGGAAATGTAAAAATATTAAATAATAAATCTGTAGCAATAGTAGGGTCACGAGATAGCACTTCATACGGAGAATATTATGCTTATAATTTTGCAAATACACTTTCAAAGTTAGGTATTACAATAGTAAGTCGGTTTAGCTAAAGGAATAGATACAGTTTGCCATAAAGCTTCTATGATAGAAAAAGGAAGTACAATAGCTGTTTTAGGAGCAGGTTTTAATCATATTTATCCAGAAGAAAATATAAATTTAGTAAAAGAAATAATTAAAAATGGTGGAGCAATTATTAGTGAATACCCTCCAAATACAGAAGTGAATTTATCAAACTTTCCCATAAGAAATAGAATAATTGCAGGTATAGCAAGTAGTACGATAGTAGTAGAAGCAAAAGCTAGAAGCGGAAGTTCAGTTACAGCAAGGCATTCTATAATACAAGGTAAAAAAGTATATTGTGTGCCAGGTAGAATAGGAGATAAAAATGGAAGAGGAACAAACAACTTAATAAAAAAGGGAGCACATATATTAACAGATGTAAACCAAATATTAAGTGAATTAGGAGAAGAAATAAAAATACAAGAAATAAAAGAATATGGTGTAGGAACTAAATTAGTAAATAATATCAAAGAGGAATACAAAGATTTCTCCGAAAAACATAAACAACAAATAGAAAATAAAAAAGGAAGAAAAGAGATAAAGAATAAAAAAATAAAAATACAAAAAGAATATAGTAAAATTTATGAATTAGTTTCAGAATCTCCAATGAATGTTAATGAATTAGCACGAGTTTTAAATATAGATATTTCGGAATTAAATATGAAAATTACAATAATGGAGATAGAAGGATTAATAGAGGCATTTCCTGGAAATATGATAAAAATTAAGGAGAATTAAAATGTATTATAAACAAAAGACTGGAAAAGAAGGAGAAGAAATAGCGACAAAATACCTACAAAGTATAGGATACAATGTAATAGAAAGAAATTTTGAGTGTAGGCAAGGTGAAATAGATATAATAGCTTTAGATAAAAATGAAATAGTATTTATAGAAGTAAAAACAAGAAGAAATAAAAAATATGGACTAGCAGCAGAAGCAGTAAATGATACGAAAAAAAATCATCTTTGGAAAGCAGTGGAATATTATTTATATTCAAGAAATTTACAAGATGACTTTATAAGAATGGATGTAATGGAGATATATTTAAAAAAAGGTAAAGTATATATAAACCATATAAAAAAGGCAATTGAATAAAAAGTATTTACAATAATACATGAATTTGGCGAAAACAAGTGAAACTATTCACTAATAAATTAGTGAATAGTTTGAAGAAATAATGTTAAGAAAATTAATATATATAGGAAAAATTCAGATAAAAAAGTATTAGAAAATGAGATAAAAGAAAATATATAAATTTATTAAATACTTTTAAAATAATATTATCAACTAAATAATATTACAAGTCACAATTTTAGAATTTAACTATATAAATTACATTTTTCATTTTTTCTCACCTTTCCTCCTAAAATTAAATTATATAATTTTACTCCTATCAATATCTCAATAATTGATAATATTAACAATATTGCTATAACTATAATCATAGAGTTATTTACCAAAATCATTGTAAAAGTTAAACTAATTATTGCTCTTACTACTTTCCTAGAAAGCTCCATTGTTGTTAATAATGTTTGCTGCCCTTCTTTACCTATATTCCTTAATGCTAAGTCTTGAATATATACTTTAAATGGATCTCTAATAAATAGTATAATAACATAGCCTAAACTCATAATACTAAATTTTAAAATTGTATAATCTACTATAAAAGAACCAAGAATCATTAGAATAATAGATATTGATAATAATATAGGTAAAATTACTCCAACTTTTTCTTTATATTTATTATGAATTTTATTAAAAAATATATTTGAAATAACTCTTACAATACGAGATATGCATAAAATAACCCCTATTATTAGAGCTGTTTTTTCTATATTAAAGTTTAATAATAATTCTTGTTGTATAAATAGTTTCCCATTAGATTGCCCAGAATTTACAATAGGATAAAATAGCCCATATGAAATAAGTAATACTATTATTACTTTACTATAATGAATTTTAATTTTGTGCTTATTTTCTTCTTTAGCATTATTATAATTAGAAAAATCTATTATAAAAAATGATAATATAAAGCAAAGAAAACAAAAGAATATACATGTAAACATTGGTAGGTAATTATTTAAATTAAACATTGGACTTGCAATAAAAGATATAATCATCGTTGCAGTAGCATAAATAGTATTTGACTTAGTTTGTATTTTTATATATTCGTCACTTCTGTTTTGAAGTTCAAGGTTATTCTTTAATATTGCATTTACCATGTTCTTAAAAGTGAATGCAATTTCATAAACTACTTTTCCTAAAGCAATAGTTATATAATTTTGCCCAAAAGTTAATAATAAACTAGATACTAATAACAGTAATGAGCCTAATCGAACTGAATTAGTATTTCCTATTTTATTTATAATTTTTAAAAGAGGCATTTGTAATAATATACAAGTCAGCAAAGATACAGATGTTAAAGAAATTATTTGAGAACTATTAAAATTCTTCACAACTGTTAAAAATAATGTATCTATTGCAATCCAAAAAAGTAAGTCTCCAGATAGACCAGAATACCAAGGGAATATTTTATTAAATCTTGTTAAAGCAGTGTTTTTTTTCATATTTTCACCTATTTCTTCTTTTTTCTACATTATAATAACATAAAAAATATTATAATTAAAGTTAAATTATAATATTTTTTACATAATTAAACCATTAAAATTACAATTATTAATTATAAATTATGACATATAAAGTAGAAAATAAAGGTTAAATCAAAATCAGTATTTAATGAAAATCTATTAAATTAATATATATACTATTATTTTTTGTATAAAAATAATAGTATATATTTAGTACAAACAAAAAGTTGACTTAAAATAAACTAAATATTTAAACATAAAATGAACCCTCATTATTAGTCTAATAATGAGGGTTTGCTTCAAATTTTGGAAAGCTTTTTTTTAATATCATTTAACTTTTATAATATAAAAGCCATCATAAGTTTTTGCCATAAAAATGTTATTACCGAGTTCCTTTACTTCTTTAATAGTACTAGTAAGTAAAGTTTCCAGAGCAAGAACATTGTTAAGTAATATAACTTTGAGACAATCACATTTCTTGTCAACAACAGGAATCTTATTTGAAATAGCCATGAAAGTGTGCGAAACTTCATCAAACCACTGAGAGTTATAATGCCCATTCAGTCCTTTGACGATATAGTCAGTTTGAAAATCTTTCTTATTTTTAGTAATAACCTCATAATCTTTCCCCCAAACTAAATTAGTAGGTTCAGAACAATTAGAAAAAGATTCAACTCCACCATTATAACGTACAAATCTTTCAATTTCAACCTGAATAATGTAAACACTGTTATTTGTTCTTACTTCATAAATACTATTTCCTAAATTTTCTACATATTTTATAGTACTTGTACAAAGTTTAATCAGACAAGGCTTACTTTTACTCCAAAGTATTTTAGAACAAATACATCTGCTACCAATAACAGGAATTTCTTCAGAAATAGCCATAAAAGTGGGCGAAGCTTCATCAAACCAACAAGGATTAAAACGACCTTCTACTCCTCTAAGAATGTAGAAAGTTTCAGTTTCATGAATAACTTCATAATCTTCACCAGCAACTAATTCAGTAGGAACAGAATATTTATCACAATCTTCAGTACCTCCATTATAATGTACAAATTTAGCCATTTTTCTACCTCCAAAAATTTTTTTGAAAAATTGTTAATACCTGCAGTAAACACGAGATTCACAAGATAAGGCCTTTGGCACATAATCTATATTTAGTATAGTACATTTAACATAAAATGTCAAGAATGATGAAAACTTCTAAATGAAGACAAATATTCTTGTAAAATAAATTTATATTATAAAACGTGTTAAATATAAAAAATTTCAATTTATATGTTTTAATATATATTAGTAGAAATAAAAAAATCGGATTAATACCGATTTTTATATATAATATAATTTAAATTAACTAAACTTATTCAAATACATGTCTTTTGCGATTTCTGGATTATGAGGACCATTAAAATCTTTAATAGGTGCAAATTCATCATCATCTTTTACTCTTAAAAGAATCATATCATCAAAATATGAAAAAGCGTCAAATATAAATGTTTCAAACTTAAATGTATTAGGACTTTCAGGTATTTGTTTCATTCCCTCATCATTCACAAAAGTATTTTTCTTAAAAGCCCTATGATAGGGAAAATTTCTATTGGCAATAAACTCTATGGCCGATATATTAAATAAATGTGCAAGCATATTTATTTCTCTATATAGGTCATAACCATTTTCATCTTTTGCTATTTTCATATCATCATTTAAATGGCTACTATTAATTATTGCAGGTTTTCCATTTCTTCTAGCGAAAATCCAATCAGGAGCATTTACATCTTTTTTTAATAATGTTTTAGAAGATATAAGAGTATTACTATCAGCAGTTATACCTATAAAAACAGGATCTACAATATCTAAAATAACATTATCTACTCCACTAAAAAATATCCATTTAATATTTTTATTTTTCATATCTTGAATTATATTATGTCTTTTAAGCGATTCAAAAACATCACCATTACCATTAGAAGCCTCTTTTATTTTATAAGTTTCCTCTAATATCAAATTACCATTTATATCTATTAAAGGTAATTGAGATTGAGAGAAAAATTTAATTGAATCTTTAGGATAACCAAAAAAGTTTTTATCTTTAAAAAATTGTTTGGTTGATTCATCATTATAAATACTAGTCATAATGTACCAAGGAATTGTAACATTATATTTTTTATTTGCTTTTTTTAAATTATCGCATAATATTTCAAATAAAGATTTTTTAGGTACTATATCAAGTTCAAAAGTACCTTTAGGGCCTTTATATCCAAGCCTAGTACCTTGCCCACCAGCCATTGTAACAACTGCAAATTCACATCTTTTTATGTACTCTTCACCTATTTGTGTATACATATTTACTTCATCACAAGTCATTTTTGTTTTATCAAAATAATGTAAAGGCTCTATCAAATTACAAGGAATGACCTCATCAATTTTAGAAGCTTCATATAAATCAAAAATTTGCTTAAAATCAATTCTTAAAATTTGATTTAATAAAAACTCTTTTTGTACATCATCTAATTCATTATAAAAATTAAGTAAATGTTCTTGGTTATATTTTTTTAAAATATTCTTTGCTTTCAGAAAATTATCCATAAATAATTAACACCCTTTATTAATTTAATAATACAAAAAATTAATTAATATCTTGTATTGTTTGTTTTAGAAAAAATCACATTGTAGGGGCACGAAGCAGCGTGCCTTTTGTGCTTTCCATATATAATATACATAAATGTAAAATTTAGTGAATAGCTGTTTTTAAACTTTTAATAATCATTTCTTTATTAGGCATGTTAGAGTTTTCTAAGGCTTTAATTTCATTATCAATAATGTAAGGTACTCTAACTAGCGTAATATTAAAACTACTTAATTTTTTAGAATTAAAGTTTCCTTCTAAATACATATATGAAGCCATAGTAGAAAACCTATTAGTTTCATCATTTTCATTATCATTCATCATTTCAATAGGAACACCAACGCTTCCAACATTAAAAATAGTTTTATTTTTAAAACGAAATAAATTAGGAGTATGTAGATGACCATATCCTACAACATCTGGGATAGGATCACTTTTAGTTTTTCCTATAAATTCTGTATTCTTAAATAAATCTTCAGGATTTTTTATAACAAGATTATGATATAAAGAATCTGCATTGTCATACATAGGGTTAAAAACATGCTCTAAACTAAAAGGTGAAGCATGAAATAGCCTTACTAAATGACCACTTAAATAGAATTCTACACAAACAGGGCAACTATATAGGAAACTAGCTCTTTCTTCACCAAGAATATCTCTACTCCAAAATCGCCCATATTCTACATTGGGCTTACATATAATATCATCACAGTTACCTTTTAAAATAACGT
The DNA here is from genome assembly GCA_947245665.1 of uncultured Clostridiaceae bacterium. Taxonomy (GTDB): domain Bacteria; phylum Bacillota; class Clostridia; order TANB77; family CAG-508; genus UMGS1663. Next base: position 29,344 of record CAMXOP010000007.1, read on the forward strand.
CACATCTATCTCTTAATATATCAATTACTTTATCTGGGTTTGCACATTTAATAACACTATCACCTAAACAATAAATTTTATTAATACCCTTTAAGTCAATATCAGCTAAAACAGCATTTAAAGCTGTTAAGTTACCATGTACATCAGAAATAATCGCAATTTTATCCATCTTAATCTCCTTTACAATTTAATAAAATTATACAATAAAAGAAATAGTTTTACAATACAATTGACGTAAATTTTAAAATAAACTACATTAAGCATATATATATATATTAAAGTAAATATATATATGATTTTCTTGAAAAGAATAATATATTATGTTATTATAACAACAAAATAGGAGAAAAAATGATGAATTTTGAATATTTAAATAACATGATTAAATACATAGAAGAATTTTATTTATTGATAAAATATAGTAATTTGATATGAGGAGGTATAAATAATATGAAAAAACCTATTATAGGTATAGTATCGAAACATTATAAAACATATGAAAAAAATAATATAGATACATATATAAGAGATGATTTGAAACAGGCAATATTTGATAATGGTGGAATAGCTATTGGAATATTGCCTACAGAAGAAAATATTAATTATGCAGGAGATAAATGGAAAGATAATTTATTAATAGAAGAAAAAGAGAATTTGATAGCTCAAATAAAATTATGTAATGGATTATATTGCAAGGTGGACTTGAAACAGACAATTATGAAAATATAGTTGCAAAGTATTGTTATGACAATGATATACCAATATTAGGAATATGTGCAGGTCAAAATAATATTGCTAGAGCTTTAGGAGGGACTACTTATAAAATAACTAATCCAGAAAAACACGATAAGTCATTTTATGAATATGCTCATAGTATAAAAATAAATGAAAAATCAAAATTTTATAAAATAGTAAACAAGAATGAAATAATGGTAAATTCAGTGCATAGAAGGGCAATAAGGAAATGCTTAATACTAGATAAAGTAGCATTTTGTAAAGACGGTTACCCAGATGTTATTGAAGCAAAAAATAAAAAATTCTATATTGGAGTAAGGTTTCATCCAGAGAGCTTATATAAAATTGATGAAAATATGAGAAATATATTTATTAAATTTGTAGAGAGTTGTAAAGAAGAATAGGAGTATAAAATAGAATTAAAAGGTGTAATAAAAAATATAAAAAGCATTAGAAAATATAAAAGTAAAGAGATACCAAATAAATTACGCTTGCAAATTTAGGAATAGAAATATTAAATTTCATAGAAAAGTTAACGAAACAAAATAAAATATTTAAGGCTAGATTGTATGAAAGAAAATAAAAGAATAAATAAATACTATGAAAACTGTGGCTTTAAGAATATAGGAGAAGGTAAAGAACTATATACACATAGATTATGGGAAAAAGAGGTAAAATAAAAGTGTAATAAAAAACTTAATATTATATAAGAATAATATTAGGAGGTATAAAAGATGTTAAAAATGATAGAATTACCATATCCATTAAATGCACTAGAGCCATATTATTCAAAAGAAACATTAGACTTACATTATAATGTATTATATAAAGGATATGTAGATAACACAAATAAAACAGAAGAAAGCTTAACAAAAGCAAGAGAAACGAATAACTTTTCAAACATAAAATGTTTAGAAAAAAATTTAAGTTTTTTTGGTTCAGGAGCGATATTACATGAGCTATTTTTTGAAAACATAGGACCTGCAATACCAACTTCTCCAAGTGTAGAATTAATGGAACAAATAATAAAAGACTTTGAAAGTTTCGAAAAATTCAAAGAGCAATTCATAGCAGCATCAACCCAAGTAGAGGCTTCAGGATGGTGCTTATTAGTATGGGTTCAAAAGTGGAACAAACTAGAAATACTGCAATGCGAAAAACACCAAAATTTAACACTATGGGGTTGCAAGCCACTACTAGTAATAGACATGTGGGAACACTCATACTACTTACAATACAAAACAAAAAGACCAGAATATATAAATGCATTTTGGAATATTTTAAATTGGAATGTAGTAAATAAGAGATTTTTAGAAAGATAGAAAAAAATAGTAAAAGCAACGTGAAAAGGAAACAGGGCGTGGAAAAGTGGAAAGGAAACAGGGGCGAGGCAA
>CAMXOP010000008.1 GCA_947245665.1 uncultured Clostridiaceae bacterium
ACTTTATATGCTTTTGAATTTATATACAGTAAGCAGATGTTAGACTTCAGATACTATCTATATTATATATATATTAATTTCTGACTTCTAACTTCTGCTTCTATTTTTTATTTTCTAGACTCTACTATAATTCTAATACCTGTTCTGTCTTCCCCTTCTACTTCAACTTCTGCGAATGCTGGTATACATACTAGGTCTACTCCTGCTGGTGCTACGAATCCTCTTGCTATTGCTACTGCCTTTACTGCTTGATTTAGAGCTCCTGCTCCGATTGCTTGCATTTCTGCTTTGTTCTCCTCTTTTACCAATCCTGCTATTGCTCCTGCAACTGAGTTTGGATTTGATTTTGATGAGATTTTTAAAACTTCCATTTTTTGCCTCCTATAATTTTATTTTTATTTGAATTACAAATATATTTATAATACATATTATAGAAAAAGTCTAGTGGTTTTATGGAAAAAAATGGAAAAGTTTTCGCCATATTTCTTCTTTTTTCGTCACCTATTTTATATATATTCTTTCTATAGATGTTGCTCGACAAGTTTCTTCATTTATTTCTATAACACATCCATTAAACATACATTCTCCTTCTGCTAGTTTATATCTTTCTGGAAGTGATGTTACAAATCTTTTTACTGATGCTGCTACATCCATTCCTATTACTGAATTTGTTGGACCTGTCATTCCTATATCTGATATAAATGCTGTTCCTTTTTTGGTAATTTCTTCATCTGCTGTTTGTACATGTGTATGTGTTCCATAAATTGCTGTTACTCTTCCATCTAAATAGTATTTCATTGCTATTTTTTCTGCTGATGCTTCTGCATGAAAATCTATTATTGTTATATCTGCTTTATCTTTTGTTTCTGATATTATATCATCTACCTTTGTAAATGGATTATCTGATTGTACTCCAATTTCTGTTCTTCCTATTAGGTTAATTACACATATTTTTTTATTTTTGCATTCATATATATTATGACCTTTTCCTACTACTCCTCTTGAATAATTTGCTGGTCTTAATATTTTCGGGTCATCTATAAATGTAAATATATCTTTTTTTCCCCAAGTATGATTTCCCATAGTAATAACATCTATATTTAATGATTTTAAATCATTGAATATTTTCGTTGTAATTCCCATTCCTCCTGCTGAATTTTCTGCATTTACTATTACAAAATCTATTTGCTTTTCTTTTCTTATATTTGGTAACATTTCTTTTAATTTTCTTACTCCGCTTTCTCCTACTAAGTCTCCAACTGCTAATATTTTCATTTTATCCCTTCTTTCACTATTTATTATAATACTATAATTAACCTAATTTGTAAATGTTTTATGAATATTTTTACATAGCTTGTATATACTTTAAATAAATATATTTTAAGGAGGCTTACCTATGAATACAAAAAGAATTTTTGAAATTATGAAAGATAAAGAAATTAAAGATATTTATTATAATGAACGCCCTGTATGGATTCAAGAAATAAACAGCAATATTGCTAAAGTAGGTTTTATGGATAATAATGAGGAAAAAGATGTTTTTATAGAAGATTTATATGAGAGGAATTTGTATAATTAATTATATATATTTTTATTTTGTGTATTAATAATATTGTTTAATAAAAAAGGTGTATATGATATTTGGACGAGCAATGCTCGCCCTCCTACATTTTTTTACTTTTATATAATTGGAAAATTGAGCAATTTAGTCGCTCAATTTTTTATTTATATTTATATATTTCAACAACCTGACTATAATTTTGTCAATTAATAATATGTTTTATTATATAATAATTATCTTAAAGTTATAAATAGTAGTTTATTAAACATTGTTTTAATTATTTATAGCAAACTGTGATACAATCCATTTTATTACTTCTTCTTTTATTGCAAAATATTCTTCTCTACTAAATTGCATATTTGCTATACAATATCTACGATTTGCTATATGAGAACAAAACATGCATTCATGTAAAGAATTTGCATCTTGTATAAAAAATGAATTGCTAATTTTAGCTGAGCATATTACATTATAACTATTAGAACAACTTCCTGAATCATCTACTCTAATACAATAACTACAATTCGAACTTCTTTGACATGCAATTACATATTCTGAATCTCCACATCCATCTGTAAATATTACATTTTTACTTTTTCTACAATCTTGGCTTCTATATACATTTTCACAGTTATATATTGTATCACTTTTAGAAACGTTAATACTATCATAAATTCTTTCGGTTGTAGTATAATTTATTTTATTCCATAATTTTATAATTTCATCAATAGACTTTATTTCCTTTTTCGGTCTCATCCAACCCTTGTATTCATCATATTTTTCCATATTTTCTTGTGTTATATATTTATTAGAGTTAACCGAAGTTGCCCATGTCTCACATCCAGTAACTGCATCTATAACTTTATTTGGTAATTTTATATCAAATGCAAATTCTGATAATACTTGTTCTATACTTAGTAAACATTTTTGTTCAAAAACTCCCATAAAAACTTCATCAATTATACTTTTACATTGCTTTTCGTTCATTTAATATTTCTCCTTATTAATTACTTTCAAAATTTATTTTCTTTCTTGAAGTAGATGTTTTTTTCATTATATCTTTTAATGTATTTGCTGTTTCTATACTAAAAACTTTTTTATTTTCAATGTTTTCTTTTTTATTTATATTTTTTTGCTTTTTTACATTTGTTTTTATTCTAGGTACTGGTATAAAGTCTAAAGTTTTCCCTTTAAACGCTGATAGCATTCTACCATCTTTTCCTATTCTTACTATACATTCCCTATCATTCAACTCTGTAAGCATTTTTATTCTTGTAATATGTGAATTTTTTACTGCTACTTCCATTTGCATATTACTTTCTAATAGTATTGCATCCATTCTTGAAATCCTAAAAATAAAATAGTTTACAACATTTGTAAATATTGCTTTTTGCAAGTTTTCACTTATTTGTTCAAAATATTGACCTGCTAATATTAGTGATAAATTATATTTTCTTGCTTCAGATAAGAATCTACTTATTATTGGATTTTCTATAACTGAAACTTCGTCTATAACTAAAATTATATGTTCATTAAATGTATGTGATTGTACTAATTGTAAGATTTGTTGCATTGCAAAACCTGATATTGTTTTTGTTATGTTTAACCCTAGTGTCATTTGATCTAATGATAATATTGTAATGAAGTTTTGTTCAATTTCTTCCTTTATATTTTTTATTTCAGAAGTATTATTCATTGCTGGTAATAATTGCATTTCATCTATAAATGATATTATAGGTGATATTGCTTCTTGATATGACTTTGTTTTTAATTCATTAAAGTCTACTCTAAAAAATTCTATTATATTAGGTTGTATCACGTCCTGAACATCTTTTACAATTTTATTTCTATATTCTATCTCTGTTAATAATTTTCTTAGGCTTATTAAATTAAATTCTCCTTTTTCTAACAACAAATGTATACTATATCTTAATACTCTTTCTAATTTCGAATTATATTTATCTGCTATAATGTTTTTAAATACAGACATAATTGATTCTGTAGAAGATAATATATCTTGTGATGAATTTATAAATAAATTTATGCTACTATTTTCTGTTTTAAAGTCAATTACATTTGTCTTTTCTAATCCTCCAATATCTTCTTCCATTGCTGCATGTGGATCAATTATAATTACTTTATATTTTAATTTATTATTACTATTTAAACTTAAATTTTTTATCATCGAACTTATAAACTTAGATTTCCCTGTTCCGACTTGCTCCTACTACTATAGAATGCTTAGCAAAATCATAATTTTTATAGTTTAAATATAGTTCTTCTTGTAAATATGGAAATACATTTGCCTTTAGTATTGCATTTTCTTTATTGCTATTTAATACGTTTATAACTTTTTTTGTATCTAAATATTTTGCTTCGCTTTTTTGATAGAAGAACCTTATATGTGTACTAAAGTCAATACTTATAAATTTGTATATTTCGTTATTTCCTATTACCTTTCTTTTTATAATCCTTTCATTTTTATCTTTAAAATAAAAATTAGTTGTTGATAAATAATTATTATGTTTATATGGATAAAAAGATATTTTTACATTTTTCAGTTTCTGTAATTTTCTTGTTTCATTTTTATCATAAATATCTAGCACTGTTTTATAGTTAGATGTAAGTAGATATGGTATTCCTAATGTTGATATTTCTCTTAATTGTATATCTGATTTTCTTATTAAGAATTCTCCTAAATTACTTAATATTGGTGGTAACATTGTTTTTGTTTCAACAAAATATCTTATATAATTATTTTCAATATTTATCCATAAATTCCATTTTTTTAGTATTCCATTTATCTTTGATATTTTATATATTAGCTTTAACCATTCTTCACTTTTAACATGTGATGATGTTAAACATATTTCAAATATATTTTCTTTCATTTCTTTTTCCTTTTTTGCTTAATTATATCATCTTTTCATACAAGAAAACTGACATTTTTGGTTCCAAAAAAGTCAGTTTTCTATTGGTATTAAAAAATCTGTAATTTCATTATGATAAAATTCTATTTCAGGCAAATCTCTAAAATTATATTTGCAACTTGGCAAAAAATCTGTATAAAATATTTGTGATACTTTCTGTATATCAATTGCTTGTTGTGAGTTTACTCTTATTTGTATCCATTTACTTTTTGGTATAACCTTTTTTATTAAGCCATTCTTCTCTTCTTCATATAAAACCCAATATGCTTTTACATTGAATCTTTCTTTATCTTTATATTCTACCATTCCATATATCGGCTTTTCATTATACTCTTTTTCAATTTCTTTATAAAAATTTGGAGCATCTTCTCCAATTTTTTCATTTGTTGTTATTTTATATTTTCCATATAAAATCATTCTATCTTTTTCTATAATTTTGTATTCTATATTTTTATTTAACTCTTCCTCATTAAAATGCAACTTTGTATATAATTTTAATTTTTCAGGGTTCTTTTTTACTTGACTTGGCTTTATTCCATGAAATTTTTCAAATGCTCTGGAAAATGATGTTGCATTATTATATTGATATTTAACTGCTATACTTAGCACTTTCTCATTACTTAAAAACAATTCTTGTCCTGCATTTGAAAGTCTTCTATTTCTTATATATTCTGAAATTGATATATTAGATATTATAGAGAATACTTTAAGAAATGTATATTCATTTAATCCTACCATTTTTCCTAGTTCTTTATATTCTATCTTCTCTTCTATATGTTTTTCTATATATTCTATTATTTTATTTAATTGCACATAAACATTCATATTTCAATTCCTTGTTTCATTTTTTATATTCTATTTTATAGTTTTTATACTATTTTCATTTTATATTGTATATATTAGAAGAAAAAACAAGTTTTATCCTTGTTTTTTCTTCTAATATTATTTTAACTCTATTTTTATTTCCTTCTCTTCTTTTAATTCTATTTTTCCATATTTTACTTTACATTCATCAAACATTTTTCTTGATGCTATATTATTTTCTGAGTTTTTATATTTGTCTGATAAATATATTACTTCTTTTATTCCTGATTGAATAATTATTTTAGCACATTCATTGCAAGGAAATAAATCAACATATATTTTTGAATTTTCTAAATCCTTTTTACTTCCTCTATAGTTTAATATTGCATTTAGTTCTGCATGGCACACATATGGATATTTTGTATTTAGATTTTCTCCTTCTCTTGTCCATGGAAAGTTATCGTCGTCAAATCCATTTGGAGCTCCATTGTATCCTATAGATAAAATTCTATTATCATTACTTACTATACATGCTCCTACTTGTGTTGAAGGGTCTTTACTTCTCATACTTGATAGTTTTGCTATTGCCATAAAGTATTCATCCCAGTTGATATAGTTTTCTCTTTTTCTATTTAAATTCATTATTCCTCCTATAAGTTTGCATTACCTGAATAATTTTTCATAAGCCAATTGTAGTAATTAAATGGTTCTACTACTTCTGGCATTCCATAATTTATTCCATATGTTTCTACTTTAATACTTTTTATAACTGGTTTTTCTTTTGGGGTATCTGAACTTATTTCGTTTCCATTTTCGTCCTTTGGTGCTTCTTCTCCTTGTTTTAAGTCATCTGTTCTATAGTATACTTCTACATTTGCTATTTTATCTACTACTTCTATTCCTTCTATTACTTTTCCAAATCCTGCATATGTTCCATTTAGTGCTTCTTGATCTTTGTGCACTATGAAGAATTGTGATCCTGCTGAGTTATAGCCTTGTGTTACTAATGAACTACTAATATTACTATAGTCTGAACGAGCCATTGCTATAACTCCTCTTTCTAATTTTAGAGTATTTTTATATTTATTGGCAATAAACTCTCCTTCTATTGCATAATTTTTTTCTTCTGAATTTTCATCTAAGTCTTTTAACGTTGGTGTCCCTGTTCCATTTCCTTGTTTATCTCCACCTTGTATCATGAACTCTGGTATTGTTCGATGAAAAGTAAGTCCATCATAAAATCCATTATTTGCTAATTTTATAAAATTAGTAACTGTATTTGGTGCTTGATCTGGATATAGTTCTACCTTTATAGTTCCATAATTTTCTATTTCTATTGTTGCTACAGGATTTTGAGCCTTAAAGCTTCCTTTTTTATATATCCCATAACCTAAAAATGCTATTAATATTATAGATGCTATTATTGCAATTACCATAATTATTGTTAATATTTTATTTTCTTTCATTTTATTTACCTTCCTTTTCTCTCTTGTTTTTATATAATTTTTTCATTTATATTATGAAATTAAATTATCAAATACAAATTGTTCTTGCATTCTTCTTAAAGATTGTTTTATTGTTCTTGCTCTTACTTCGCCTATTCCTTCAACTTCATCTAGCTGTGGAATATCTGCAACTAGTATATGTTGGAATGATTTAAAAGATTTTACTAAGTTATCTACTATATTGCTTGGCATTCTCGGTATTTTGTTTAATACTCTATATCCTCTTGTATAGACACCTACTTCATCATAATTATCAAAGTCTGCATACCCTAATATTCTTGCGATTATTCCTGAATTTGTTAGCTCTTCATGTGATAAACTTTTTATTTCTTTTAATACCTTTTCTGATGTTCTCTTCTTTCCTGGTGCAATATAGTCTTTTATTATTAGAAGTTCTTCTTTTTCTAATCCTCCTAGTAGCTCTTCTAATTGCATTTCTAAAAGTCGTCCTTCTTCCCCCAGTTCATACATTGCTTTTTGAACTTCATCTGCAACTTTCATTACCATTTCGGCTCTTTGTATTGCTACTATTACATTTTCTAGTGTAACTATATCATTAAATTCATATTCATTTAGCATATTAAGTTTTTCATCAAATACTTTTTTATATTTTTCTGCTGTTTGTAGTGCTTGATTTGCTTTTGAAATTACCTTACTTGTATCTTCTAGCACATATCTATCATAACCTTTGAATACAGTTATAATATTTCTTCTTTGTGAAATACTAATTACTATTTCTCCTGTTTGCTTTGCAGTTCTTTCGGCTGTTCTATGCCTTGTTCCTGTTTCTGTTGTAGAAATACTTGATGCTGGAATTAGTTGTGCATTTGCATATAATATCTTTTTTAAGTCTGCACTTAGTATAATCGCTCCATCCATTTTGGCTAATTCATATAATCTTGATGGCGTATATTCTATATTTAGGCTAAAACCTCCATCTACAATATCTAAAACTTGTTTGTTATCACCTATAACTATTAATGCACCTGTTTTGGCTTTCAAAATATTTTCTAGTCCATACCTTATTTGTGTTCCTGGCGCAATGAGCTTTAACACCTCTGTAATCATTTATCTCTCCTTATTATGGTATTTTTTAGCATCTCTTTTTATATATAATTATATTTATTAAATTTTATTTTTAATATAATTATATTTATTTTATTCTAATTTTTAAAGTTTCTTAATGCTTCTTCTATATTCTTTACGCCTATTATATCTAATTTAAATTTATCTTTCAATAGTTTTTTATTATTTTCTGGTATTATGCATTTTTTAAAGCCTAATTTTTCTGCTTCTTTTAGTCTTTTTTCTATCATATTAACACTTCTTACTTCTCCTGTTAGCCCTACTTCTCCTATTACTACTAAATCTGTTGGTATACTTATGTTTTTAAAGCTTGAAACTACTGCTAATATTATTCCTAAGTCTATTGCTGGTTCTTGTAATTTTATTCCACTTACTACATTTAAATATATGTCTTGTGAGCTAAGTGGTATTTTTGCTTTCTTTTCTAGTACAGCCATTAATAATGTAAGTCTATTATAGTCTACTCCATTTGCAGCTCTTCTTGGCATTCCAAATACTGTCTGTGAAGTTAATGCTTGTAATTCTATCATAAGTGGTCTTGTCCCTTCTATACTTGCAACAATAACTGAGCCTGCTGGATTATCTTCTCTTTCTGAAATTAGTATTGATGATGGATTTGTGATTTCAATCATTCCTTCGTTTTGCATTTCAAACATTCCTACTTCATTTGTAGAACCAAATCTATTTTTTACTCCTCTTAATATTCTATATGAAAAGTATCTTTCTCCTTCTAAATATAAAACTGTATCTACCATGTGTTCTAAAACTCTCGGTCCTGCTATATTTCCTTCTTTTGTAACATGACCTATTATAATTGTAGTAATTGCTTGACTTTTACATATTTTCATTATTCTTGCTGTTATTTCTCTTACTTGACTAACTGTTCCTGCTGCTGAAGAGATTTCATCACTATACATTGTTTGAATTGAATCAATTATGACTAATTTTGGGGTCATTTCTTCGATTGCTCCTGATATAACATCAATATCTGTTTCTCCTAGAAACATTATATTATCATTTTTTATATTTAGTCTATCTGCTCTCATTTTTATTTGTTCAGCTGATTCTTCGCCTGATACATATAGTACTTTCCCTTCGCCTTTCATTTTATCACAAATTTGAAGAATTAACGTTGATTTTCCTATACCTGGTTCCCCTCCGAAGTAAAACTAGTGAACCTTTTACTATTCCTCCACCTAAAACCCTATCTAATTCATTAACACCTGTTGAAGTTCTAATGGCTTCCTTTCCTTCTACACTATTTAATTTAGAAGGTTTTATACTTTTTGTTTTTTTGTCACCTGAAAAACTTCCATCTTTAGCTTTTGTTAGTTTTTCCTCATAAAAACTATTCCATTCATTACATCCTGGACATTTACCAAGCCATTTAGCTGATTCATAACCACAACTATTACATACAAAAACGGTTTTTACTTTAGTCATATTTCCCTCCTATATTTTATAAAATTAATAAAATTTCAATAATAGATTTTAATTATTTTACTTTAAATTTCCTATATTTATTACATAACTCTATAGTTGTTCTATTTTTTCATATTTAAAGGTAAAATATAAATATTTAACTTATTTGTCACAATAAATAATTCATCAACTTTAGTATCTATCAATGTTTTATATTCCTTTTGTTCCTCCACAACTTTTTAGTGCAATTTGATATATACCATATTTTTTCTTACATGATGTAGCTTTACTTGTACTTTTATTATTTTCTCTTTCTTATCTACTAATAAATTATAATCTTGTGTTTCATTTAATGGAATAAATACAGTATATTCATTTGAAGTATAATAAGCTATTGCAATTTTTAATCCTATATTTTGTTTTTCTTTATTGGAATTAAATTTCATAATTTTCTTTATTTTTAAGAACTTTTGTTTGTTAGTTAGTTAAAAATAAAATACAAGTTTCCTTGTATTTTGGTGGGCAGGGATGGATTCGAACCATCGTACTCGTATGAGAACAGATTTACAGTCTGCCGCCTTTAGCCACTCGGCCACCTACCCATATTTGATTAATATAAAAATGGTGCTCCCTCAAGGATTCGAACCTTGGACCCACCGGTTATGAGCCGGTTGCTCTGACCAACTGAGCTAAGGGAGCATTTGCTTAACGCATGTTTAATTATACAAAAGATTATATGTATTGTCAATAGTATTTTAAAATTTTTTTATATTTTTTTATATTTTTTATTCTTTGAGAATAGTCATGACTATTCTCAAAGAATATTTTTATTGTTTTTTTCCTTCTGGTAGTGCTGGTACATCTAATACTATTCTTATTCTAAATGCATATCTTAAGGCTCTACCTATTTTGCTCTCTTTTATTTTTTGCCATAATGATGGTTTTACTTCAAATGTTGTTTCTTGTACATAGTTTTGTTGCTCTACTACTTCTTCTATTTCCTCTACAGCTTCTTTTACTTCTTCTACTGGTGTAGGAATTAGTTTTAATGCATCTGCTATTTCTATTCCTATGTAACTTAATGCTTTTGATCTATCTTCTATTCTTTCCATATCTATTTCTATATGTAAGTTAGATTCTAAATTTACTATTCTTGCATTTATTAGTTTTACTGCATCTTGATAATTTTGTGTTTCTTTATTTTTTGCTCTTCCTACTATTCCTAATGCTTCTACTATATCTTCTGAGAAATTATTTGATGCTTCTTTTAATGTATTTTTCCAGCCTTCTTCTTTTTCTTGTATGGTGTCTAATGTTTCTTTTAGTTTTCCTGCCATCGCTATATTTGCTTCTCTTTGACGAATTAACTCTTCTATTTTCTTTGTATTTTCTTCAAATTGATTTGTTGCAAATTCTACTAATTGATATGAAGCTTTATATACACTTGGCGGAAAGTTTTTCTTTTTTGGATATTCTATTAAATATGTTTTTATAGATTCTATTAAATCTTTAAAATATGCATCATCATCTAATTGTATTATTTGCTTTTTGCTTTTTGGATTAATTAATTTTTGTATCTTATCTATATTTGATAAAATTTTCTCTTCTGTGATTACCATTCTCACATTTACTATGCCAGATCTAGACATTGTAAACCCTCCCTTTTCCTAAGTTTTATATTACAATTGCTAATTTCTTCTGCATGAAATTACAATAAAATTCATAATATTATATTTTTTGACTTCTATTTCATTTTAATACAAGTTTTTTTACATGTCAATACTCAAATGCCTATTTCCGTAAAATTTAACACAATTGTAACATTGTTGTAATAATTAATTATCCTTCTTAATTTCTTCAAATCTTTTTATTTTCATAGTTGTTGTTTTTGCAAATTCGTCTTTTTTTATTTCTAGTTTCTTTATTGCTTTATATGATGTTAATTTTCTATTTACACCTTTTATTTGTTCCCATATTATATTATGTATTTGTTCATCTGTTAAACCTTTTCCATGTTTTGCTTCTATTTCTTCCATATTTGGTATTACTTTTACTGTTATTATTAGTTCTTTTTCTCCTTCTATTTCTTTTCCATATACCATACATTCTTTTATTTCTGCTACTTCTCCTAGCATTAATTCTATTTCTTCTGGATATATGTTTTTTCCATTTTGTGTTACTATAACATTTTTTGTTCTACCTGTTATGTATAAAAATCCGTCTTCATCTAAGTAGCCTACATCTCCTGCATGGAACCATCTATTTCCTTCTTCATCTATTTCTATTACTTCCCTTGTTGCTTCTTCATTTTCATAGTATCCTAGCATTAATGTTTTACTTTTTATTAGAACTTCTCCTTCACCTTTTTCATTTGGATTATCTATTTTTATTTCTGCACAGTTTACTGCTTTTCCTGCTGAACCTACTCTTGGATCAAATTCTGGCGTTAATGCTGCAATTGGTGCTGTTTCTGTTAGTCCATATCCTTGTAGGAAACTTATTCCTAGGTCTTGAACCCATTTTCCTACTTTGCTATCTATTGGTGCAGCTGCTGAAACTATTATTCTTATATTTCCACCTAAGTTTTCATATATTTCACTAAATACTTTTCTTTTTATATCTACTCCTACACTTTTTAGTGCATTAGTGACATGCATCATTGAATTTACTAAACCTGATTTTCCACTTTTTTCTATTGTTTTATTTATTTTTTTGTATAAGTTTTCTATTAGTAATGGAACTGCTATCATTGCTGTTGGTTTTGTTTCTTGTAGGTCTGGTACTATATGTTTTAGTCCTTGACATACTGCAACAGATGCTCCATTTGCAAATGGTAATAGGAAACCTATTGAAGATTCATATGTATGGTGTAGTGGTAATACTGAAAATAGCCTGTCTGTTTGATATAATTTTACATATGTACTAACTGCATTTATGTTTTCTGCTAAGTTTCTATTACATATCATTACTCCTTTTGAGTTTGATGTTGTACCTGATGTAAATATAAGTACTTTGAATTCATCTGGGTCTACTTCTATTTTTTCAAAAGATGTATCGCCTTTTTCTATCATTTCTTTTCCTTGTTTTATTATAGTATTAATTCCTATTTCTCTTCCTTCTAGTTCATTGTCTGAATTCATTTGTATAAAGTATTTTACTGTTGGTAATTTATCTTGTACTTTTTTAATAGTGTCCTTTTTCTTACTTGAATATATTACTGCTGTAGCCTTTGACCTATTTATTACATTTTCTATTTCATTTGCTGGAAGCTCTTTATCTACTGGAACTGCTAAACCTGTTCCACATAGCATTGCCATATATGATACATACCAATAGTATGTATTTTCACCTATTATTACTACTCTTTCATTTTTTAGACTATATTTATTTGTTAATGCTGTTCCTAAAGCTATTACATCATCTGTGAATTGCTTATATGTTATTTTTTTAAATTCTTCTTTTGGATTAAATTTTTCTAATATACATATATTATCTTCATATTTTTCTCTACTTCTATAGAATACTTCTTTTATTGTTTCATAATTTGTTTTTTCATATTGTTTGTTTTTTCCTTTTTGTAGTCCTTCTTGTTTATTTTTTAATTCTTCATAGTCTACTTGTACTTCTTCTATATTTTCTATGTTTTTCATTTTTATCTTTGGAAATTTAAAATTTGGTACTTTAAAATCTTTTAATATTCTCATTTCTATTTTCTCCTTTTTATTTTCTATAATTTAATATGTTTTCCAAAAGGCACAGTGCACAGGCCCCTATGGTGCAAAATTTAAAATTTATTTTTTTAATTTTTTTATAAATGATTTATCTATTTCATTAAATAATTCTGGAACTTCTATATTTTTTTCTCTTCTTAGTTTATATATTAAGCTAGAACACACAAATCCAAATATTCCTGATGCTATTACATTTGGGTTCGCTTCTAATATTTCTCCATTGTTTATTCCTTTTTCTACTATTTCTTGTATCATCTGAATATATTCAAATACATAGTCTCTACACATCTTGCTCCTAGAACCTGTTCCCCATATTTCACTTAATATAATAGTCATAAAACTTTCATATTTTACTAATACTTTAAGTTCTATAAGTACTACTGCTCTTATTTTATCTATACTGTTTGTTAATTTATCTGTTTTTATCGCAATACTATTTTTTAGGAGTTTCACTCCCTCTTCTACTAAAAACTTAAATATTTCTTCCTTACTTGAAAAGTGATAATACAATGTTCCTTTTGCTACACCTACTGTTGCAGTTATTTCTTCAATACTTGTAGCATCATATCCTTTTTCTGCAAAGAGTTTCATTGATGCTTCAAATATTTTTCTTTTTGTTTTATTCATCCATTTTACCTCTTTTTTCAATATTCTTTTTTATTATATAATTTTATTTGCACATTTGCAAGTACTTTTTTCATTTAACTAATTGGCCAAAATTCAATTCATTTTTTAATAATTTTATTTAAAGTGACTTTCTAAAAAAATGATATAGTACTATTATTTACTATATCATTTTTTTATAATAATTAAATCTATCTATATCCTAGAATTTTTACTGGTATAATCTCTCTATCATCTATACCCAACATATTGGGATTTTCCCATAATATAGTTTCACTTTTGCTATCATCTACTATTACATTTTTTTCTCCATTTATTGATGCTAATTTTAATTGACCATTTATTTCAAATTCATATGGATAATCTTTTAATTTAGTAAATATTGATTTTGGTTCTTCTCCTACTTCATATTTTGTGCTTGCTACTTGTTTTTTTCTGTTACATATTCAATTTTATATATAAGAAAACTAATTTCCTAATTAATTCAGAACAAATATATATTTAATTTATTTATTATAAAAGCTATAATTTTGAGCTTTCTCAAATTATAGCTTTTACTCTTTATCTTTTTGATTTTCCATCTAATGAATCTAAATTATCTAATGCTTTTCCTGTTCCTAATGCTACACATGATACTGTATCTTGAGCTATCATTACATTTATTCCTGTTTTTTCTTGTAATAGTTTATCTAGTCCATCTACTAAACATCCTCCACCTGTCATATAAATTCCTCTATCACTTATGTCTGCTGCAAGTTCTGGTGGTGTTTTTTCTAATACTGAATGTACACTATCTACTATCATCATTGCTGGTTCTATTAAAGCTTCTAACATTTCACTTGAATGTATTGTTATTGTTTTTGGTAATCCTGTTATCAAGTCTCTTCCTCTTATATCCATTTCTGTATCTTGTATTTTTGGATATACACAGCCTATATTTATTTTTAAATCTTCTGCTGTTCTTTCTCCTATCATTACGTTATGCTTTTTCTTTATATATTTTACTATATATTCATCAAATTTATCTCCAGCTACTTTTAATGATGTATTTACAACACTTCCTCCTAATGATATAACTGCTATATCTGTTGTTCCTCCACCTATATCTACAACCATATTTCCACATGGTTTTGATATATCTATTCCAGCACCTATTGCTGCTGCTATTGGCTCTTCTATTAAATATACTCTTCTTGCTCCTGCTTGTGATGCTGCATCTATTACTGCCTTTTTTTCAACTTCTGTTACTTGTGATGGTATACATATCATTATTCTTGGTGCAAATACAAATTTTCCACACACTTTATTTATAAAGTATTTTAACATTTTCTCTGTAACTGTATAGTTTGAAATTACACCTTCTCTTAGTGGTCTTGTTGCTACTATATTTCCTGGTGTTCTTCCTAGCATTCTCCTTGCCTCTTTCCCTACTGCTAAGACATTTCCTGTATTGTTATCAACAGCTACTACTGATGGCTCACGAAGTACTATTCCTTTTCCTTTCACATAGGCTATAACTGTTGCTGTTCCTAAATCTATTCCTATATCTTGTCCAAAATTAAACATTTCTTGCATCTTCCTTTCGGTTTCTATTTCTCTTTTATTACAAAACTGTTACAATTATATTACATGTATTTAAAAATATCAATCTTTTTTTCAAAAAACTTTATATTATTTGAAGAAAACTAATTATATGTATAGTGTTCACATATTTACACATCTAAACACTATTAAATATTAAAAGGTCCAGAGAATTGGCACATCTTTAAAAGATAAAGTGAGTCAATTTTCTCCGTCCCTTTTGACTTAATTTTCTCCGTTCCTTTTGATTTTTGAGCGTTTTTTACTTTTATTTTAATAGCTCAATCGCTTTTTGTAATTGTGTATCTTCTTTTTTATCTATATTATATATACTTTCACCTTCTGGAAATTCTATTTCATATTCTGGTGTTATTCCTACTTTATTTATTGTATTATGTTTTGGTGTATAATACTCATTTGTTGTTAATTTTATTCCACTTCCATCTTTTAATGTAAATATACTTTGTATTACACCTTTTCCATAAGTTGTTGTTCCTACTACTTTTACAGTATCTTCTGAATTTTCTTTTATTGCTGCTGTTAATATCTCTGAAGCACTTGCAGTATTTTCATTTACTAGTATTACTACTGGTATATCTATTGTTTTGTCCTTTTTGGCTTTTGTTATTTCTTCTTTTTTATCTTTTCCAGTTGTAATTAATAATGTTACCCCTTTATCTGTAAACATATCTGCTATATTTGTAGCTTCTTCTACTATTCCTCCACCATTGTTTCTTAAGTCTATTATTAATGATTTTATGTTTTTCTCTTTTATATTATTATAATTTTGCATGAATTCTTCATAACATCCATCATCAAATGTTGAAATTTGAATGTATCCTATATCATTTTCTAGTACTTCTGATTCTATATGATTTACTTTTATTGTTCTTCTTTCTACTTCTATTTCAAGTGTTTCTTCATTTCTTAATATTTCTAATTTTACTTTTGTTCCTTCTTCTGCTTTTAATTTATTTGATGCCTCAGTTAAGTTCTCTCCTTTATACTCTTTTCCATCTATTTTTAATATTATATCTCCTGATTTTATCCCAGCTTCTTCTGATGGTGAACCTTTCATTGGCATTATTACTACTATTTGATTTGTTTGTGTATTGTTTGTTATATATATTCCTATTCCTACATATTTACCTGTTGCATCTGCCATATAGTCTTGCATTTCTTCTTTTGTTATATATTCTGAATATTGATCTCCTAATCCTTCAAAATACCCTTTTATTGCAGACTCTAGCATTGTTTTTTCGTCTATATCATATATATAGTTTTCATCTATAAACCTTTTATAATATGCTATTTTTTGCCCTATTGAAGTACTATCTGATGGTATATACCTAATATTTGAGTTTCCTACAGTTTTATATAACGCTATTGTTGTAACTATAAATGTTATTATAGATGTTAATACTACTAGCATTATAATTTTATATACTTTCTGATTTCTCTCTGATTTCATGCTTTTTCCTTCTTTCTTGAATTATTACTATTTTCATTTTAAATAGGCAGACTTAAAGACCTGCCCAATTAAAGTTTAAATAATTGTATCTTCTTCTCTTTTTAATATTTATTTAAATAATCCTTTTAAGAGCAGACAGCGACTGGCGCTGCCTCTACAATTAATTATATTTTACTTTTATAATTTTATTCACTTTTTCCTTGTAAAAATGGCATTGGATCTACACAAGTTCCATTTATTCTAACTTCAAAATGTAAATGTGGACCTGTTGAGTTTCCTGTTGAACCTACTTCCATAATTAAGTCACCTTTTTTTACTTCTTTCCCTACTTGTGTTAATATAGCTTGTCCATGTCCATATAGAGTTGAAATTCCATTTCCATGATTTATTATTACACAATTTCCATAACCTCCATAGCTCCCTGCCATTGTTACTACTCCATCAGTAGCTGCTATAATTGGTGCTCCAAATCCTGCATTTCCTATATCTATTCCTGTATGTTTTTTTATTATTCCTTGTATTGGGTGTTCTCTTATTCCATATGCTGAAGTTATATATGTACCATTTTTTGCAATTGGCCACGCCATTACTCCTCCTGTGTAATCTCCAGTATATTCATACTCATTTGTTGCAACTTGTATTAATGCTTCTATTCTTGCCTCTTCTTGTTTATATTCTTCTATTTTTTGTTGCAATTCTTGCTCTTCTTGTGATAAATTTGCCATTGCTTGTTCTTTTAGTATTTTATTATTCTGTGTTATAACTGCTAATTGTTCTTTTTTTGCTTTTTTTACTTTTAAAGTTGCCTTTTGTTCTTCTAATATTTGTTTTGCATTTTTTACTTCTTCTTTTTCTTCTTCTATTTCTTGTAATAATTCTACATCACTTTGTATGATTTCTTGAATAGCATAATAATTTGATAGAAAATCTACCACACTTGCTGAATGCATTAACATATCTAAATATGTTACATCTCCAGCTTCATATGTAGCTACTAGCCTTTGTTGTAATAAGTCTTCATTTTCTATATAACTATTTTCTACTTTTTCAAGTTTTAGTGCTATTTCATCTATTTTTGTTTGTAAATCTTTTAATTCTGATTCTAAACCATTTATATCATTTTCTGCTTGTTTTATTGTATCATCTAGTTCTTGTATTTTTACTACTGCACTTGAAAGTTCTTCTTGTACATATTCTAGTTTTTGCTCCGCTTCTTGCTTTTGCTCTTGTACTTCTTGTTTTTGTTCTCCTAATGTTGCTGCTTTAGTTATTATCATAGAATAAGAGCATGCAACTATAGTAAATATAATAATTATTGTAATTACTTTTTTTATCATACTCTATCCTTCCTTTCTTTAGCTTGGTGTTGTTGCTCCTGCTGCTAATGTATATCCTCCTGGTAAATAGTCTAATGGATTTAAGAAATTGCTATTAAAGTAGTTTGATACTGAAGATGCTTTTCTTACTTCAAAATGTAAGTGCCTTCCTGTACTACTTCCTCTTCCTTCATCTGTTAGTCCCCCTCCTGATGTAGCTATTACTTGACCTTGAGTTACATATTGCCCACTTGATACTTTTCTTGATAATAAGTGTGCATATAAAGTAATGTATCCACTACCATGTACAATCATAATATAATTACCATATCCACCTGGGTTTTCTAAGTTATATGCTATACCTGATGCTGCTGCATATACATTTTCATGTGATGCTCCAATATCTATTCCTTTATGCCATCTTCCCCACCTTTTCTTTACTGTTGATGTTACTACTTTATTATTACATGGCCAAATAAAACTTCCATCAAATTTTAATCCTGAATTTGATACTTGGTTATTTGCTTGTGATAATATTTGAGCTATTTGTTGTTCTACTTTTTTAATTTGTGCATTATATTGATCTATTTCATTTTGAAGTTTTTTCTTTTCATCACTTAAAGCATTTGCTTTTTCTTGTCTTTGAGCTTTTTTTGCTTTTAAGCTATTAGTTTTTGAAACTTTATCATTTTTTAATACTACTATTTGATTTTTTTGTTCTTCTAGAGTTTGCTTTGCTTCTTCTATTTCTTTTTTATCATTTTCTATAGTTTGTAATAGTTCTGTATCATATTCTACTAGTTGTGACATTGTATAATAATTTGATATGAAATCTACTATATTAGAAGAATTTAATAAAATATCCAAAAATGATGTTTCTCCTACTTCATACATTGCTACCATTCTTTGTGCTAGTAAATCTTCATTCTCATCATATTCTTTTTTCTTTTCTTCTATTAATTGTTCTTTTTCTGTAATTGATTTTTCTACTTCTTTTATTTGTGCTTCTAATTCATTTATTTGTTCTTCACCTTGTGATATTTCATAATCTAAGTCAGAAATTACTTTCATTTCTTCATCTAGTTCTTCTTGTACCTGTGATTGTTCATCTTTTGCATCTTTAATTTTATCATTTATTTCGTTTTTTTGTCCATTTAAAGCTGATGTCGAAGTAGCTATTACTGTATACAGGTATGCTTGTAATAATATTAGAATTAATACTATAGATATTATTTTTCTTTTCATTTTTTTCTCCTATCTTGTTTTAGTTTTGATGGTACATATCTTTACCTAAAGTACTTTCTTAAGGATAATATATGTACCAAGTTGTATGATTCTATTATTCTAAACTTCTAGATATTTTCTCATTGATATTATACTTCCTATTGTTCCTATTCCTATTCCTAGTATTAAATACACTGTAATTACTAAAGCAAATACTTCTGAGAATGTTAGCACACTTAAACTAATTGTATTAGCAATTGAAGATGTTGCTATTTTTTGTATTACAAAATTATATCCTACTACTAATAAAAGTACTGATAATAATGCTGCAAGTATTCCAATTATTATACCTTCTACAATAAATGGCCACCTTATGAAGCCATTTGTTGCTCCAACATATTTCATTATTGTAATTTCTTTTCTTCTTGCATGCACTGTAAGTTTTATTGTATTTGCTATAATAAATATTGAAATTATAATTAACAATATTAGTATAATACCTGAAACTATTCTAACTCCATTTGCTAGGTTTAATAAAGCATTTATTGTTGCATCTCTAAGTTCTACATTTTTTACATTCTCAAAACCATCTATTTGAGCTTTTACATCACTTGCTTTTTCTAAGTTTGTTAATGTTACTACAAAAGATGCTCCTAATGGGTTTTTATCTCCTGTATATGCTTCTAATAGTTTTCCATATTTGCCAAATCTCTCCATTTGACTATTTATAGCTTGTTCTCTTGATATATATGTAACTTTTGCAACATCTTCTAGTCCTTTAATATCTTCTTGCAATTTTTGTATTTGCTCTTCTGTTGCATCTTTGTACATAAATACTTGCATACCTTGTTCTGATTCAACTTCTTTCATTATATGGTTTACGTTTTCTCCAATTAAAAAGAATAAACCAAAAATTAGCATAGTAGCACACATTATCATTAATGATGCTCCTGTTGATTTTTTATTTTTCATTACATTGTGAAAACCTTCACTTAATAAATGTCCTATTATATTATATCTCACTATCATAACCACCTTTTCTATCATCTCTTATAATGTTTCCATCACTAATTTGAATAACTCTTTTTTTCATTCTATCAACAATGTCTTTTGCATGTGTTGCTACAACTACTGTTGTTCCTCTCATATTTATATCATTTAAAAGTGTCATGATATCCCATGCTGTATCGGGGTCTAAATTTCCTGTTGGCTCATCTGCAATTAGCATAGATGGGTTATTAACTAATGCCCTAGCTAATGCTACCCTTTGTTGCTCTCCTCCTGATAATTCATTCGGATACATTTTTGCTTTTCCACTTAATCCAACTAATGCTAAAACCATAGGTACTTGCCTTCTTATATGTCTTGGTGTAGCTTTAACTATATACATTGCAAAAGCTACATTTTCATATACTGTTTTATCTGGTAAAAGCCTAAAGTCTTGAAAAACTACTCCCATACTTCTTCTTAAATATGGAACTCTTTTTGGTTTTAAGTATGTAGTATCTTTTCCATTTATTATTATATTACCAGTTGTAGGGCTTTCTTCTTTTAATATCATTTTTATTAAAGTTGATTTTCCGTGAACCTGAAGAACCAACTAAAAATGCAAATTCTCCTTTTTCTATTTTAAAATTAGCATTATGAACCGCTTCTGTACCAGTTTCATACGTTTTGCTTACATTTCTAAACTCTATCATAATTTGCTCCTTTTTATTTTTCTACATAATAATTTCTAATTTTACATTTACACCTTTATCATAACAATAAAACAAAATATTTGCAATACTTTTCACAATAAAAACATATACATTTTTTGCCTTTTAAAGTTATCCACAGAAGTGGAAACTTTTTCCCCCGTCCCTAAAATTTCCAAATTTGTTTAAAATAAAAAAAATCGCTTTTTTTAGCGACTTTTTATTTTAATTCTCTTCTATTATTTTGTATTGTTTCTAGTGCTTGCATTAATGATGTTTCTATATTTTGTAATATGTTATCTGCATAGTCTTTTGTTCCTTTTGATATTTCTCTTGACATTTCATTTGCTGTTTCTATTATTTCTGATTTTTGTTCATATGCTTTTCTTGTTATTTCATGTTCATCTATCATAGAGATTATTCTGTTTTCTGCTTCTTTTACTATATCATCTGCCTCTTTTTGTGCTTCTACTAGTATACGTTGTCTTTCTTCTTTTACCCATTTTGCTTGTTTTAATTCTTCTGGTAATTTTAAACGTATTTCTTTAATTATTTCAAGCATTTCTTCTTTATCTACAACTCCTTTTGTAGAAAATGGTATAGATTTGCTTGTTTCTAGCATTTCCTCAATAGTCTCTAATAATGTAAATATTTCCATTGTATTTTTAGCCCCTTTCACGTAAGAAAATTAGTTTTACTCTTCCATATTTTCTCACATCATACACTTCTAATTTTATATCTTCTAATTCTTTTAGTTCTCTTTCTTCTTCATCTGTTTCTAGTATTATTATTCCATCTTTTGCAAATATTTCATATTCTAATATTAATTTTATTGATTTTACCGCTATATCTAGTTTATATGGTGGATCTATAAATATAATATCAAATTTATTTTCTTTTATTGTTTGTACACATTTTTTGTAATCATCTACTAATATAGTTGCTTTATCTTCAAACTTTGTTTTTTGTAGATTTTGTTTTAACATTTTTATTGATTGATATGATTTATCACAGAATGTACAATGTTTAGCTCCTCTACTAAGACATTCTATTCCTAATGCTCCACTTCCTGCAAATAAGTCTAATATGTTAGAACCTTGAAGATGAGTTTGAATTATACTGAATAAGGCTTCTTTTACTCTATCTAAAGTAGGTCTTGTTGATAGATTTTCTATTGAATTTAATTTTGTTCCTCTTGCTGTTCCACTTATAACTCTCATAAATAGCCCCTTCATAATTTTAACTATATTTTATACTTTTCATGCTATATGTCAATAATGTTAATAGAATTGTAATATATATTTAACAGTTTCGTAATACATTAACATTCTTGTAACATAGTACAAGTATTATATAACATTATTTAGTATTTTGCAATATGTTAACTAGATTTTTTTGTTTATTTCCATAAAAAAACAGTTGTATTTTTACTTATACTATTATATAATATTATTGTAGCAATTTATATATGGGGGTGTAATTGGCTTCGACAGTATTTTAGAAGTATCAGTTGCGAGTAGTGGATGGTCGCTTTGGCCACTTAAAAAAAGCGAAAATAAATATAAACGCTGATAATAGAGAATTAGCATACGCTGCCTAGTTGCGGCGACGTCTTACCTTAGAGCCTACTTCTTTGGATAGGGCGACGACTTAGTAGGAAACAAAACAATTTCTTGCTATGGAAATTGTGGGTATTTTTATAGCTACTTTATAATATATGTTTGTTTATTAATGTTATTATAAGGGAATTTTAATAATAAACTACACTCGTAGATATTGATATGGAAAAGATATTGGACAGGGGTTCAACTCCCCTCACCTCCACCATAAATACTTTTTTCGGACTTTAAAAAATCTTGTAAAATTTAATTTTCAAAACCATAGAAATTTTAATTAATAAAAAGTCTTGATAATGTTCCAAAATTATTTTCATAAAAATATATATCCTAATTTATTAAAAAATAAAGTATATTTTGTCATATAATAATTTAATGTCTTTTATTTTTATATAAATTTTTAGTAAAAGAAGTACTTGAATTTTAAAATATTAGTTTTAGAGCAGCCTTTTACTAAATAATTATAATAAGCCTATTGTCTTTTTATGTAAATTTTGTTATAATGTTAAAAGTAACAGTTTATTGCCTTTGAAACTATTTATTTTCGGAGGCATAATCCTCCGAAACATTTAAAAGGAGGAAATGAAATGAAAAAATCAAGAAAAAAAATGGTAGCTTTATTTATGGTTATGATTATGTTGTTGATCGGATGTAGCTCAACTGCTTATTGTAAAGAAGTTCCTTCAACGTTAAAAAAACCTGCCCCATATATTATTAATATGGAGGATATTTCTTCCTCAGGTACTACAGGAACCTTTCTTATTACAGCTGCTAACTATGGTTCTATTGGCTCTGGAGAAGGATATTATAGTTATGAAAATGCTCTTGAACATCCTGTAGAAATAAACAGTGTTGGATATGAAATAATTGCTAATATATCTTATCATCATTATTTCGATACTATTCATATGGTCGCTGGTGACGCTAAAATGTTATCAGCTGGTGATTCTGCTTACTTATATGTAGTTGTAAATAATCCTTCAAATGTCAACTCTCAGTCTGAAAATAAATCAAAAACTGAAAAGCCTTATATTATTAAACATAATAACTCTTATGCCTTTAATGATGGACAATTTATTATTACATCTGAGAAATATGGATTTATTGGCTCTGGAAAAGCGTATCATCATGAGTATAGTGCTGCTCCTAATATAGTTGAAGTTAAGTCCAATTCTAAGATAACAGTTGAATTATTTGATGGTTCTTATTCTTCCAATAAATTTATTTTGAATACTGGCGATTCTAAAATGTTGTCTTGTGGTTCTGCATGCCTATATGTAATTGTATCTCCTTGGACACCAGAATCTGAAACAGAAGCTAAAACAACCTTAACATCTAATAATAAAAGTGAGTTAGAAATTTCAAATTCTAAATCTAATTCTAATAATGAAAGTGAGTTAGATATTTCAACTGAAGCAGAAATTTCAAATTCTAAATCTAATTCTGAAGGTAAATTAGAAATTGAAAAACCTCATATTATTACAAAACCAAATTGTGGTTATGAAGATTCTAAACTAACTTGTGGTGTTTTCGCAAAAGTTACGGAAAGTTATGATTGTATAGGTTCTGGTAAATATGTTCATTCATCTTCTTCAGCTGCCTCTGATGATCCATTAGTAATTTTTAGTGCAGGCTATCGTATAAAAATTGATTTTTGTAAAAATGATTTTTTTGAATCAATAGAATTAACTTCTGGAGATTCGACTTTAATAAACTTAATGGACTATAATTATCCCACTGCTGGATACTTGTATGTAATTGTAAAATGATTTGAATATAAATATAGTCATAATTTAAAGTAATAAACCAATTTTTTTCAAGTAAAAATGATATTATCACTTTTTACCAATTGTTTGTATGTAAAAATACCTCTCTTTCTTTTTGTGAAAGAGAGGTATTTTTTTTACATATCATCTTCATTTTCTTCTTCGCATTCATCATCACCACATCCATGGCAACTTCCACAATGCCCTGAACAACAATCACTTTCTTCATCATCATTCCAATCTAACTCTATTATATTATTACATTCTGGGCATTTTATTTCTGTTTTTTCTTCATTCATTAAACTTAAGTCTGTTACAAATTCGTTATTACAGTATGGACATACTATTTCAAAGTCATATTCTCCTAATTCTTCTTCATATATATCACTTTCTATTTCATTTACAGTACTTTGAATTTTATTTAATTTATTATCTAAATTATTTTGTTTTTCTTCCATCTCTTTTAATTTGTTATCTATTATATTTGACATATTATCCATAGTATTTATAAATAACATTGATATTTCTGAAACTTTTTCTTTTACTATTTTCTTTTCTTCTTCATTAGAAATTACTTGTTCTATCTCTGATAATATTCTATCATATTCTTTACTTAAATTTGACATTTCGTTTCCTCTCTTTTCCTTATTTATTTTATTATGTACTCAATTTTCATCTTCTATACGTTCACTTAACTTACATTCACTCATATAATAAGATTTATATTCTATATTTAAAAGTCAAAAATTCAATGTAATTCATTGTTTTATTACATATTATTTTTGACTTTTACTTCTCTTACTATTTATACTCTTTCCATATAGTCGCCTGTTCTTGTATCTATTCTTATTACATCTCCTATGTTTATGAATAAAGGCACTGATACTTCATATCCATTTTCTAATGTTGCTGGTTTTCCTGATGTTGTTGTTGTGTTTCCACTAAATCCTGGTTCTGTGTATGTAACTTCTAGTTCTACAAACATAGGTGGTTCTACCGAAAACACATTTCCTTTATATGAAAGTATTTTTACATTCATGTTTTCTTTTATATATTTTAAGCTATCCCCTAATTGTTCTTTATTTAAAGGCATTTGCTCATATGTTTCATTATCCATGAAATAGTATAACCCACTATCTTCATATAAATATTGCATTTCTTTTTTCTCTATTTCTGCTCCTGGATATTTTTCTGATGGGTTAAATGTTTTTTCTATAACTGCACCTGATATTACATTTCTTAATTTTGTTCTAACAAAAGCTGATCCCTTTCCTGGTTTTACGTGTTGGAATTCTACTACTTTAAATACATTTCCATCCATTTCGAATGTTGTTCCATTTCTAAAATCTCCTGCCATATATACTTCTGCCATTTTATATATCTCCTTTCAAATTTTATATTTCTTACTATCACTTTAACTATGTTACCATATTTTTCTAGGAAAATCAAGTGTTTTTTACATTATAATTAAGAAAGAAAAGGAACGAGGCAAAATTGGAAACAAAAGGGGCTGGGCAAAATTGGAAACAAAAGGGACGGGGCAAAAAATTTCCAAGATGTGGATAACTTTAATTTAAAAAAGTTATCCACATCTTGGAAATTTTTTGCCCCGTCCCTTTTGTTTCCATCAATCTATTTTTGTACTTTTTTTATATTTTAATGAATACAAATAAACTAAAGATATAAAAGGAGGTTTATTATGGGACTTACAGCAAATTCAACAGGAAGTAACATTTTAAATAAAGATATAGAAGAACAAAAATGTGATTATACTATAGCAATAGCAGGAAATCCAAATGTAGGAAAGTCTACTATTTTTAATAGCTTAACTCGGAATGCATCAACATACAGGAAATTGGCCAGGAAAAACTGTTAGTAATGCAAGGGGAATATGCAAGTATGAAAATGAATCATTTTTGCTAGTGGATATACCAGGTACATATTCAATAATGTCAAATTCAGAAGAAGAAGAAATTGCAAGAGATTATATATGTTTTGGTTCTCCAGATGCAACAGTAGTTATTTTAGATGCTACTTGTTTAGAAAGAAATTTAAATTTAGTATATCAAATAATGGAAATCACACCTAAAATAGTAGTATGTGTAAACTTATTAGATGAAGCAAAAAAGAAAAAAATTAATATAGACTTAGAAAAATTAGAAAGTAATTTGGGAGTCCCTGTAGTTGGAACTATTGCAAGAAAGAAAAAAACATTGAATAAACTAATGGAAAAAATTAAGAAAATAGCTTCTGAAGAAATAAAACCAACACCTAAAAATATAATATATGAAGAAGAAATAGAAGAAGAAATACAAAAACTAGAAAAGGTTATACAAAATAAAAATGAATATTTAAAAAGATGGATAGCTTTAAAGTTATTAGATAGAGAAGAGAAAATTATAAATGGGTTACAAGAAAATTTACAAATAAATTTAAAGACTAAAAAGATAAAGACAACAATAGAAGGAGCAGAGAAAAAATTACAAGAAGTCAATATTACAAGAGAAAATATAAGAGATAAAATAGTAGGAAGTATTGTAAAAAAGGCAGAAAAAGTAGCAAAAGAAACTATAGAATATGAGAATGAAAAATATAATAATAGGGATAGAAAAATAGATAAAATATTAACGTCAAAAACTTTTGGAAT
This sequence comes from uncultured Clostridiaceae bacterium, assembly GCA_947245665.1. Lineage (GTDB taxonomy): Bacteria > Bacillota > Clostridia > TANB77 > CAG-508 > UMGS1663. Next base: position 26,982 of record CAMXOP010000008.1, read on the forward strand.
TCCTATTATGATTATATTTCTAGGAATAATTCTATGGATAACAATAGTAGGAGCAAATTACCCATCTAGTTGGCTTTCAAGTATTTTTGAATGGTTACAGGCAAGAATAATATATGGATTAGAATATATACATACACCACTATGGTTAAAAGGAATATTAGTAGATGGAATATACACAACAGTAACATGGATAATAGCTGTAATGCTTCCACCAATGGCAATATTTTTTCCAATGTTTACATTACTAGAAGACCTAGGCTATTTACCACGTATAGCATTCAATTTAGATAAATATTTTAAAAGAGCATGCAGTTCTCGGAAAACAAGCACTAACCATGTGCATGGGTCTTGGCTGTAATGCGGCAGGAGTAGTAGGTTGTAGAATAATAGACTCACCAAGAGAAAAATTAATATCTATATTAACAAATGCATTCATGCCATGTAATGGAAGGTTTCCATTCCTAATAACAGTGTCAATGGTATTTATAGGAAGTTATTTTGTAGGTGCATTTTCCTCAATAATATCAGCAATTTGTGTATTAGCAATAATTATATTAGGAGTAATAATGACATTGTTAATATCAAAGATATTGTCAAAAACAATTCTAAAGGGAGTTCCATCATCATTTATATTAGAACTTCCACCATATAGAAAGCCACAAATAGGTAAAGTACTAGTAAGGTCAATATTTGATAGAACATTATTTGTACTTCGGAAGGGCAATAGCTGTAGCAGCGCCAGCAGGAATAATAATATGGTTATTTGCAAATATTAATATAGGTGGAACAAGTATACTAAATTTCGTAGCAAATTTTCTAAATCCATTTGCAAAGCTAATGGGATTAGATGGATATATATTAACAGCATTTTTACTAGGTCTTCCAGCAAATGAAATAGTATTACCTATAATATTAATGAGTTATATGCAAAAAGGAATATTAGTAAACTTAGAAGATACTTTTCAAATAGGTGAGATATTAAGGCAAAATGGATGGACACTACTTACTGGAATAAATGTAATGATATTTACACTTCTTCACTTTCCATGTAGTACAACACTAATTTCAATAAAAAAAGAAACTGGAAAATGGAAATGGGCTATATTAGGATTTCTACTTCCAACTGTTTGTGGAATTATATTGTGTATGATAACAACTTTAGCTTGGAATATATTTGCGATATAAATTATAATAAGAGAAATAAGAAAAGTAGAGAATATTTTATAATAGTAAAATATTTTCTATCTTTATATATATGAAAAATTGACAATTCAAATTTTAAAATTTAAAGGGGATTATTAAATAGGAAAAATGGATTTTTAAATTATGGGAATTCCCTAGTGTCTAACTACCCTCAAAAAAATTATTATATAGCAAAATCCTAAAAAAAAAAAGCGGACGCAAGTCCGCAACATACAGTAATAAAAATTATAGCTACTAATTGCAATAATGCAAATGTGGTAAGCTATTTTTATTTATAGGGTATCAATTCTAATAATTTTCAGCCTTTATTTCAAAGAATGATTGAGGATGTTTACAAACTGGGCAGATTTTTGGAGCTTCTGTTCCAACTACAATGTGACCACAATTTCTGCATTTCCAAATAACAATACTTCCTTTTTTGAAAACTTCACCATCTTGAACATTTTCTAAAAGTTTTCTATATCTTGCTTCATGTTCTTTTTCAACTTCTGCAATTGCTCTAAAAGTAGCAGCTATTTCTGTAAATCCTTCTTCATCAGCTTCTTTTGCAAAAGTAGCGTACATATCTGTCCACTCATAGTTTTCACCAGCTGCAGCATCTGCTAAATTAGACATTGTATCTCCAATTCCATTTAAATATTTGAAATGAATTTTAGCATGTTCTTTTTCATTTTCAGCTGTTTCTAAAAATATAGCAGCTATTTGCTCATAACCTTCCTTTTTTGCTACACTTGCGAAATAAGTGTATTTATTTCTTGCTTCAGATTCTCCTGAAAAAGCAGCTTTTAAATTTGCTTCTGTTTTTGAACCTTTTAATTCCATTTTAATACCTCCTAATTTATAAATGGGAGTAATTCCCAATTTATCTTTTATAGTTATAATATAAAAGATAAAAAATGTCAAGGTATTTAAGTTTTGAAAAATAAATTAGTCGACAGAAAGCTTTAAAGATAAATGTTTCTTATATGTTAACTAATAAAAATATCAATAAAAAAATTTATAAAAAACTCTTGACAAAACTATTCTATAATGAAAAAATAAGAAAAAAAGTTGAAAGGAAATGATACGAAATGGAGAAAATAAGAGGATTTGAAATAGCAAAAGGATTTGAAGATAAAAATATTAATTTACCAGTAAGAAAAACAAAATATTCTGCTGGGTATGATGTTGAAGCAGCAGAAGACTGTATAGTACCATCTTTTAAAAAAGGAATGAAACCAACATTAATAAAAACAGGAATTAAAGCATATATGGCAGATGATGAAGTATTAATATTAGCTAATAGAAGTTCAAACCCAGGAAAAAAAGGGCTAATTTTGTCAAATAGTATAGGAGTTGTAGATAAAGATTATTACGGAAATGTGGACAATGATGGACATATAATGTTTGCATTCTATAATATAAAAGATGAAGATATTGAGATAAAAAAAGGAGACTGTATAGGACAAGCGATATTCCAAAAATATTTGATTACAGATGATGATATAGCACAAGGAGTAAGAAGCGGTGGATTTGGATCTACTAATTAGTAGGAGGAAAATATGCAAGAATTTGATTGGAAAAATAATGTAGATAATAAAGAGCAAAAACAAAAATTAGCTCAAAGGATAGCAAAAAGAGTAAAAGACGGAGAGATAATTGGATTTGGCTCAGGGACTACTTCGTACTTAGCAGTAGAAGAAATAGCAAAAAGAGTACATGAAGAAGGACTAAAAATAAAAGCAATTCCAACATCTACTATAATAGAAGAAATATGCAAAAAGCTAAAAATAGAAACTGTAACTCTAAATGAAGCAAATCCAGATTGGTGTTTTGATGGAGCAGATGAGGTAGACCCACATAATTGGTTAATTAAAGGAATGGGAGCAGCGCTATATAGAGAAAAGATGAATATAAAAGCATCAAGTGAAAACTATATATTAGTAGATAGCTCAAAATTTGTAGAAAAGTTAGGTCAAAACCACCCTGTTCCAGTTGAATGTAAAATAGATAAAATAGATATAGTAAAAGAATCCTTAAAAAAATTAGGTGCAACAAATGTAATAATAAAAGAATCAAATGTAGGAGAAGGAATACTAATAACAGATAATGGAAATGCTTTATTATTTGTAGAATTTCCAAAGATAGAAGCAAATTTTGAAGAAAAAATAAATGAAATTAACGGAGTAGTAGAAAATGGACTATTTATAGGCTATGATGTAATTGTAATCAAATAGTATAAACAAAAAAGTAAAACTAATGGATATAAAATTAGATGTAGAATTACAATATGAGTGGCTAAAATTAGATGAACTAGACAATAATTATAAAAGACATTGCATATAGAAACAAAATAATCGATATACTAATGTTAAAAAGTTTAACAAAGT
>CAMXOP010000009.1 GCA_947245665.1 uncultured Clostridiaceae bacterium
ATTCGCTAATAAAATAAAGCTATTTTTTAGTGAAATTTTCAAAAAGTATTGACATTCTTTTTAATTTTAAAATTTATAAACTAGAAAATGAGCTTATTCAAGCTCATTTTCCTTTTGAATAATTAAATGCCTCTCAGAAAACTTTTAATTTCATGGTCTGCTTTCTCTAGAACAGTTGGATGAGTTGCTTTTATTGTAGTCACTTTATCTGCAAAGCCTTCGCATAATTTCTGCTTTTCTAATTCAACCATTCCATCTCCTTTTTTATCTAATCCAAGATATTTTCCATAATGACGGAAAAAGGCATCTGTTGGATTAATAAATATTCCATCGGGGCATGTTGCTGTTATAAGCATTGTATGGTGATACCTTAAGTAAGATAAATCCATCTCTTGTAATATAAAGTTTGAATTTATTGACATGTCATAGTCAATCGCTCTTCTACTCCCTATTGTGCGCATCACCCATTTATACAATGCAATATCTGGTGTAAGTAAAACTTTCTGAATATTATTTTTGCTTTTTTTATATTCATCTAGTGTTTTAATCATTAATTCTTCATTTCCCATTATTGTTCCAAATGTTGGAGTAATTAATAGGATATTAGTAGGAATTTCTAATGGTAGACCTGCGAAAATTAGTCCTCCTTTAGAATGTCCTATTAAAGCATGTTTTTCATATTTATTTACTATATTGCTCTTTATAAAGTGCGCTAATTCTATTTGCAGTTGTTTTATTCCTTTGCATTCTGGTTTTGCATACAAGCCATAAACATTGCAATCTGTTTCTTCATAAGGTCTTAATACTCTACCTTTCTGATTTGCTATAACTGGATCTGGTAAGTGTGAACGATCTTTTTTAGGTAGTGTTCTTAATTGTGTACATATCCAAGACTCAGTTACAGCTTTTTCATCAATAGTATAGCCTGATGACCTTATAACACAAATTCCTTTGTTTCCTTTCCGTGTTGTACGTTCTTTTATTAATATGAATTTTTCTCAACTGATGAATTTAGGCATATTTTATTCCTCCTATTTTTATATATTATACTTATTTTTACATAATTTGTGAATATTCATACTTTTTTCTTTATGAATACTTTTTTCTTCTTAATTATAATTAGTTATTTCAAACTCGTTTTCTATATTTACTTATTAATTACTACAACTCTAGCTTCATATCTCCATCTTTTATTATATCTTTCTTCCTCATAAAGTAACTAACTAACCATGCTATTATTCCTGGTAATATAAAGTGTAATAATACTATTTTTGTTATTAATGTTACAGGACTTTCTGTGCCTGCCATTGTTTGCCAGGTCATGAATTGCCCTACGAAACCTGCTGTTCCCATTCCTGCTCCTGAGGCGTTGTTTGTCATGTGGAAAACAATAGTAGATACTGGTCCTAGTATGGCGCTTGCTATTATTGCTGGTAGCCATATTACTGGTTTCTTCATTATGTTTGGTACTTGTAACATACTTGTTCCTATTCCTTGTGATAATAAGCCTCCTAGTTTATTTTCTTTGTAACTTGCTATTGCAAATCCTATCATATTTGCACAACACCCTACTGTTGCTGCTCCTGCTGCTAGTCCGTTTAAGTTTAGAATTATTGATATTGCAGCTGAACTTATTGGCAAAGTTAATATCATTCCCATTATTACTGATACTAATATCCCCATTATAAATGGTTGTTTTTCTACTGCCCAGTTAATCATATTTCCTAGTAGTGCCATGAAATTTGAAATTGCTGGTCCTATTAGTAAGCCTATTGCTCCACCTATTAAAATTGTGGCTAATGGTACTAATATGATGTCTACTTTTGTTTTTCCTGTTATTAGTTTTCCTATTTCTATACCTATTAAACTTGCTATAAATGCTCCCATTGGCTCTCCTGGACCTGTTAGTACTATACTTCCATTTACATATACATTTCCTGCTAGTATTTTGCTAGCAAATGCTCCTATTAAGCCTGCCATTGCTGCTGATATTGTTACAAATGGAGATGCTTTATATTTTACCGCTACTCCTACTCCTATTCCTGCACCTGTTAACGCGCTACAAACCTTTCCTATTAGAATTAACATGTTTCCTATTTGGTTATTTCCTATTAGTTTTCCTATTTGCTCTATTATTAGTCCTATTATTAGAGTTGAGAATAATCCCCATGCCATTCCTGTTAGTCCTTCTATGAAGATGTGATTAAATAGTTCTTTTCCTTTGTTTTTTATTGTTTCTAGTTTTTCGTTCATGTTTTTTCCTCCTTTTTTATATTTAATTTAGAATGTAGGGGCAACTAGTAATTGCCCGCTCTTTGAAGGTTTCTCTTAAAATTTATTAGAGTAACATCGTTGGAGCTCTGAGCGATTACTAATCGCCCCCTACATTTTTTGTTATTATTATTTTAATACTATCATTGTTTGTTTTTTTAAGCATATCTCTATGCTTGTTTTATTTGTTTTTTATTATTATGATTGCTTCGTCTTGGTATTATTTATTTTATAATTCTCTACTTCTTTCCGATTAGGGACAGTCCCTCTTGGGACATCTTCGATTACCCAAGGGGGTGCTTCTAATTCTTTACTTCTTTTATTTTTCTACCCTTTCAATTTTATTTCTTAGTTTTCGATTGGGTACATTTATTTATTTGCCTACATTATTTTTGTTTTTTATCATTTTTTATTCTCTATCTTGTTTTAATTGCCCAATCTAGTTTTTCGGCACCCATTCAGGGACAGTCCCTAATCTAGTCCTCAGTCTAGTTTAGTCTTTTATATATTGGTATTGGTTTTCTTTTGTGGGCTGATGCTTTTTCTTTTCTTTTTATTATTTCTATTGCTTTTTCTTCTGTTTTTCCAGTTTCTATATATTCTGCTATTTGTTTGTATGTTACTCCTAGTTTCTCTTCGTCTGTTAATCCTCCTAACCCATCATTTGGTGCTTTATTTATTATTCTGTCTGGTACTCCTAGGTATTTTCCTATTTGTAATACTTCTTCTACTGTAAATTCTCCTATTGGATTGAAGTCACTTGCATTGTCTCCCCATTTTGTAGTATATCCTACTGTAGCTTCACATTTATTTCCTGTTCCTGCAACTAGGTAGTTTAAATTTTGTGCTACATAGTATAATGTTGTCATTCTTAAGCGTGGTTTTGTATTTATTTTCGCTTCTCTTCTTCTCCATTCTTCTTTTCCTTCTGTAACATTAATTATTACTTTGTCAATTTCATTTTCTAATGTTTGGTAAGTATCAGTTAAATCTATTTTTAACAGTGGAACTTCAAATGCATCTGCTACTAACTTTGCATCTTCTATGTCTGCTTTTATAGAATTACATGGCATTGCAATAGTTAGTACATTTTCTTTACCTAATGCTTTTTGTGCTAATGCTATTACTGTGGCACAGTCTTTTCCCCCACTATTTCCTATAACTACACCTTCTGCTTTTGTTTCTTCTACATAGGCTTTTATCCATTTTGTAATTTCTTCTACTTCTCTTTTTAGATCCTTAATCATATATATCATCCTTCCTCAAAATTTTAATTTTGTATTATTTATATGTTTTTATTTAACATATAAATTATTTCTTTTAATATATTCATATACTTCATCTGGCATTAAATATCTTACACTCTTTTGATTCTTTATTTGTGAACGTACATAAGTTGAACTAAAATTACTTCTTATTCCTTCATTTAATTTTATTATATTTTCTTTATAGCAATTTAATAATTTATTTGCTACTACTATATTGGATATTTTATCTTCGTTTCTTTCCATTACTAAAATTTTGTATTTAGAAACTAGTTCTTCTGCTCTTTTCCATGTATGAAGTTCCTTTAAGTTATCACTTCCAATTAAAAACCATACATTTTTATCTTTATATTGCTTTTGTATTTCTTCTAATGTTTCTATTGTATATAATGAGCGGTTTTGGTTCATGTCTATATCAGATACTACAAAATTATCATTTTTATTAGCAACTAATTTCAACATATTATACCTATGTTCATTTTCTAGTAATCCATCTTTTTCATACTTTTTGTTTACAGGTATAAATATGACTTTTTCTACCTCTTCATACTCATTTAATACCTGCTCAGCTATCGAAAAATGCGAATTTATTGGTGGGTTAAATGATCCTCCAAATACTACTATTGTATTTTTACCTCTCATATCTCTCACATCCTTTTTGATATTATCATTTTATTAATAAGTATGTTATTATTATATTGATAATATCTAATTTTGTCAATAGTTTTTTTAATTTCTCAAAATTTTCTTTTGAAATGAAACAACTTTTTTCATAGTTTTTAATTTTAATATTCTATTTACTCTAACAATATATTCATAATATTCTCTGATATAATTAATTCTATGCAAAGCAAAAGGAGTAGAAATATCTACCCCCCTCACTTGAGAAATTTTATAATTTGCTTTTAGAAAATAATATCTTCCTTTCTCCAACCATCATATAATTTGCAATTTGGACGTAATACAAAGTACTTTGATGTTTCTTTTTCTGCTTTCGCTTCATTCATACAGTCTTCATCAATAACAACTGATATTCCGTTTACTGAATATTGCTTGTAACCATATGGAAGAGTTCCAATTATCTGTCCTGTTTCTTTTACATAGTAGTGTAAATGTTCAAAGAAACGGTCATCAACTGCATGCTCTTTTATCCACTGACTTTGTTTGTTATCTCCACTTGCATACAACTTGCGGAAAGTTAGCTGGTCTGCACCTAATGTACTTGCCTTTGAAAATATTGCAGAGACCATTTCAGAATATAAATATTCTTCTGTACTTACCAACATTTCATTGCACATATTTAGGCTCAGCCTGAGAATGAAATCATATTCTTTTGCAATTGCACACACTTCTTCAATATTTACTTTCATATTCTTTGGCATTCCTACAACATTTGCATTTAACTCATCATCAAAACTTGATAACGAAAGTGAAATTACACTTACACCAACTGTGTTTCGTAAAAACCTTGCATAGTTTCTGTCAAAACCTACTGCAGATGTTTGAATTTCGATCCAATTAAATGAGCTACACCCTCTCTGTGGCAACACATATCTATTGAGCATTGCAAGCGTCTGCAGAAAATTCCGATTTTGCAATGGTTCGATATCACCAGTAATCATCATGGTATTGGCATCGTTCTCCTTTGCGAAAATCATCCTTTTTACATAGTCCTCGAAGTAGAGGTCATAAAAAGGAAGGTTTACGTTCAGCTGGTTTTTGTAAGCATCTGCGTTCATACATGACACACAAAACTCACAATTATTAATACATTTGTTACCAGGCACACAAATACTTAAACTCTGTGCATTCCGTTTCATATTCAATTCCTCCTTACCAAAAATGGTATAATATAGTTATTAGTAACATTAATAACTATATTATACCATACATTTACATAATTTACAATTATTATTTATATTTTTCTTCTTCTCTTAATTTAAAAAATTCTTTATAACCTATACATACTACTGCTACTACCATTAAAGCAAATGATATCGCTTTCCATATGTCGCTTTCAAATAGTATTACTGCAAACATTCCACATGCTACACTTATTCCATATAAAATCAAAACTGCTTCTTTTTGTGTAAATCCCTTTGCTATTAATTTATGGTGTAAGTGGCCTTTATCTGCTTGTATCACTGCTTTTAATGATTTACCTTTTACTAACCTTCTTATTATTGCTGATATTGTATCAAATATAGGAAGTCCTAATACTATTATTGGTAATACTACTACAAATGCTGTTGCTGTTTTTGCAATTCCTAAAATTGATACTATTGATAGTGTAAAACCTATAAAGTTTGAACCGATATCTCCAATAAATGTTTTAGCTGGGTTAAAGTTAAATGGTAAAAATCCTGATAATGCTCCAACTAATGCTGTTATTATTATTATTGCTACTAATGGTGAACTATTTAGTGCAAATATAATTAGCAAACATACAGATGATATTATAGCTATTCCTGTTGACAGTCCATCTAATCCATCTATTAAATTAATAGCATTTGTTATGCCTACAATCCACCCCATTGTTAATACTATTGAAAATACATTACTTAACACTATATTCCCTTCAAAAAAAGGCAAATATAAATTATCTATTCGTATTCCAGAAGCCACTACTATACCTGCTGCTATAATTTGACCAGTTAATTTTACAAGTGGATGTATTCCTTTTATATCATCAAAAAAACATATGAAACTTAAGACAATTATACCTAATAAAAACCCTATTAACTTTATAAAATAATTCTCTACACCAAATAAATTCAAATTTCCCTCTATTGAAGAAGTAATTAATAAATATATTGTAGATAACAAAAATCCTATTATAATAGCTGGACCGCCAAACTTTGGCATTGGTTTATTATGCATTCTTCTTTCATCTTTTGGAACATCTACTGCTCCTATTTTTTTGGCTATTTTTATTGTATATGGTGTTAGCACAAATGTTGTTATAAATGCTAACAAAAATGCTATTGCAATATCTCCCCACATAGGCTTATCCCTCCTACTAGTTTTTAATATATCACAATAGCTTGCTATTTACAAGTATTTCTTTGAAAGCTTAGAAAAGATTTGAGCATGCCCCAAATCTTTCCTAAATCTCCTCAGAATCTTTACATCTTATATTCCTTCTCCAATTTATCATTAGTATAAATTTTTGCAATTATTTCTAACTGCTTTTTATTTTCATCAGATATATTAAATGAAAATATTTTTTTTGCTGGTGCCATTTCTATATACTTTAAGGCATTTTTTGTTGATTCACTAATTTCTATTGTTCCTGTATCTTGTTTACTACAGCTATTACACTTTAATCCATTATCTTTAAAACTAAAATAATTAACTTCTTCATTTTGGCAGGTTGTACATCTATCTAATCTTGGCTTGAATCCTAATAAGCACATTAGCCTAATTTTAAATATTGAAGTTACAAATCTTAAGTCTATATCTGTATTTGCTATTACATATAATGTATTTAAATACAGTTGTAAAATTTTATATGTATTTTGGTTTTCATCTGTTACGTCTTGAATTATTCTTGTTATGTATGAAGCATATTCTAATTTATCTAAGTCTATTCTTAAATTATAAAATAATTCAATAGTCTCACACGAATTTAATGTATATGTATTACTTCCTTTAAACATCATATATTCCCCAAAGCATAAAAATTGCGTGCCTGCCATTAGTTGACTTTTTGGTCTTCTTGCACCTTTGGCAGAACACGATATTTTACCATTAGGAGTCAATATTGTTAACATTTTATCGAAATCACCCATATTGTTTTCTGATAATATTATTCCTTTTGTTTTTACTGTGCCCATATTTATTTCACCTTTAAAGCTCTATATCCTTTTTTATATTTTTATTTATATCATTTAATTCTTTCATTTCTTTGTTTCTGCTTATGTTTCTTTCTATATCTTCTACTTTGGCTAATTCTAAGTACGAATCTATACTCCCTGTATTTTTAAATGTATTCCATGCTAATTGCTTTATCATAAGAATTCACCTTCCTTTTCCCTCTTTAAAGTCGATGGGGACGGAGATTTTTGACTGTTTTTTTATTTTTATTTTATTATTTATTATTTTGATTATTTAATTAAAAACAGTCAAAAATCTCCGTCCCCATTGGCTTTAATGGCTTTAATATTTGCTTTCACTATTATTTTTTGCTTTTTTATATATTTTATTCATTTTTTCTAATTTAGTTTAAATTTTTTTACTATTGTATCATTATTAAGCCAATCTTCTTTTACTTTTACCCATATTTTTAAATTTACTTTAGTTCCTAACATATTTTCTAAGTCTTTTCTTGCATATGTTCCTATCTTTTTTAGCATACTTCCATTTTTTCCTATTATAATTCCCTTATGAGAATTTCTTAAGCAATATATAGTTGCTTCTACATCATATATTCCCTCTTTTTCTTTTGTTTTTCTATATTTCATTTTTTCAGTTTCTATATATAATCCATGAGGAACTTCATCATCTAAAAATTTTAATGCTTTTTCTCTAATTACTTCTTCTACTAGTTGCCTTGAAGTTTGGTCTGTATATTCTTCTATGTCATAATATGCGGGCCCTTCTTTTAAATTTTTTTCTATTTCTTCTAATATTATATCAACATTTTGTCTTTTTACTGCTGATACTGGTATTACTGCTGTAAAGTTATATTGCTTTTGATATAAATCAATTAGTTTTAATAGTTCTTCCTTTTTTTCAACCATATCTATTTTATTTATTATTAATATTGTTTTTCTTTTTGCTTCTTTTATTCTTTCTAATATTTTTGAATCTCCTCTACCTATTTCAGTTGAAGTAGCATCTATAACAAATAAAACAACATCTACATCTCCTATAAAGTTAAATGCAGTATCTAGCATTGTTTCACTTAATTTTGATTTCGGTTTATGAATTCCTGGAGTGTCTATAAATATTATTTGTGAGTTTTCTCTATTTACAACCCCTCTTATAGCTGTTCTAGTTGTTTGTGTTTTATTCGCTACTGCTGCTACTTTTTCACCTACTAAAGCATTTATAATAGTTGATTTTCCTACATTTGTTCTTCCAATTATTGAAACAAAACCTGATTTAAATTTCTCGTTCATTTCTTCCTCCTGTTTCTATTATACTATACCAATATGGCTAAATTTGTAGAATTTAGGTATTTACATATATTTTTTATATTATCATATTATCACATTCAAAATTTTTTTTCAATTACTTATTGCATATATAAATTTGATTTTTTGTATTAAAAAAGGAAACAAATTTACATCTGTCTCCTTTTTCTGGCGTTACTACTAGGGCAATATACATGCTCCCATACATACAATTGCTGCCGCTCCCAAAATTATGATTCCGGCTTTACACAATGTGTTTTCTCTTCTATTTTTGTAATTATCATAAATTTTAAAGCCTGTGTAAATAAACCCCATAATACTTATTACTAATATTAATGTAATAACCTCCATCTTTTTCCTCCTTGCAATTACTAGGAGGCATATTATGCCTCCTGTGACTTAATGTTTTTAGAGACATAATAGAACTATTATATTATAATTTTAGCATATTTTAATAGATAAAACAAGTATTCAATTAACATTAATGTTTATATCCTTATTACATTCATATTAATTTATATCTACATTTATAGTTATCAACCCTTTAAAAATATTTATATGTAGTAAACAGTATTCTCTATATACTATACAAATTATTTTAAAAGCTATGAATGTTTTTATTCACAGCTTTTTAATAATTTTATATTATCATATGATTTTAATTGTCATTTACTGTTTGTGTTCCTTGAGTAAATGTTACTTCTGAATCTATTGGGCATATTTGAACAAATGTGTTTCCATCATTTACTTCAATTTCTTTTCCTTCTAAAGTTTTATATATTGTTTGTCCACTTCTTGATGTTTTTTCACATGTTATTTCTATAGCTTTACCATTTGTTATATAATATCCTTTTAAAGTTTGTATATTATCTATTGTTTGCCTATCTTTATTTTCTCCATCATTTAGCCTTGTATTTTTGCAGAAGGTTATTATTATATTTTTTGTTGTTACTGTTTGTTTTGTATCCCAATCTACTTGTTTTGTATTTCTTGAATATCTTATATAATTTTTTGCTTCTTTATCATATTCATATCTTACTGTATTACTATCTGAATATGGTATTGTTACTGTATTAGCTATAATATCGCTTTCTAGTTCTACTGGATCTGATACATAATTTAATACACTTTCTTTATCTGAAGTTACTCTGTAATTATCTCTTTTAGCCATTTCTAATATTTTTTCTGTACTTGTTACTGCATTATGTGGCGCTGACTTATCTTTTACTCTCCAAAAAGATTTAGAACTTTCATATATTCCATTTATATTATTTACTCCTAATTTCGCTATATCATTTTTTGCTTGTGGACTAAATCCAAAGTGTACATATATTGCATCATTTTCTAGTGCATAATCTAAAAAGTAATGTCTTGAACTTCTTACTGGACCTACTTTTTCTAAATCTTGCCCTTTATAAAGAGCCATTAAACGTGTTTCTCCACCCTCTACTATTATTTCATATACCATATATGCTTTATCTAAATTTGCTTGTGGCATTGCAGCTTTGTGGTTATCTATCATTACTGCTATTGGTCTATTAGTACCTTTAAATATCTCTGGTTCTTTTATTTCTACAACTGTTTTTCCATTTTTTGTTTCTTCTTCTCCCATTATAGTTTGTACTATGTTTTTATCTTTTGCAAATTTTACTCCTAATAAAACTGCTGCTATTATAATTAATATTACTAAAATTATTACTAGTATTTTTCCATTTGATGATTTCATTCTTCTCATCCTTTCTTTTTATTTGGTCAAAAATCTCTGTCCCTATTGACTGACTATTGACACAAAATTAATATTGCTATTATTATTGCATTTATTGCTGCTAGTACTACTGCTCCTGCTGCTACATCTTTTGCTATCTTTGCTAATTCGTGGTATTTATCAGTATAAAGGTTTACTGCTGTTTCTATTGCTGTGTTTATCATTTCTGCTATAAATACTATCATTATTGATATTGTAATAAATATAAATTGTGTTACATTTAGTTTTAGGTAAATACCTACTATTATCACAATTATAGAAACTATTATTTGTATTTTTATATTTCTTTGTGTCTTTATTCCATACCATATTCCATTAAGTGCTTTTTTTAATGCATCCCAAAAATTTTTATTTTTTAATCTTTCATCTTCCATATTAATTTACCTATCTTAATATATTTAATTCACTCAATATTTTTTCTTCTTTTGGTCTCATTATTTTTCTATCTTCTTCTTCAATATGATCATATCCCATTAGGTGATAAAAACCATGGACTAACATATATGATAATTCTCTTTCAAAACTATGTCCATATTCTTTTGCTTGTTCTTCTACTCTTTGTACTGATATAATTATATCTCCTATTGTTTCCATAATTACCAGTTTTTGCTCATTTTTTATTATTTCATCTATTTCTCTTTTTTCAAACATTGGAAAAGAAAGTACATCTGTCTCTTTATCTATGTTTCTATATTCTTTATTTAGCTCTCTAATTTTATTTGGTGTAGTTAAAGTAATACTTATGTATAAATTTAAATTTTTTAATTTTTCTTCTACAAAGCATTTTTCTAATACTTGCATTATTCTATTTTTATACTCTTTATTTTCTTCTACTCCCTCAAAATGAATTTCTACTAATTTTTGCATAAAACTTTCCTTCCTGTGTATGTTCCCTCTAATGTGCATAAACGTTTTATTTGTCTCATTGCCCCTAAAGAAACTAATTTATTTTTATAAAATTGTATTATTTTAAAGTATTTATTTTCATTATTATATACTTGTTGTAAATCACTCTTTATAAAAAGAATTTCCTTTTGCTGAATATTTTCTTGTTTATCTTTTATATTTTGTAACTGTTTATATGAATTCCAAAATGCTTTATATTGTTCTCTTTTCTCTGGCTTGTCCCAATATATTTTGGTAGAAAGCAACTTTACATTATACTCTTCTATTAGTTTTATTAATAAAGTATATGCTCTTTCCCTTTTCTTTGCTATTTTTGTATCTACTATTAAACTTCTAACATCTTTTAATAATTTTATATAGCATTGTTCTGCTACAATTAATGGTAAACTATGTGTAAATAACTTTCTACTTAGCGCTATTAAAACCATTCTTTTTTCTATCGCTTCATTTTGGTCTAATTTTCCTACTGTATAATTCTCAAACCTATTATATTCTTCTATAACTTCTTTATAAGTTTCATTTTCACTTATTTCAAATTTTATTGGTAAAATGTTAATAATATATTCTTCTAATAAATTAAATATTTTTTCATATATTATCTCCTTGTTTTGTGAAGATAAATTGTCTGCTAATTTTACTGAAAAATGTTTTAATAGGCCTTTATATAAACTATCAATTTTTGAAATATAGAACTTTTTATATTTTAATAATAATTTAGGCTTATTCAATTCCTCTACTGCTTGATAGTCTAGTTCTAATAAATACTTCTGTTTCCTATATTTATATTCTAAATATTCTGTATCCTTTATTTTTATAACATTATAATATTGGGATAAAGCATCTTTTTCAAAATCAGATGCTGTACCACATTTTACTTTTTTATAAATAGAATCCATTACGTTTTTATCTATTGCTTCTAAATATAAGCTGTATGCTTCTTCATATTTCTTCTCTAGTACTTCTTTTTTACTTACATCTTTATCATTATTTGCTTCTTCATATGCTTCATAACTTTTTAAGACATTATTTCTTTTTATAGAAATTATAACTCCATTAATTCCTATTCTTGTAGGAACTAATATCTTAGTTAGAGTGCCTGTTATTCTTGTAAAAAATGTTTTGTCTGCATATACTCTTAAGCTTCTTTCTTCCATAATATCAATCCTTTCAAAACACTATTTTTTCTTTTGTCCCTATTTCTTCTAGTACTTCATATATAACTTCTGTTTCTACAAATTCTTCCGTTTCATTATAATTTATATATGTATTTAAAATATTTTCTTTATTTTGTACTTGCTCTTCTAAAACCTTTTTTGCCTTCTCTTCTCCTAGTTGCTTTGCTTGTTCTTTAGTATATTCTACATTCTTTTTTGTGTACTCATAATTAGTATTTTTTATAATTTCTACTGGCAAATAAAAATCTGAAAATATTTTTATTTTTTTAATTTCTTCTATTGTATCATAATTTTTTAATTTTGAAAGAGTTTTATAAAAATTTATTCGAAAATTATTTATTGTTACGGAATATTTATTTTCTTGCACTCCTGTTGCCTCTGAAATTTCTTGTTTCAACAATACTTTTTCTTTTTGTGTATACCATACTTTTGCCTTAACTTCGCCATTTGCATGTACATAACGTATTCCTGTGTACTTACCCTCAAGCCATCCTCCTATTAGTATAGTTCCTTCCTTTATAGTATCACCTTCTTTTACTAGGGGAATCCCATTTGCAGCATTTACTTTTACTATAATTCCGTGGCTTTGTTGCTACAATATTACAATAATCATCTTCATCTATTATTTCAGGCTTTTTATCTGCTTCAACTACTTTTACTATTGCATTTGTTCCTTTTATTTCAATTCCAACCCATGCCAAATCATTTCTTTCTAGTCTCATTTTATTAATAATTTGTTTTGTATCTACCTTACTTTTCAATACACCTAATTTTAGTCCATCATTTTGCAGTGTTTGTAGTAATTCTTCTTTTGATATATTATTATTTCCTTTTATTTCTATATTCCAAACAAAATTAGATAAAGATATAATAGAAACTGTAAGAAGCAATAAAAATGCAAAAAATGCCTTTCTCTTTTTATATCTATTAAATATAAAAGGAAGCCCCTTTTTACTTTTAATTTTTACCCTACATTTAGTGTCCTTAGCTATTTTACATACCTTTCTAAAATTATTTATTCCTATATTACTATATGCAACAGTAGATTTTGTCCTTTTAATATTCCACAAAAATATATTTTTTGATATGCAAATATTAATAAACTTTTCAACAAAATAACCTTCTATTTCAATATTTAAATATCCTAATATATAATTCAAAAGTATTTTTATGTACAACCTTATTCCTCCTCAAATTTTTCTAAAAGGGACGACCCTTTTTCGAAAAAAGTTTCTAAAAGGGACACCCCTTCTATAATATTCTTAAAGTCTTTTAGTGATATTAACTATATGTATCATATGTTACACATAGTAATAATATATTTACTATTCTTAAGGGACGACCCTTTTAGAAACTTTTTTTGAAAAAAGGTCGTCCCTTTTGGTTCATTATTCAATTTCTTCGAAATCTACTGTTTCTATTTTCCCTGTAATCATGATGTCGTCTGATGTCATTTCTGTTAGGTTTAAATTGAATCCATTTATATTTATTATTCCTATATATGTATTTATTCTTATATAAAATTCTTGATATTCTAAAATCCCTTTATAGTTTTCTATTAGCATTTCATTGAATCCCATTATTGTGATTTTGGGTTCATTAGATGATATTTCTTTTGGTATTTCTAATACTCTTTCAAAACGACTTTGTACTTTTTTCCTTTTTCTCATTTATATTTTCCTTTCTATGGTTTAATTTTTATATTTTTATTTCTTCCTCTCTTTTTTTATCTTTCAAAATTGTCTAAACTTGCAAATTCGTACCCCATATTTTTTATTTCTTTTATACAATAGTCTAATATGTTTGTATTATCTTTTGAATTTCCATGAAGTAGTATTACTGCTCCATTATGTATATTTTCTATTATTTTGTTTTTTGCATATTCTTGCCTGTCTTGTTTCTTTTCATCCCAATCATCATATGCAAATGACCACATTACTGTTGTATATCCTAAATTATTACAGTATTGTACTGTTGTTTCACTATATTCTCCTTTTGGCGGACGAAGATATTTCATTTCGTATCCAAATTTTTCGTATATTACTGTATGTAATTTCATAACTTCATTTTTTATCTCTTCTGTATTTAAACTTGGCATACTTTTATGGTTTACTGTATGATTTCCTACTATATGCCCTTCATCTATCATTTTTTGTACTAAATCAGATCTTGTATTTACATAGTGTGCTGTAATAAAGAATGTTGCTGGTACTTTATTTTCTTTTAATACTTCTAATATCTTTTCTGTGTATCCTGCTTCATATCCTTCATCAAATGTTAAGTATACTTTTTTAGATTCTTTATTTCCCATTGCTATTCCTTTTGCGTCATCTATTATTTGTTTATTTATTTTTCCTAGGTCTGGCTGTTCATGATTATCATTTCTTTTTATTCCCCATTCTATTTTTTTAGTACTTAACACCTGTGAACTTGTACTTATAGTTTTATTATCTTCTAACAATATTAGGCTAGTAGTAAATAGAAATACTGCCATAATTCCAACAACTAATACATATTTATTTTTTATAATTTTTTTCATTATGTTTTACCTCCAATATTTTTGTTTGTTTAATTTTATGAAATTTATTCTATATTATTACTGTATTTTTATTTAATAAAAAAATCTGATTATAAAAATTATTATATTAGCTCTATTTTTTGTACTTATATATCAATTTTGCTTTATATATTTCATTTTTATTTAGTTTTCATGGGCCACTTACACGTTTCGACATTTTTTCGAATTTTTAATTTAATTTACTATTGACAATATAAGATTTTTGAATTATTATGTATTAAATTGGAAAAATTAGGTAATTTAATATTCTAGTTTTATTTTACTTTTTAATATGTATTTATATATATATATTATACATTACGCGGAGGATAAATATATGTTAAGTTTTGTTCTATGTGACGATAATTCGAATGTTTTGGATAGGTTATCTAAGATCTTAGATTCTATTTTTATTGAACACAATTTAGATGCTGAGATATCTTTAATATCACCAAATCCTCATAAAATTTTAGAATATATACAAACAAACATGCCAAATGTTTTCATATTAGATATAGACTTAAAGTCAGATATTTCTGGATTAGATTTAGCAGATAAAATTAGGCAGCTTAATAAAACATGTTATATTATTTTTACAAGTGCTCATTTGGAATATATATTGCTAGCTTATAAGTACAAAACTTTTGATTTCATTCCTAAACCTATAACATATGAACGTATAGAAGAGACTATTCTTAGGTTGATAGACGATGTAAGTTCTAGTACAACTAAAAATAATTTTATTAGGTTAAATCATAAAAACACTATAATAAATCAAGATAGCATTAACTTTATAAAAAAAGATGGAATGAAATTAGTTTTTTATACAGATACAAGAACATATGAAACCTATAATTCTTTCAATAAGATATCAACAGAATTACCTAGTAATTTTGTTAGATGTCACAAATCTTATATTGCTAATATCGATAAGATTAGTGATATAAATTCCAATAACAATTTAATCATTTTTAACTCTAAACATGGCAAAAATGATTTTAAATGTAATATTGGGCCAAAATACAAAAATAATTTTATGGAGGTTTTAAAAAATCATGGAAATTTTTCAAACAATTTGGACAGCGTTAACAACACAAAATGAAGTCTTAACAAATATAATAGGTATTCCTACTGTATTTATAGAAGCTTATGTATCAATGTCATTATTTACTTTAATTTTAAATATAAGTTCTGATAAAAATAAGAAATTATTATATATAATAGCTATGAGTATTACTAGCATAATTAGTAAATATCTTATCCCCCCACCATATAATGCATACATAAACATTATTGTTACAATTATTTATATAATATTAATATTTAAGGTTAATCTATTTAAAGCTTTTATTGCTTTATTATTTCCTACTATTATTACTGTTGTTTTAGAAACTATTCTATCAAAAGTATATATAATGATCTTTCATTTTGATTACTTATTAGCTATGAATATTCCTATACACAGACTTATAGGTACTCTATCTATGTATTTTACTGAATACTGTATTTATTTGCTACTAAAATATTTTAAATATAAAATACCTAGTTTCGACATTCAGAGTAGAAAGAAAAAAATATTATTAGCACTTAATATTATTTTAGGTATTATTTTAATTGCTACTCAATTATATATTACATACTTTTATATTGATGCATTACCATTTTTTATTACTATATTAAATATGCTTAGTTTATTTGCATATATTATATTTAGTATGTATACCATATTTACAGTATCAAAATTAGAAAAAACATCTATTAGCTTAGAAGAATCACAATTATACAATAAAACCTTAGAAATTTTACAAGATAATACAAAAGCATTCAGACATGACTTTACAAATATTTTACTTGGTATGATTGGATATATGGAGAAAGATGATATGGAAGGACTAAAAAAATATCATAATCAGTTATTAGAAGATATAAAACAAGTTAATAACTTAACTACACTTAGTCCTAAATTAGTAAATAATCCTGGTGTATATAACGTACTTGCTACTAAATATCACAAAGCTGATAACTTAGGTATAAAAATAAATTTAGAAGTATTTTTAGATTTAAATGACTTACGTATGAAAATTTATGAATTTACCAGAATTTTAGGTATATTAATGGATAATGCAATAGAAGCTACTTCAGAATGTGAAGAAAAAATAGTTAATGTTTCAATTAGAAAGAATAGTAGAAAACATATGCAATTATTAGTTATTGAGAATACATACAAAAATAAAGATATTGACACTGAAAAAATTTATGAAAAAGGTTATTCTACAAAGAGTAATAATACTGGACTTGGATTATGGGAAGTACGACAAATATTAAAGAAAAATAATAACTTGAATTTATTTACTTCTAAAAATAATAAATATTTTTCTCAGCAACTTGAAATATATTATTAAAAAAGTAAAACAAGATAGTTTAGCTGACTATCTTGTTTTTTTATTTTATAATCATAATTATGTAATAATAATTTGATTATAGTATGAAGTCCACTTTTTTATTAATCTTTTTTTATTAATGAAGCTGGCATTTTTGGTTGATGCCATATTCCATATATCCAACATGCAGTATTTGTAGATTTAGCATATTTTTCTGCCACTTTAGCTAATAATTTTAACATTATAAATTCCTCCTTGGTTATATATATCAAAGTATTGCCGGCTAATACTTTAATTACTAATTTAGTTAATTTAAACATTACTATTTTGTTTTAAATACATCTCATATCCATATTCATTTTTTGTTAATTTATATGCTATTCTTGTTATAGAAAATGTTTGTATTATTGAACCAAATATTAGTATATTTGATATTATTGTATTTTTTATGAATAAAGCTAATAACATATTTAATATTAAAAAAACATAAGATAATATTTTTTTTATACTTCTTTCTTTTTTAGTAAGTATTGGTAAATTTTCTGTATCAGCTGGTGCATATAAACTTATCATTATTATTCCTAATATTAGAGTAGCTAGTATTACACTATATTTAATTATATTTGATGGAAATGTATATATTGTACTTAATATTGCATTTCCACAATAAACTATATTAGTACAAATAAAACATCCTATATGTGTTTTTAAATGAAAACCTCCTGATACTACTTTATATGGTAATATTAAAAAGAATGCTAATAAAGTTTGCCACCATAAGCCTAGTATTATGCCTAATCCAAATAATAAAAATATTTTTGGTATTTCCCCAACAATAAGCTGTATGCCATACATTATTACTTCTGCTCGCTCATCATCTATCTCAGGCATTTTGCTCCTTATTTTGTTTGTTAAGTATTCACAAAATTTATCAATCACATTCTCACTTCATTTCTATTTATTTTCTGATTATGATAATACATTGCTTTTTACTCATATTTTTATTTTTTATATAAATAGCAAAAAATCATATACGAAAATTTACTTTTTAATTTTTCGTATATGATTTTCCTTGTTTTGTAAAATATACATAATTATACTTTTACATCACCTAATATCTTCCAACTTCCCTCTGTTTGTGGAAGTACTTTAAATTCCATTCTTTCTTTACTAATTGGATGTAATATAGAAAGTTCGTATGCCCAAAGGCAAATTTGTTTTCCTCTTCCTCTTTTCCCATA
Source organism: uncultured Clostridiaceae bacterium (assembly GCA_947245665.1). GTDB lineage: Bacteria > Bacillota > Clostridia > TANB77 > CAG-508 > UMGS1663. The sequence goes on from CAMXOP010000009.1 coordinate 18,700, forward strand.
TTTTTGGTCTCCATAAATGCTATTTCCTATATTCGCAAGTTGAACTCTTATTTGGTGATGTCTTCCTGTATATAAATTTACTTTTAATACTGATAAATCTATATCTTTATCATACTTTAAAGCTTCATACTCTAACTTAGCTAGTTTTGCATTTTTTGTTCCTTCCTTTACTACTTTACTCATATTTAATTTTTCATTCTTTAATAGATAGTCTTCTATTAAATCACTTCTTTTACTCATCTTTCCATCTACTATAACTAAGTATTTCTTTTTAAAATCTTTTACTCTTACTTGCTCACTAAGCCTAGATGCTGCTTTTGAGGTCTTGGCAAATACCATTACGCCCCCTACTGGTCTATCTAAACGGTGTACTAACCCTAGATATACTTCTCCAGGCTTATTATATTTTTCTTTTATATATTGTTTTATTAAAGTAAGCATATCTATATCCCCTGTTTTATCTGCTTGTGAAGGAATATTTACTGGTTTTTCTACTACTATTATATGATTATCTTCATAAATTATATTTAATTTTTGCATTTCACTTCTCCGTTTCCAATCAAAGGGGACGTCCTTTTTTCGTAAAAATCTACCAAAAGGGACATCCCTTTTGTTTAATTTTTCTCCCATCTTCCATATATACCACATGGTAATATTAATTTAGAATTTGTCATTGGAAGTCCTATTTCTCCACTAGTTACTTTTCCTCTATGTTTTTTCTCTATGTTTATGTTTAATATATTTTCTAGTACTGTACTTGAAATTCCTGTTGTGTATGAATTTATTAAGAAGAATAGTGGGTCTTCTGATAATACTTGTGAACATAGTTCTACTAAATCACATATGTTTTCTTCAAATTTCCATACTTCTCCATTTGCTCCTCTTCCATATGATGGTGGATCCATTATTATTGCATCATATTTGTTTCCTCTTCTTATCTCTCTGTTTACAAATTTTACTACATCATCTACTATATATCTTACTGGTGCATTTTTTAACCCTGATGATACAATATTTTCCTTTGCCCATGATACCATACCTTTAGAACTATCTACATGGCATACACTTGCTCCTGCTGAACTACAGGCTACTGTTGCTCCTCCTGTATAAGCAAATAGATTTAATACTTTTATTTCTCTTTTTGAATTTTTTATTTTTTCTATCATCCAATCCCAATTTGCTGCTTGTTCTGGAAATAAACCAGTATGCTTAAACCCCATTGGCTTTATGTTAAATGTCAAATTTTTATATTTTACTTGCCACGTATTTGGTACTTTTCTTTTATATTCCCAGCTTCCTCCGCCTGTGTTACTACGATTATATTTTGCATTAACATCTTTCCATTTATTTGGGAAACTTTTATTTTTCCATATTATTTGTGGATCTGGTCTTACTAATATTATATCTTTCCATCTTTCAAGTTTTTCTCCATTTGCCATATCTAATATTTCATAATCTTTCCAACTATTTGCAATTATCATTTTTACTAACATTCCTTTCAGTTTTATCTTTATTATTATAACAAAAATATAAGTATTTAGCAATATAATGCTCTTATAGTTCTTTTAGTTTAATATATTTGTATATTTTTTACTATTTACAAAGTAAAACCGATGCTTACACATCGGCTTTATTTTACATTGTTGTTAACAATTTTATAAAATTATTTACTAATACTATGTCTATTGATATTAGAACTACTAAGCTACATAGTACTGTTATTACTAACTTATTTTCTTTTATAATATTTAGTATTTTACTTTTTGATTTTTTATTACTTAATATTATTCTCCCTAGCTTATCCTTATAATTTACATTAAAAATGACATCTTTTGTGTATTCCATAAAAAAATCCCCCTATTTATTTATTCTTATTAAATATATATTCAAGTATATTCTTTTTTATGAAATAAATCGTATACAAAATTGTTTTATAATTCTACATTATATGTGACTTATAATAAAAAATTTCTTTATTATTATATATTAACTAAGTATTATGGAAAATCTTATCGAAAATTTCTTAACAAAATTCAAATATTATGTTTATAAAATACATAAAAATAATATAAGTAAATTATTTTATCTAACACAATTTGTGCTTTTAATCAATTAATTTTTCGAACAACTTATGTCTTAAAAAACTCAAAAAATTGAAATAAGTTTAGAAAGTAAAGAAATTGTTTTATTGAAGTAAAACATTTATTAATTATGCCAAAAATTGTTACAATTCACAGTTATGAAGCCTTTTTAAAATATTTTTGCAACTATGAATTGTACTCTAAAATTAAAGTTATTAATAAATTTTAACAAAAATAATATATATTCTCTCATATGTATTGACAAATAAGCATATAATACTATATAATATAAACTAATTTTTTATTGCTATGAAGATGAAAGTTTATTATAAGTTCCTAAACAGAGAATAAAGGTGGATGCGCTGAGAGCCTTTTTAGAAGAATGTAATAAATGAAACACATTGGAGCAATTTTTATTAAAGTGGAAAGTAATGTTTTAAACATATATCTTTCAAGTTAGGGTGGCACCGCGGATATTATTTCGTCCCTGCATTTATGCAGCTGGACGATTTTTTGATTGTATTTTTTTAATTGATTTATTTTAGAAGTCGATGTTTTTGTGACGTCCTCGTAATTCTAAAATATCTACATTTTCAATTTTGCAATTAAGAAATTCGTCTTATTCTGTATAAACAAAATTAGAAAAAACTAATTTTGTTCGAAGTATGAAAGTTAGAATCCAAGGTTGTACACTTATTTTTGTAAGTTATTATTTAAATCAGTAGTAAATCTTCCAACCTCCAACTTCTAACTTCTAACTTCAAGTAAGAAAGGAGTGTTTTGTATGAGCATTTATAGAACTCATAATTGTAATGAAATTAGTATGGAGGATGTTGGTAAGAAGGTTAAAATTGCTGGATTTGTACAAACAATTCGCGATTTTGGCGGTTTAGTATTTTTGGATATCAGAGATATGTATGGGGTTACACAAGTTGTTACTTCTGCTAAAGAAGCTGATGTTGATTTTGCTTCTCATATTCCTATAGAATCTTCTGTATGTGTAGAAGGAATTGTTAGAAAAAGAGCACCTGAAACGGTTAATGAGAAGATTAAAACTGGTTTAGTTGAAATTGCTATTGAAAATATTGATATATTAGGTAAACGTACTAAAAATTTACCTTTTGAAATTAATAGTAATGTAGATGTACGTGAGGACTTGAGGCTTCAATATAGGTTTTTGGATTTGAGAAATGAAAAATTAAAAAATAATTTAGTGTTACGTGCTGAGGTTATTCAGTATTTAAGAAGTCAAATGGTTGAACAAGGTTTTTTGGAGGTTCAGACTCCTATTCTTACTAGTTCTTCTCCTGAAGGTGCTAGAGATTACTTAGTTCCAAGTAGGCTTCACCCTGGTAAGTTTTATGCACTTCCTCAAGCACCACAACAGTTTAAACAACTTTTGATGATTTCTGGCATTGATAAATATTTCCAAATTGCTCCATGTTTTAGAGATGAGGATGCGAGGGCCGATAGAGCTCCAGGTGAATTTTACCAATTGGATATGGAGATGTCTTATAGTTCTCAGCAAGATGTATTTAATGTAATTGAACCTGTTGTTTATAATACTTTTACTAAATTTTCAAATAAAAAAGTAGCAGAATATCCATTTCCTCAAATACCATATAAAGAAGCAATGCTTAAATATGGAACTGATAAACCTGATTTGAGAAATCCTTTAGTTATTGTAGATTTATCTGACTTTTTTGAAAAGTGTACTTTTAAACCTTTTATAAATAGAACTGTTCGTGCTATTAGAGTTGCTGGGCATATGTCTAAAGGGTTTCATGAAAAAATGCTTGAGTTTGCAATTTCTATTGGTATGGCTGGACTTGGTTATTTAGAGGTTCAAGAGGATTTAAGTTATAAAGGCCCTATTGATAAATTTATTCCTGATAACTTAAAAAAGGAACTTATAAGTTTAGCTGGCTTACACACTGGTGATACTATTTTCTTTATAGCAGACAGTGAAACTAGAGCTACTGAACTTGCTGGACAAATAAGAACTGAACTTGGAAAACGCTTAAATTTAATAGATGATAATATTTTTAAGTTCTGTTGGATTGTAGATTTCCCAATGTATGAATTAGATGAAATAGGACAAATTTCATTTAATCATAACCCATTTTCTATGCCTCAAGGAGGAATGGATACATTAAATACACAAAACCCTTTAGATATAATTGCATATCAATATGATATAGTATGTAATGGAATTGAACTTTCTTCTGGTGCTGTTAGAAACCATGATCCTGAAATTATGGTTAGAGCTTTCGAAATAGCTGGTTATAGTAAAGAACATATTGAAGAAAAATTTCCTGCTTTATTTAATGCTTTTAAATTTGGTGCTCCTCCTCATGCTGGAATTGCACCTGGTGTAGATAGAATGCTTATGCTTTTAACTGGTTCTGAAACGATACGTGATGTTATAGCTTTCCCTATGAATAGTAAGGCACAAGATTTGATGATGGGTGCCCCAGGAAATGTAACTAGAGAACAATTAAGAGATGTGCATATTAAATTGGATATAAAATAGGAATATAAGTTAATTCTTTATATAATAGGAAAGTATTTTCGCCACATTGACGAGTAATGCTTTCCTCTACAATTTGGAATTGATTTCTCCTATACAATAAAAAACTGGTTATGAAAAATTTAGTGTTAGTAAACTTTTCATAACCAGAATTTTATTTTACTTCTCTCGCTTTTACTGCTAACCTCTTTTGACCATATTCTTTGCATGTAATTAGTGTTAGTTCCTTTTTTCCTCCTGTCATTTGACTTGTACAAGATGTGTCTGTTGGTTCTATTACATATCTATCATATACTGCATATTTTAATGTTTTTCCTGATGTATCGGTTAATTCTATAATATCCCCATTAGCTATTGCTGGTAAATTTCCAAACATTTTACCACTTTTATAATTGTGACCTACTATACAGTAGTTTCCTACTTCATTTGGTTTTGGCCCCCAATATTTATTTACAGATATTTTTAAGAGCTCTTCAGACCATTCTGATATAACTGGATAGTTTATTCCTAATTTTGGAATGTTTAATATAGCTTCTACTGAATATTTTATTCCATTTTCTGTAGTATATTCTACTGTAGATTGTGCTGGCGTATTTGATTCAATTATTTGATTGTCATCTTCTTGATTATCTTCAATTGCAACTACTATCATTCCATCATATTCTTTTATAGTAGTATCTTTTTGCTCATTATATATTTCATTATTGGCTGTCATGCTTATGCCTTCTAGTATCTCTTTTGACACCTCTTCACTTTTACTTCTATCATATTCAGCATATATGTAATAAGAAAATAATAAACATACTAATAACACAGATAAAAAGAACTGAAATTTATACATTTTCTTTTTTCTGCGTAATTCAGGTGTAATATACAGTTTCTGCGTTACTAGAATTTGATTCATAATTTACTTTCTCCTATTTCTTTATTACTACTATTATAACATATATATTTTGCTTTTTTCAATATGATTTGGAGATGTAATATAAATTTAATAATTTATTAATTTTTTTGAAATTTCATATGAATATATTGGGTCTAACTTTACTATGTTTATTCAGAATTTTACTATAAAATATTATAAAATGCAGACATAATAATTATTTTCAACTTCTTATCGTTTTAAATTTGATTTTTATCATTTTAGAACTCATTCCCAAAATACTACAAAAATTATATTATATTTATGAAAGGTAGGAATTCCATGAATAAATTAGATTCGAATATACATATTGGAAAGATATGTTTAGAATACAGGCTAAAAAATAATTTGACTCAAAATCAAGTCGCAGATTTAACTGGTTTAGAGCCTAGACATATTAGTCAAATTGAAAGAGGCCTTTCTAAAGGTAGTATTGATACATTACTAAAATTTTGTAATGCTTATAAAATTACTCCTGATATTATATTGTATGATTTATTAGACGATAGTATTAAATCTTCTATTTCTATTTATGATGAAAAATTTAAGAAATTATCTAAAAAGGATAAAAATACTATTTTACATCTTATAGATTATTTCTTATCTAAATAAATATTTCCAATTTTATATTAATATTTTTAATATAAAATTTTTTTATACTTTTTATTATAGTTTTCTTAAATCTGCACCATATTTAACACCTAAAGAATATGCAAGAGCAAAATAGTATTCTTCATTTTTGTATATTAACTTTATCATTTCATTAAATTTCTCTTTTTGTATATCTAATAATTCTGTTTCTAAACTTTCCATTGTTTCTGAAAGTTTTATATAGTCATTTTCAAATTTATTATTTGCTCTTAATATTGGTATTTTTGTTTCTACAAAATCACTAATAAATTTATAATTTTCATTTTCAAAAATATTTATTTTATTTTCCATATAATTCTCCTTTACTTTACTTATAATTCCCAAATTTGCTAAAAGTATACTTTATTATCATTTACTTATATGTTATATTTTTTTATAATATTTTTCAATTTTCAAATCTTCTTAAAAACATTTACTTTTCTTTGTTTTATTTGTTGTTTCTTAATATATCTCTTTATTTTTTAGTTTTATTAGAGTGTCAATATACTAATAGTCTATTTTATAAAAAATTGTTAACAATTATATATAAATATGACAAAAATATCGAAATTTATTGACAACAAATATCATTAAAAATTATAATAATTTAAATAACAATACGTGATTAAAGTTTAATACTTACAAAAGAGTTAATACTAAATTATATAATATTAGGGGGATACAAATGAATGAAAAAATAACAAAACTAGATAATTGCAATTTTGGTGTAGGGCTCTGTATTGCTTCTACACATGCTATAACATTAATATCACTTGTAATAACAATCATTTTATTAATTATATTGGCAGGAATAGGAATAAATTTAAGTTTAGGAGAAAATGGTTTATTTAATAAAGCTGAACAGGCTAAAGAAAGGTATATAGAAGCAGCAGCTAAGGAAAAGTTAGAAAATACATTAGCATATGCATTTGTTGAAAGGGAAACTAACAAAGATTATAATAATCAAGATTTTTTAGATAATATTCTAAATAGTGAAAACATGGAAGTAATTGACAACAATGTAATTGTAGATAACTTTAATTTTCAAATAGACAGAGACAAACTAATAATAGTAGAGAGTCTTGGTAAAACACAAGTAAAATTAGCTAAAAAAATACAAGAATATTTAGGAAAAAATGAAAATAGTAAATATATGGTACGTACATTAATTACAATACAAAGCAATATAGATATAGAAAGTATAACTGTATTAAATGAATTAGGTAATATTTTAGAAGATATGAAATTTGAAATAACTACAGACAAGAAAATATCTGAAAGTACTATAAATATAGAATTAGATACAAAATATATAGTAAAAGTAAAAACAAAAGATTCAAAAGAAACGCTAAGAACTTTAATAGAAAAATCACAAGAAAATATAAGAAATTTAGAAGAACTAGTAACTTTTAGAGATAGAGTAAATAGTGGCTTAACATATGAAGGAAAAACAATAAATCTAGTAGAAACTTTAGATTTAAGCAATGTATGTGGAGAAAATTTAAATGGAAATACTATAAGTTTTGAGCCAATTGGAAATTCCGAAAACCAATTTAAAGGAATTTTTGACGGAAATAGTAATTCAATTAAAAATATTTTTATAAATAAAGAAACAGATATAAATGCCTTATTTGGATATATAAAGGACAGTGAAGTAAAGAATTTAACCTTAGATGGAGGTAGTATTTCTAATGGCGATAGAACAGGTGGAATATGTGGAATAGCTGAAAATTCTTCTATAACAAAATGTATTAATAATGCTGAAGTAGAAGGTGGTAAGTTGTGGACTGGTGGTATAATTTCTACAGGAAAAAATGTAAAAATTGAACAATGTGCAAATTTAAATACTATAGTTGGAACACGTGCGGTAGGAGGAATTGCAGGATTCATTGAAAGTAATTCCCAAATAATTAATTCATTTAATATTGGAAAAATAAGCACTAAAAATTCTGGTTCTATTAGTACTGACTATTCCGCAGGAGGAATTTGTGGTGGAACTGTTGCTGAAAATGGTTATACATCAAAAGTTATAAATTGTTATAATACAGGAGAAATATATGGAAAAATGGATACCAGTGGAATTATAGGATATCATCAACGTGGTGGTGTTCATATAGTAAGTAATTGTTATTCATCAGGTGTTTTAACAGGAAATGGTATATATGCAATATCTGGTTTCTTTACTTCATATATGGGAACACCTACTATTAATTTAAGCAATAATTATTGGTTAACAGGCTGTGGAACAACCTCTGGAAGTTATTTATCTGGTAATAAAAATACAATACCAAAAAGTGACAATGAATTAAAATTATTAACTCCAACATTAGGAGAGAATTATATTGAAGATGGTAAAAAAATAGATAAATATGGAAATATAACAGATAATTTTGATGAAAATGGAAATATAAAATATATAAATAATGGATATCCAGTTTTAAAATGGCAAGTACAGTTTTAATTATATAATACTAGGAGGAACAAATGAAAAAAATTTCAAAAAACAATTATGCTTTACATTCGACACATGCTATAACATTAATATCTCTTATAATAACAATTATTTTATTAATTATTTTAGCAGGAGTAGGAATAAATTTAAGTATAGGAGAAAATGGTTTATTCAATAAAGCTAAATATGCAAAAGAAAAATATTTGAATGCTCAAGAATTAGAACAGCAACAATTAAATGAACTATATGAAGAATTTGGATTATTAGGTGATTTACCAGAAAATACACCTGAAACAAATGCAGGAACAATTGTAAAAATGCCAAGTAGCTGGGAAACAAACACCCCTTATTATGTATCAACAGAAACAGGAAAAGAAGTAATATCATCAAAAAAGGTAGCTTCAGTATATGCAGTAAGTACAGGAGATGGAAAAACTGTTCCAGTACCATTAAGTTTTTATTATGTTGGTGGAAATTATAATACAGGAGTAGTAATATCAGATAATAAAGAAGATAAATACGAACAAGGAAAAGAT